>CACJBM010000009.1 GCA_902591645.1 uncultured Verrucomicrobiota bacterium | reverse complement strand
TTAGCTGTTCTACACACAAGATCAGTGGGCGTTTCAATGTCACCTGGTTCAATACCTGCGACTGGAAAACCTACCTTCGAAATTGACGAGGCACTCATAGGTTTGGGCATGGGAATTCACGGTGAACCGGGCGTTTCTGAAATACCAATGACAACAGCTGATGATTTGACTCCGCAAATGTTGGACTTTATTTTTAAAGACTTTGCTGAGGATTCAGAAGTGGACGAACTCAAAGAAGGTGATGAAATCCTACTGTTTGTGAATAGTTTAGGAGCCACAACGATGATGGAATGCTTGATTTGTCTCAGGAAGGCCAAGGAATACCTTAATGAGCGCGGGATTCGTGTTTATGATACGATCGTTGGGCCCTTAGTGACTTGTCAGGAAATGTCTGGAATTTCGTTCAGCGTGACAAAACTTAATGATGAACTTAAGGGATATTGGGACCTTCCTTGTGAGTCAGTGTGCTATACAAAACTTTAAATTTTATTGCCGATTATTAATGGCCAAAGAATCATTAGATGCTTCAGAATCACTAGAAATGGTGAAGCTCCTTGCTGGCAAAATCATCGAAGCCGAACCGATACTTACGGATGCTGACAGGAATCTTGGTGATGGTGATCATGGTTTAGGTATGCAGAGGGGGATGACTGCTGTCTTAGAGAAGCTCGAAAGTGAATCATTTTCTGACATTAAATCAATTTTCAACGCGACAGGCATGGCAATGATGAGCTCTATGGGGGGAGCTTCGGGGGCTCTTTTTGGTACACTTTTTCGGAGCGGAGCAAAAGCCCTTGATGGAAAGCTGGCATTTGATTCATCCTCACTTTCCGATTTTTTAGTTGCTGCGAACGCGGGAGTCCAGGCTAGGGGAGGAGCTTCTCCCGGAGATAAAACAATGATTGATGCTTTAGATCCAGCAGCAAAAGAGTCTTTAGTTTCTAAGAATTTACCTATCAATGAGGCACTAGAAGCCGTTGCATCAGCGGCAGAATCAGGTAGAGATAAAAGCAGAGATTTAATTGCGACGATGGGAAGGGCAAAGACGCTGGGAGAGAAATCAATAGGCCATCCAGATGCTGGGGCCTGTTCGATCGCTATTATTTTTAGAGCGATGGCAGAATTTGCTAACAATTAATTACACAAAACAAATCAAAACATTAGAAAACAATGGCTGACTTAGACGGAAACACAGAACAAAAGCAGAAGGAGTATTTTACAGACACACCTCAAACTGCTCCTAACTTTTTCTTAAAGGGATCCCATCAATATGATTGGGGCCTCCAGAATAGACTCGCGCATATATTTAACCCTGTATCAGGAAGAACAATTATGCTCGCATTCGACCATGGGTATTTTATGGGGCCGACTACTGGATTGGAAAGAGTCGATCAGACCATTCTTCCTCTTGAGCCTTATTGTGATTGCTTGATGCTCACACGAGGAATACAAAGATCAATTATCCCCGCTTCAACTCAAAAGGCCATCGCCCTAAGAGCCTCAGGAGGCACTAGCATGGTTAGCACTATTGATGAGTGGGAAGGGGAGATAGGTGGTCAGCCTGCGAAATTAGCTCGTCCTGGCTATGAGCCGCTCTCGAATGAACATTTAGCAGTAGATATTGATGAAGCGATAAGGTTGAATGCATCAGTGCTTGCTGTTCAGGTTTTCATAGGTAGCCAACATGAGCGGCAATCATTGCAAAACTTAACTAATCTCATTGATGCGGCTGCAAGATACGGGATCGCAGTGATGGGAGTTGTTGCTGTCGGCCGCGCCATGGAAAGGACACCGAAGTACTTCCGTATGGCCACTCGGCTCATGGCAGAACTTGGATGTCATATGGTAAAATGTTACCATATTGATGATGGTTTTGATACGATCACTAGCTGTTGTCCAGTGCCTATTGTCATTGCTGGTGGTAAGAAGCGTCCAGAGAAGGATGCTTTACAGATGGCCTTTGATGCTTGCGCGCAGGGAGCTTCTGGAGTCGATATGGGGCGTAACATATTCCAAGCAGATGCACCGGTCCCCATGATGAAGGCCGTCAGGGGTGTCGTTCATGAAGGAATGAGCGCTTCTGATGCATTTGACCTGTATGAACAGCTAAAATCAGAAGAAGCGTCCTAGTTATTGAACAAATTAAAGGCTCTCATTTGAAGAATTACGTATAAGCGTTATTCTTATTTGTGGGCCCATTAATTAGCCATTCCGATCGATACATCGGGCGTCAGGTACTATTTGCTACAATCTTTGGTGTCATTGTATTGAGCCTGATTTTTGTTTTAGGTAATTTATTTAAGCAGATTTTTGAGTTGCTCGTGGATCGGAACTTGCCGATCAATTCTGTCCTCCAATTCATTTTATACATATTACCGTACTCTTTGATTTTTACTATCCCTTGGAGCTTACTTACTGGGGTATTGCTGGTCTTTGGTAGGCTGTCTGCTGACAATGAATTGGTATCGTTCCGTATGTCTGGAATGAGTATGTTTAGGATTTGTCGTCCAGTGTTTCTAATCGCAGTGGGGCTCGTTTTTTTAAGCTTTTTAATCAACACACAAATTGCACCGCGTGGAAAAGCCGCAATGAAAGAAACTCTGTATAATATGGCCATTGATGATCCATTAGCTTTGATCGTACCTGATAAAGCCATATATCAATTTCCCAACTATCGTATTTATGCCGAGTCCAGAAATGGTAACAGATTACTTGGTCTTGAAGTGGTTGAGCTTGATGAGAATAAGTCGCCGATACGCTATATTAGAGCCATGGAGGCTGGGGTGGAATATGATGAAGCTGAAGATCAGTTACTATTGCTACTGAATAATGCCGAGGGAGTCATAAAAAATGAAAGGGATCCCACCGACTTTGATAACTTGCTTCCAGGCATTAGCGCTGAGAAAACAACAATACCTCTGGACTTGTCTTCGTTTCGCAATAATCCCAAAAAACTTAAGCCGAGCAATTTAGATACTAGTGAGTTGAGGCGACGTTTGAGTGGAGATGAACCTATTAGCGAAAAGAAGAAGAACGAAATCAGAACTGAGATCCAGAAAAGACATTCATTTGCTGTTGCATGTTTTGCCTTCGCTTTGATCGGCATCCCTTTGGGGGTAGTTAGTCAGAGGAGCGAGACTACATCAGGTTTCGCAGTTAGCATGGTCGTTGCATTCTTATACTTTTTGGGAATCATTTACGCTGATAATAGAGACTCGGATGCTATTGCTCCTCTGCTAATGTGGGTTCCTACGGCAATAATGATTCTGATCGGCGGTATTTTGTTCTTTAGGCTTAATCGCAAGTGAGCACTAATTTCATTCGACTCATTTGAACTTAAGAGAGTACAAGTCCGCGTCCTTTAAAAATATTCTAAGTCTCACAATTTTTCCTTTAAGAGTGCTAAGATTCCTATTACTTTTCCATTTAATTTGGTCGTCGATATAATTGCCTACCGATTCAATGCAATCATTCATTGAGAATCCTTGATATGCCTTTCCTTCCTTGTTAAGGATCTCCACGCGAAGTCCGCCAGCGGCAGATGTAGAGTAATTCATGAACAATTGCTTGCCTTCGAATAAAAACGGTTTGGTCAACATTTCGCCTCCATCGTATTCGGCATGAATTGAGCTTATCCCATCAATCCTAAGAGAGTACCGGTGTACATTACTAGTTGGTTGAGCGTAATTTTGATTCGCATAGAATGACATATGAGTTGGTGATGTCTGCACGATATTAAGTGCAGGATAATTCGACCTTGATACCCAGTTTTCTAAGCCGATCCCTGGCCTTACAAAGGATTCCATGAACTTTCGTTGATAAGTGTTCCCGCCTCTGGAGCTAAGCAATACCATGTCTGAACAATCGTTAAAATATGTGGGGCTAACGCCAAGGCTATTCGCTTCTTCAGTCGATAGAACTTGTCGACCAGGCATGAATCTGGCGGCAATACCTAGATAAATGTGAGGTGCACGGTAGTAAGGATGCGTTTGATTGGTATAAAGATGTTCGTTAGGTGTATCTCCAAATGTCATTTTTACTGGGTCCGTCCAGGAGATAAAATCTTTAGACGTTGTCCTGCTAACCGTCCTGTAGCCTCTGTAACCCCCTCCTGTCCATGTCCGAAAATAACACACATAACATTTTTCGTGCTTAGACCAAAAAGAAACATTCTGTGAGTCAAAGATGCCATTAGTGAATACGGCATCTTTGTTGAATCTGCGCCATATTAATCCATCAGCTGAACTGAAGGCGACTAGACCCGATCTTTCAGTTCCACCTAGCGCTTTGAACTTATGGTCATTGTCGATCCCTTTCTTAGTGTCGAGGAAGGGGGAAAAGTTATGTGTGACAGGGGCTGAGTTAGCCAGGATGATATTATTGTCTGGGTACTTTTCTTTAAAATAGATAGAAATATTAGGTCTTTGCCAATTGAGACCATCTTTTGAAGTTACAACGCATGTGGTTTCCTCGTTAGTTCCATCCTTACCTGATCGTGGTAATCCACGGTAATAGAGTAGGTATCGTTCTTTGTCTTTAATGACGGTAGCGTAACCGCAAAATGGACCTTCCCAGGGCATATCGAACTTATGAACTGGTCCTTCATCCCTAGGTTTAGATAGACGCAATTCTGTGCCCTCAAGCGATTCAATTAAGTGATTATCTATAAAAATCTCTCTCTTTGATCCAAGATTAATTGGTTCAGCGGCTGAGCAAATAGAACAATATAATGAAATTATGAATGTTAATCTTGTGCCCATAATGAGACTGCGAGTTGGCTGAAAGAATCTCATACGGTGATGCCTCTTATATTAATTTATTTTATTATTAAAGTGTTTATCAAAGAAATCAAACATAGAGGCGGTGTCGATTACGTGACCTCCTTTGTGAGGTGCGAAATAAAGATTATTGATAGCTTCAAAATCACCGTAAATGGGTGAAATTTCCTTTAGAGCCTTCCTTGCGATTGGTACAGTGAACCAAGTAGGGCGCTCCTTCAATCCGTTCTGGCACATGAGAGGCCTTGGTGCTATGAGGCAGTAGATGTCGGCGAAATCGACGAGGGATCTTATTCCTGGAAATTTCCAGCACCTACAATGATTTTGTTCAAGCTGATCCATAGTTGTCAGAAAGCCCGCGCTCATGGTTGCTGAGATCCTTTCGTCCATTGCTCCTAACCACATTGCCATTTCACCGCCGAGAGAATTTCCAGCGCACCCAATACGTTTTGGATCAACTTCTTCCATTGAAACAAGAAGATCAACGCAACGAATAAGGTCCAATAAGCGTTCTCCCATCATTGTCTTATCTTCTTCCCGTAAACTGTGTTGACTGACCTTAGTTGATACAGTGATGTAACCCTTTTCTGCCATTAAAGTCGCAAAACCACGGTCCTTGTAGCAGGAGTGCCTGGTTCCGCTGTGACCATCAATGGCAATTACTGCAGGGTGGGGGGCTTTGATCTTTTTAGGGACTGTGAGTACGGCTTTAATTCGGCTTTTGGAAGTGCTGTCCAGTTCCATTTCGTGAAATAGATAAGTTCCTTTGTCTTGAGTGGATGTTTTGACCGCATTCAAAGATGCGGTGGGGGTGCCTGTGTTCAGCTTATTGATCTTAAGGAGTCCGAAAAGCGAAGTTCTAAGACTCTTTTGCCATTTGATCGCGTCGGCACTAGGTCTAGAAGTGTATTGCATCGTCCTGAAGGGAACTTTCGTTGTCCGTCTAGGGATGATACCGAGATTGTTTCCTTTGATGGTACGGAAATAGCCTAATGGCTTGTCGGTTAGGCTGTTTATCAGCCAACTAGAATTCGAGTAAGTTTTTTGAATCTTTGTAGAACCATTTTTAAGTTCACCGTATGACTGCAAGGTTCCATTGTATTTGATCCAATAGATTTTAACGTCCTTGCCTGATTTGTTTATGAGGGTTAGTGATGATGATTCTCCTGAGATCGTATTAGGAGGAAGTCCACGTTCCATGGCGTGAAATTTTATGGGGGATGCCATTGACGTGAAACCTATCAGAACGGCGCTCAATGAAATAACTGCTTGTAGTAAGATTTTCAGTAACACGAATATCAATGACGATAGGGAAGCTTACACTGATTGCATTAAATAGCTGACTCTACATTACATATATTGTCAGAAGTTATAAGTATCGGATAAAATTCTAGTTAAATTATGGGTTATACTGGAAATAAGCTAAAAACTCAGTGTTGCCTGCTGCTCCCTTAATTGGTGAATTCATAGTCCCAATGTGTTCCATCATTAGAACATGAGTCCCGAGACTTTCAATTTTTGCTATAGCTTCTGTGTGCAAAGTGGGATCTTTGACGATGCCACCTTTACCAATCTGTTCACGTTTAAGTTCAAATTGAGGCTTAATCAGACATATTATATCTGTAGACCCGTCTAGAATACTGCATGCCGGAACTAGGATTTTCTCGAGCGAAATAAAAGATACGTCAATTACAATGATATCAACCCTGTCGTTTATGTCGGTTTTGCTAATGTTGCGGCAATTGAAATTTTCCCTGCTAATTACCCTCTCATCACTTCTTAGTTTCCAAGCAAGTTGATTAGTTCCCACATCGAAAGCATAGACTTTTTCCGCCCCAAATTGTAAAAGGCAGTCAGTAAATCCACCTGTTGAAGACCCCAAATCCAAGCCTATTTTACCCTTTATTGGTATATTGAACTGATTAATCGCAGCCTCGAGCTTTAGACCTCCTCTGCTTACGTATTTTGGGCGTTCTTTGATCTTTAGTTCGTCATCATCGGAGACCTTAAATGAAGCTTTATCGTTCATATGGCCATTAACTGATACTTCTCCGGCCAAGATCAGTTTCTTTGCTTCTTCTCTGGATTTAACTAAGCCTTTAGCTAGTAATTGCAGGTCTAATCTATTTTTTGCCATATTTACGCAAATAACGTTAATATATGATAGAATTGATTATATTTAAGGGATTTTGCATTAATATCGTCTTTATAAATTTATGAACAGATTCTAGAAATCCAATAGAATTCGAATTGATAAAAATGTATGATCGCACGATAGGTCGCTAATGCAAAATTCTGACTACAATACTGATGATCTAAGAATAGATCAAATAAGACAACTAATTGCACCTGCATTATTGATGTCTGAATTCACTGTCAGTGACACTGTTGGTAAATTAGTCAACGATACTAGGGTTTCAGCTGGAGCTATACTGAACGGTTCTGACGATCGGTTACTAGTCGTTGTTGGGCCGTGCTCTATTCATGATGTTAATGCCGCAGTAGAATACGCCTCAAAACTTAAGGAGCAGATTGATAAGTATCATGAAGATTTGCTTATCATAATGAGAGTCTATTTTGAAAAGCCTAGAACAACGGTTGGCTGGAAAGGTCTTATTAATGATCCAAACCTTGATGGTTCCTTTGATATTAACAAAGGGTTAGAAATTGCGAGAAAACTGCTAATAGACATTAACGAATTAGGGGTGCCTGCAGGTACAGAATTTCTTGATACTATAAGCCCGCAATACATTGCTGATTTGGTTTCCTGGGGCGCTATTGGTGCACGTACTACTGAAAGCCAGATTCACCGAGAATTAGCATCTGGGCTTTCTATGCCTATAGGATTTAAAAATGGCACAGGAGGCAGCGTGCAGATCGCAGTAGATGGGATCAAGGCGGCATCAATGCCGCATAATTTTCTTTCTGTTACAAAGCAAGGAGTAAGTGCCATAGTGTGTACGGTAGGCAATGAGGATTGTCATATCATTCTTAGAGGCTCTTCTGCGGGTCCAAATTATGATTCGGAAACCATACTAAAAACTTCTGACCTTCTAGAAAAAAGCAATCTCCCAAGACCCTTAATGGTTGACTGTAGTCATGGTAACAGTCTGAAAGATCATAAGAATCAGCCTAAGGTTGCTTCAGATGTATCCGCGCAGTTAGCCGCTGGGACTTCTGACATTGCTGCTGTCATGGTTGAAAGTAATCTTGAAGAAGGCAATCAAAAGCTGACCGAAGATTTGAGCTCTTTAAAATATGGTCAAAGTGTCACAGACGCTTGTGTTGACTGGAGTGATACTGAGGCGGTTTTGGAAGAATTAGCTAAAGGTGTCAGGGCAAGACGGGAAACGAGCTAGTCCTTCTCAAGTATTAAGATAGAAGGTCCTTAACGGCTTCTCTCTCTTCATTTAACTCGGCCACTGAGGCTGCAATTTTCTCTTTTGAGAAATCATTAATCTCAAGGTCTGGAACTATTTCCCACAATGCTCCGTCACTCCTGACTGGGAAAGAGGCGATCAGGCCCTCATCGATGCCATAACTTCCATCGGAGCAGACACAAACGCTATTCGAGTCACCTTCACTAGTATTTTGTGTAAGATGCTTAACGTTATCAATGATTGCGTTTGCCGCGGATGCTGCGGAAGAAGATCCCCTAGCCTCGATGATTGCTGCTCCTCTCTTCTGTACAATGGGAATGAATGTATCTTTAAGCCATTCCTCATCATTGATTACTTCATTGGCAGAGGCCCCGTTTATTTTAGCGTTGTAAAAGTCTGGGTACTGAGTGGCTGAGTGATTGCCCCAAATGGTCATATTGCTCACATTGCTAACATGAACTCCCGCCTTTTGTGCGAGTTGTGTCTTTGCTCGATTTTCATCGAGTCGTGTCATTGCGTGCCAACGATCATTTGGTACGTCAGGTGCATTGTTCATAGCGATGAGGCAATTCGTGTTACAAGGGTTGCCCACGACGAGAACCCGGACATCAGAGGACGCGTTATTGTTAATTGCCTGTCCTTGTCCGGTGAATATTTTGCCGTTTATTCCAAGGAGATCTCCCCTTTCCATGCCGGCTTTGCGCGGCACGCTGCCTACAAGTAGTGCCCAGTTGGCATTAGAGAAACCTGCGTCTAAATCGCAGGTCGGATTGATTTTATTTAGTAGAGGAAAAGCACAGTCATCGAGTTCCATGCAAACGCCTTCTAGGGCTCCCATTGCAGGTTCGATTTCAATCAAGTTTAAGTTAACGGGTTGGTCGGGTCCGAACATTGCTCCGGAAGCGATTCTGAACAGCAGTGAATAGCCTATTTGACCAGCTGCGCCAGTGACTGAAACGGTAATGGGGTCGCTCATTTTATATTTTATGTGATTGTATTTAGCTAGTGGTGATATTTTCTATTATTGAATGACTTGTTGTGTGATTCTTAGCAAGTTTTTTTTACCATGTAGCTCCGATTGAGCCTACTTCCCATTCTTCTACAAGTTCAGGGTCAAAGTCTTCTAAGAATCTGGACGGGCGCTGCATAACGTCGCCTGTTCTGGAACTTGGCCAAATATATGGATATATGAGGTACAGCTCGTCTTTGGCTCTAGTGACAGCGACATAGAATAGCCTCCTTTCCTCTTCGAGGCCGGACTCTTCTTCGTCATCTTCTTCTATGACACGAGAATTGGGAAACATTCCGTCGGTGAGCCAAATAACGAACACGGCTCTCCATTCGAGGCCTTTAGCTTGGTGAACTGAGGACAAAGTAATGGCTTCAGATTTGTCCTTCTTTTCATCTTGTTTCATTGGTTCGCCTTCGACTCCAGAGAGGAGCGCTAATTGTCCTAGGAATTCACTAGTGTCTTCGAACTGTTCGCTGTAGCGCTTGAGCTGTTCAAGGTCCTGAATGCGGTTGTCGTAATTGGTAAATTTGCTTCGCATGTAATCATCATAAACGCCTCCAAGGATAGATGATATCATCTCACGAGGATTAGTGATCTCACCTTCTGGCGCCATTTCATCCATCGTGTAACCGAACTGGATCCAGGTGTTTTTTGATTTTGCCGGGACTTTGAATTTTTTGAGGTGATCAGAAAAAGATTTTGGAGGAGTATTATCTTTGTTTATTGGTGACTTCATCCACTCGAGCCACAAGTTGTTTGCGGTAACGATACCAATTCCAGGGAGCATTCTGGCTATTCTTTTGAATGCAACTTCATCACGAAGGTTTACGGCTAATTTCATGAATGCTGCGACGTCTTTGACGTGAGCCTGCTCGAAAAACCTCAGGCCGCTCGTAATGTTGAATGGAATTCCTCTGTTAGTGAGTTCCATTTGAAGTTCCATTGCGTGGAAGTGCGCCCTATAAAGAACAGCCATTTCTTCTAATTCTACGCCTTCATCTCTCAACTCAAGAATCCTCTGCGCGACGAAAGCTGCCTGTGTATTAGGTTCATTGACAGGAACCAGGGCTGGCAACTGCCCTCTCTCTGGTCTGTTAGCTTTGAGGTCTTTCTTGAATTGTTTTTTATTGGCGGAAATGGCCTGATTGGCGAGCTCTAAGACTTCAGGCACTGATCGGTAATTGGTTTCGATCTTGAATGTTTTGGCCTTCGGGTATGATTCTTCGAACTGAAGAATATGTTCGAAGTCTGCGCCTCGCCATGAATAGATGGATTGAGCGTCATCTCCAACGACCATTAGATTCCCATGCTTTTTGGAAAGGAGGTTAATAAGTTTGGATTGAATCCAGTTAGTGTCTTGATACTCGTCGACTAGAACAAATTGAAATTGCTGTTGGTAGATTTGTGCTATGTCCTCATTGTCTTCTAGCAGCTGCACGGCCAATATTAATAGATCGTCAAAATCAGCACTATTAGTATCAATTTTTCTTTGAGTGTAAACTTTGCCAACCTTTTTAATGGGTCGTAATAGATCAAGAAAATATGGATATCTGTATTCAAGGATCTCACTTAGTTCTTCGCCGGTATTTTCAACAAGGCTGAACATAGTCGCTAAGAGCTCGGGCTTAGGGAATCTAATTTCTTTTGTGTTAACTCCTGCAGCAGCGATGCATGTGGACATAAGGTCCTTCTGGTCCTCCCTGTCCATAATAGTGAATGATCTTGTTAATCCTACCTTTTCTGCATGCTGACGAAGTAGTCGATTGCCTATTGAGTGGAAAGTGCCACCCCAGATCGATCGTGTTTCATATGGTACAAGGTCCTCGACCCTCTGTAGCATTTCTTTGGCTGCCTTGTTAGTGAATGTTAGTAGAAGAATGTTGTCGGGTTTAATTCCGTTATCTAGCAAGTAAGCGACACGATAAGTGAGTGTTCGGGTCTTGCCGCTTCCTGCTCCAGCAATGACAAGAGCTGGCCCCATTAATGAGGTGACGGCCTTGTATTGTTGCTCGTTAAGTTCGGATTTATAATCGATGCTACTCGAGGGTCCTGACCCTGAAGTCGAATCAATGTTGTACTTTCGAGCCATTTATTGACTAAGAATCACCTGCTGCATCAATGCTTTTGGCGTGATCCGTGAAGTCGCTAAGTTCTTTCCTTATGACGGGTAATAATAGGTACACGCCAATGAGGTTAGGTACGCACATCATGAATAGGGTAGAGTCACAAAAATCAAGAACATTACCTAACTCTGAGGATGATCCCACGATGGCGAAGGAGCAGAAGAGGATCTTATAAGTCATTGCGATTTTCTTAGCTGGGCCGAAAAGATAAGCAATTGCCTGTTCTCCGTAATAGGACCAGGTAATCATGGTAGAGAAAGCAAAAAGAAAAACAGCCACCATTAGAATGTACTTGAACCATGGTATGACTGTTGAAAAGGCCTTGGATGTGAGGAGTATTCCCCCGCCCGTTCCTATTTTGTCACCGACTTCGTAAACTCCTGTAGAGACGATAACGAGTGCGGTCATGGTGCAAACAATGATAGTGTCGACGAAAGGCTCAAGGATAGCGACTATACCTTCACTGGCTGGTTTTGAAGTCTTTACTGCTGAGTGAGCTACGGGAGCAGAGCCGAGACCCGCCTCATTTGAAAATGTGGCTCTTCTCATGCCCTGAACAAAGACACCAACGATTCCGCCTACCATCGCTGATTTCGGTGCAAATGCCTCAGAAACTATTGTTGCGAAGGCTGCGGGCAAGCTTGAAATATTAGAGAGCAGAACGATTAGGCCGCCTAGCAGATATATTATGCACATGGACGGAACGAGTTTAGAGGTGACGGCTGCGACTCTTTTGATTCCCCCGATAATGACTGAGCCAACTAGTATTGCCATAATGACACCAAAGATCCATTTGCCGTCATTGGTTTCTTGTTGAAGAACCACATCATAGATGAGGGCGCAGCTTTGGTTTGATTGGTACATGTTCCCTGCTCCGAACGCACCAAATATAAATGTAATTGCAGCAATGATGGCAAGAAATCTTCCAAGGCTGCCCATGCCGCGATCCTTTAATCCCTGTTGTAAATAATACATCGGGCCACCCCTGACCGTTCCGTCTTCATCTATTTTTCGATACTTAACACCTAGGGTGCATTCAGCAAATTTAGTGGACATGCTAAAGAAACCAATGAGGATCATCCAGAACACTGCTCCTGGTCCGCCCAGGCTAATGGCAACGGCCACTCCCCCGATGTTGCCGAGACCTACTGTGCCTGACAGGGCCGAAGCGAGTGCTTGGAAATGAGTTATTTGTCCGGGGTCATCACTTTTACTGTATTTGCCCCTAACGGTCTTAATGGCTAAGCCAAATGCGCGGACGTTTATGAATTTAAAATAGAAAGTAAGTATGACTGCTCCTAGACCAAGCCAAAGTATGACCCATGGAATGTCCTGTCCAAAAATGGTAATGGGACTGAACATCATTTTTCCGGTCACTTCAGCTGCCGGTTTGAAGGCTTCATCTATTTGCTGATCAATTCCAGTTTTTGTTTCGGCGGCACATAAGCTCGACCACGAAGATGCGGCGAGAATGACAGATAAATAGAGTGAACGGACTAAAATAGAACTAATTCTCATCGAAATGCTTATTAAATGGTTAACGAACATTGTTGTATCTGAGCCCCAATGTCGAGATTTTCTTAAGAAACCTTAAAGAAAATTGATGATAATGAGCTAGTGTCCTGATAACCTTGCAAAGAGCAAATATAGAGTCTATGGAAAAGTGTCCACATAAATGAATCTTACCGCTAATTCATTCATTAAATTCTATGGATCTTCTATAGGTAAGAAGGTCATAGTTGCGGTTACCGGATTGGCTCTAATCGGATTCCTTCTGGGCCATATGATCGGCAACCTTAAGGTGTTTGCTGGTCCTGATAAGATTAACGGTTATGCTGCTTGGTTACACTCAATGCCTAGTCTTCTCTGGGTTGCAAGGATTGGACTCATCGTGTGCTTTGTTTTGCATATTTACACCACTATAAGGTTAGTCCTAGAGAACCGGGCCGCTAAGGGGAGTCGATACGCTGCGAATGCTACTGTCAAAGCTAGTGGTGCTTCTAGGGCAATGTTTTGGAGTGGTATTATTATCCTTTCATTTGTCATTTATCATATTCTCCATTTCACGGCCCGCATTGGAAATGATTATGATGCTTACATTGATTCTAGTGGACGTCATGATGTGTTTAGGATGCTAGTGGACGGATTCAGTTGGTGGCCTGCTAGTGCTTTTTATATTATCTCAATGGCGCTTCTTTGTTGGCACTTGAGTCATGGTTTTGCGAGTGTATTTCAAACCCTTGGATTACGGACTGAGCGGACATGGGGGATTATAAAAGTGGTCGGCTATGCTTACTCCTTAATTATATTCATTGGCAATTGTTCGATTCCCGTTAGTGTTCTTGCTGGCTGGATTAGTTATTAGGATTACAATTAATGGTTCAAAAAAAATCAGATACGCCAGACGCAAAGATCCCATCAGGACCGATCGAATCTAAGTGGTCTAAGCACAAGATGGATTCGGCGCTGATTAATCCAGCTAATAGACGTAAGTACACAGTCATCGTTGTGGGCTCTGGACTAGCTGGAGGTTCGGCCGCAGCGACGCTTTCCGAGCTAGGATACAAAGTCAAGTGCTTCTGCTATCAGGACAGTCCTCGTAGGGCGCACTCGATTGCTGCTCAGGGAGGAATTAATGCTGCTAAAAATTATCAGAATGATGGAGATAGTGTTAATAGGCTCTTCTATGACACGATCAAGGGTGGTGATTTTCGATCCCGCGAAGCCAATGTTTATCGATTAGCTGAGGTCAGTGAAAACATCATCGATCAGTGCGTGGCTCAGGGAGTTCCATTTGCTAGAGAATATGGAGGACTTCTCGATAATCGCTCATTTGGTGGAGCTCAGGTCAAAAGAACATTTTATGCGAGAGGTCAGACCGGGCAGCAGCTTTTACTCGGCGCCTATCAGGCGCTACAAAAAGAGATTTCCGCCGGTTGTGTTGAAATGTATTCGAGATCAGAAATGCTGGACCTTGTTGTAGTTAATGGTCACGCAAAAGGAATCGTAGTCAGGGACATGGTCAGTGGTGAGATATCCTCCCACGCTGCTGATTGTGTAATTTTAGCCACTGGTGGTTATGGTAATGTGTTCTTCCTTTCTACTAATGCGAAGGGTTGTAACGTAATGTCAGCTTATCGTGCTCATAAGCGAGGCGCCTATTTCTCAAATCCTTGTTACACTCAAATTCATCCGACGTGCATTCCTGTCAGTGGTGACTATCAATCAAAGCTCACTCTCATGTCAGAGTCGCTTCGGAATGATGGTCGTATCTGGGTCCCTAAGAATGCTCAGGATGTGGGGAAGCCTGCGCGCCAGATCGCTGAGGCTGACCGAGATTATTATCTTGAGAGAAAGTACCCCTCATTCGGAAATTTAGCCCCTAGGGACATTGCATCACGTTCGGCAAAAGAGGCGTGCGATGCTGGTTTGGGTGTAGGTAACGGTGGATTAGGTGTTTATTTAGACTTTGCTGATTCTATACAAAGGTTTGGAAAGGACGTCATTTCATCTCGATATGGAAACCTGTTCCAGATGTATGAAAAGATCACTGGTGAGGATCCTTACTCTCAGCCAATGCGGATCTACCCTGCTGTCCATTATACGATGGGAGGTCTTTGGGTTGACTATAACCTGATGAGTAATGTTCCTGGATTGCACGTACTTGGCGAAGCGAACTTTTCAGACCATGGTGCAAATAGACTCGGGGCTTCGGCGCTGATGCAAGGGCTGGCTGATGGTTATTTCGTAATTTCTGCAACATTGCCAAATTATCTCGTCAATGAGGCCCCAGGAAGTGTTAGTACTGATATGCCAGAATTCAAAGAAGCTGAGGAAAAGGTTAGGGATCAAATAAATAGGCTCGTGGCTATTAATGGTAAACGGAGTGTAGATTCATTTCATAGGGAGCTTGGTCTGCTCGTTTGGGACAAGTGTGGGATGGCAAGGAATGAAGATGGCTTGAAGGAGGCTTTGGAGAAAATTCCTGCGATTAGGGAAGAATTTTGGGAGAATGTTTGCGTTCCTGGTGATTCTGGGAACATGAACCAAGAACTTGAGAAGGCAGGAAGAGTTGCTGACTTTATAGATTTTGCAGAGCTTCTATGTAACGATGCTTTGCATAGGGAGGAAAGTTGTGGTGGGCACTTCAGGGAAGAGCATCAGTTCACTAAGGATGATCCGGAAGTTTCATCAGGATACACGAATGAGGGTGAGGCTAAGCGGCGCGACGAAGACTTTGCCTATGTCGCAGCCTGGGACCGGAAAGATGACGGCACGTTAAATCTTAAAAAGGAGTGGCTGGAGTTTGAAAATGTCAAATTAGCCACTAGAAGTTATAAATAACGTATCAATGAAATTAACCCTCAAGGTTTGGCGGCAGCATAATGCATCTTCTGAAGGGAAGATTGAAACTTATGAGGCCAATGACATTCCTGAGGAGGCGTCATTTCTTGAAATGCTTGATATCGTTAATAATGAAATTATCGAGACTGGTGGTGACCCTATTGCCTTTGATCATGATTGTCGTGAGGGCATTTGCGGGACATGTTCTTTAACTATTAATGGAGTGCCTCATGGCAAAGAAAGCGCCATTACAACTTGTCAGCTTCACATGAGAAAGTTCTCCGACGGAGACACTATTTTCATAGAGCCTTTCAGAGCTAAGGCGTTTCCAGTCATTAGGGACCTCGTCGTTGACCGTTCATCATTTGATAGGATAATTGAATCTGGTGGGTATGTCTCAATTAGGACAGGTTCGGCAGTGGATGCAAATTCGATGCCGATCCAGAAGGATGACGCCGACACTGCTTTTGATGCTGCTACCTGTATCGGTTGTGGTGCCTGCGTAGCGGCATGTAAAAATGCCAGCGCAATGCTCTTTGTTTCTGCGAAGGCAAAGCATTTAAACTCATTGCCTCAGGGCTTGCCTGAAAAGGACAGGAGAGTCTTAAACATGGTAGAACAAATGGACAAGGAAGGGTTCGGTAATTGCACTAACCAATACGAATGCGAAGCAGTTTGTCCGAAATCAATCAAATCAGAATTTATATCTGACCTCAATCGTCAATACGCAACAGCCACTGTCAAAAAAGCTATAGGCTAAAAATTTCTTTAAAATCTAAAGGTCCAAGCGATCCCTGGCTTTTCCATGCCCCAAAGAATCAAGCTCGCTGTGTGTCTGCCCAATTGTCGTGAAACTGATAAGTGGTCATGGGTGCCGCTGTACTGGTATATAGCTGACCAGACTCCTTTTCTGATGTTTATTCCTGCCACGGGTCTCAAATCACTAAGCTTATCTATGAATGTGGCGCCTGCGTAAGGTGAAAATTCAAATCCGCCAAGGTCACCAAGATATTTGCTCGCAGTGGCATAGTAGGACTGGCTTGAAATGTCGCCGAAATCATCGTTGGATGTTCCTAGTATAATCGCTGGTTGCCAGTCTCCCTGTTCAGAAATGGCTCTCCAATTAGCCGCAAGACTAATTTTGTCTGTCAGTGGGCGGTAATCGAGGCCGACTGTGATGTCTTGAGTTACTTCGTATCGTAGTGATGTAAAAAGTTTGCCATCGTCAGGCTTTTCTGGGATCCAACGGGAACTAAGGATTCCCCCTAGCCTTTGTTTAGGGAGGAAAAATACATCAGGGGTATCAATGAGTGAACCACTAAGGAATGTGCCGTCATCTGCTGAGCCACGGACCGTGCCTCCTTCGCCGGGTCACATTACTCAACTGGGCACTTCGGACGTGCCTTGTGAAAACACGTTACCGGTAATTGCAATGAGTGTGAAGAATAGGATCGTTTTCATTTTTCATAAAGTAAGCCCAAGTCACTGAATTGCAATAAGTGTGTTGAATTGAGTAAAGCGCGGGTTATCTATTACTTACGATGACTGATAATTCTAATAACCTTCCTAAGGATCTTGAGCTTAAAGATAATTGGGACACCTCTGCTCTGAGGGCCCTAGTAGATGCTCGTTGCCATGAAGGAAGGAAGCCTTCTCATCTGTTCTTAGGTAGACATGAGAGTAAATTATTAAGGGGGCACTTGGGGGATGCATTCGGTGATGATGCCGTATCAACTTTTAATGATCTGTACTACATGGGGATGCTAGTCGTTGAGCTCAGCACTGATAGTTGTGTCCGAGTAGCAGGAGAGAAGTTCATGGACAAGCTTGAAAAGAGCGGCTTTGAACTTAAGGAATGGAAAGATAATGATTTTTCAGAGTGGGACCTTCATTTTTCTTAGGTAATCATTCAAATAGATTCATTTGATGAAAATCTGACTTTGACTTTTTCGGTTCAAATCTTACTCCTGCCCCGATTAGTCTTACTGATTTTCCTCTTCCCCTGTTCCATGAGTTAATTAGAAGCTCATTGAATAGCTCGCTGTTAATTTTATCTGATTTCTTTTCAGTAGAAGTTTTCTGAAAATCTGAAAAAGTGAGTTTTACAAAAGCAGACTTTAATTTCCTTTCATTGTGGTTAGTTGTGAGGTCATCTTTGAGTTCAAGGAGGATCGATTTAAATTTAGCTTTTGCTTCATTAATTTTGCTAATGTTGATTTTGAAAGTGCGTTCGACGCTCGTTGATTTTCTTTCGCGGTCAGTGATGACGTCACGATCATCAATGCCTCGGCACAATTGATATAGGCTGACTCCAAATTTACCAAACTTCTGGTGAAGTGTTGGAAGATTGATTGATTGCAAATCCTTGCAGTCACTGACGCCCATTAAGTTGAGTTTTTCGGCTGTCCTTTTGCCAACGCCCCAGATCTTGTCGACAGGCAGATTGTTCATGAAAGCGGTTATGTCTTCATATTTTATTTGATATTGACCGTCCGGCTTGTTCCAATCACTCGCTATTTTAGCTAGCATTTTGTTCGGTGAAATACCAGCTGAGCTAGTGAGTCCCCTTTCATCTTTTATTTGTTGGCGGATTCTTTGAGCAATTTTGCTTGGGTCCTCTTTTAAATGAGTAACATCGAGATAAGCTTCATCAAGTGAGAGAGGTTCAATTATCGTCGTTGTCTGCTTGAAGATTTCACGAATCTTATGAGACTCTTCTCGATAAAGATCGTGTCTTACCGGTAAAATTATAAGATCAGGGCAAAGTTCCAGTGCCTTAAATGCCGGCATTGCAGAGTGGCATCCATATTTTCTTGCAATGTAATTACATGTAGTGAGCACTCCTCTGCCACTTGGATTGCCGCCAACTGCAACGGGTTTAGAGGAAAGTTCGGGTCTATCTCGGATTTCAATAGCAGCAAAAAAACAATCCATATCAATATGAATGATGGACCTGTTGGATTGTTCTTTATGATCAGGTTGCATCTGTATTCATTTTTGCAATAGTTGAAACGTTACTGCTAAAATTTATAACAAAACATTTAATCAAATATGAAGTGGAAACTTACTCTCTTTCTTTACGCACTTTTAACTTTCATGGTCAATGCTGAGAACCCTAAGGTCATTCTCACTACTAATTATGGGAACATAACGATCGAGCTAAATGCAGAAAAGGCCCCTGACACTGTTAAGAATTTTCTTAAATATGTTGATTCAAAGTACTATGATGGGACTATTTTTCATCGAGTCATAAATAATTTCATGATCCAGGGTGGTGGTTTTGCTGATGGTGACCCGCCCGCACAAAAGCCGACTAATCCACCAATAAAAAATGAGGGAAAGAAATCAGGCCTTAGCAATACCCGAGGAACGATTTCAATGGCTAGGACCAACGATCCTAACAGCGCTACTTCTCAATTCTTTATCAATGTCGTTGATAATAGCAAGAGCCTTGATCCTGGCGGGTTCAGTCCTGATGGCTACGCCGTTTTTGGTAAGGTCGTCGAAGGGATGGAATTCGTTGATAAAATTAAAGCCGTTGAGACTGGTAGCAGTGAACTTAAGACATCAGTCGGCATTAGACCAATGGGTGATGTCCCTAAGAAAAAAGTTTTCATCAAGACGATCACTAGAGAAAAGAAAAAACCAGCAAAGAAATAGATTACCCCATGAAGAAAAATTTAAGATTCTTACTCCTGCTTTCATTCATATTAACTGCTAGTGCCTGCAAAGAGGATGTTTCAAATGGTAAGGCTGATCTGAAAAGCAAGGGATCCGCAGACCAAGTTGAGGCACCGTCTTCTGAAGGTGCTGGTAAGGTTGATGAGGCGCCAGAAGCTGCTACTAGAATCGTAATAGATACGACTATGGGAGCCATTGAACTTGATTTGAATTCTCAAAAGGCTCCGCTGACTGTTGCTAATTTCCTTCGTTATGTCGATTCAAAGCACTTTGATAATACTGTGTTTCATCGTGTAATTGAGGACTTTATGATTCAGGGCGGTGGCTTTTCAGCTACGGGTGAAGAAAAAGAGACACTCGCTTCAATCAAAAATGAGAGTACCAATGGTTTGAGTAATTCACGTGGGACGATTGCTATGGCCCGTACTAACCATCCTGATAGCGCCACGGCTCAATTCTTTATCAATGTCAGTGATAACACTAATCTCGATGGGAGCAATGGGCGTCCAGGTTATGCTGTCTTTGGTAAGGTCGTATCAGGGATCGATGTCGTTGATGCGATCAGGGCAGTGAAGACCGGGCAGAAAACGATGAAAGCCATGCATCCAAGTGGTAAGCTCTACCCGCAGCCCTTTCAGGATGTCCCAATGAAGGACGTTATCATTAAATCTATTAAAAGAACGATCGAGGGTTAATGACTTTGGAGGTCTAAAGAGGATCACTCATTAGTTTGATGGCGCTATTCACTGAGGCGTCTTCATGGACGATCGAAGCAAGGCTCCTGGCTACGGCGGCTGGTCTATCATGTTGCCAGACATTTCTGCCAATGGCGATTCCAGAGGCTCCAGAATCCATTGCGTTTCTTGCCATGGTGAAGAGAGCATTGTCGTCACCCATGGCTGCTCCTCCTAAAACAATGACTGGAACATAAGACGAATCAATAATTTCTCTAAACTCCTCAATGCTAGATCCTGTAGGGTATGCTGTTTTGACGACATCAGCTCCAATCTCAGCGGCGCATTTAACCGCAAAAGAAATGTTTTCGACAGTATAATCATCTGGCCGCCCTATGCCGAACGGGAGAGATTCAAGGATGACTGGAAGCTCCGAATCGATGCACTCGCTGACGAGGCCCGCACATTCTCTATAAATGGTCTCTTCCTTTGGGTGATGAGTGTAGCACATATTCATGGCGGCATTGGCTCCGACGGAGAGACCATCTTCTGCAGTAAAAACTCTGTAACTCCCATGGTCATCATTGTCTTCGTAGGGTGGCTTATATATATCAGTTCTGAAGCAAATGCCCTTGCCTTCAAGGGATTCGCTGCAGCTCCTAGCAAGTCCAAAGTTGACCACAAAACCATTAACATAAGGGTAAACTGTCTCTATCAGCTCTGTGGGAGATTCTAGGCCCTTTACTGGAATTGCTGTGCCATGGTCGATTGGCAGAATTACAGTTTTGCCGTTTCTGAAAAATTTATTCCAATTATTTCGGAACTGATCACCGTTTTCCATAATTACTTTTGCACTATTCTTGCAATAAGAACAAAGAAAAACTTGGAATTCATTATAGGATTATATAATTATCAGTTTCAGATTTTAAATTAATTTATAGCGGATATGCCAAAAATAGAAACTAACGGAATTCAGATGCATTATACAGAACAAGGAGACGGAGATCCCCTGCTCTTAATAATGGGAATCACTGCACCTGGGGCAGTTTGGGAAGCTCATGCTGCAGAATGGGATAAGAGTTTCAGATGTATATTGGGCGATAATCGTGGCGTAGGTGAATCTGATAAACCTGAAGGACCATACACGAGCGAAATGATGGCCGATGATTATGCAGGACTATTGGACCAGTTGGGTATTGAAAAGGCCCGAGTCGTCGGTTGTTCTATGGGATCGATCATTGCGCAGCAATTAGCTCTGAGGCATCCAGACAAAGTGCAAAGTGCTGTTCTTATGTGTACTTGGGCAAGGTGTGACAGATATGCTGTATCTGTTTTTGAGCACCTCGCTAATGCAAAGGCCAGGCTCAGACCTGAGGAGTTCATGAAATTCGTTCAGTTATTAATTTTCACAAAGCCTTTCTGGGACAATGATGAAACCTTTCAAGGCATAGTAGATGGTCAGAACGACGCTCGTTTAGGTGAGGCGCCCCAGCCCGTTCATTCTATGGAAGCTCAGGCTGCAGCGTGCATTGGGCACGATGTTTATGATCAGTTAAGTGATATTAAGTGCCCTTGCCTTGTCATTGGTGGCGAGGATGACATTTTTACTCCGAAGTGGATGGCGAAGGAGACTGCTGATGCAATAACCAATTCGGAACTTCATCTCTATGAGGGTGCTGGGCATGCGTTTCATTGGGAGAAGTTAGATGATTTCAATCCTCGAGTGAGGGACTGGTTAGCAGCGAACTAACATAACTTTAATAAAAAGAAAGAAAACTAAAATGGCTATAAAATTTGGTTCAGAAGTATACACATGGTTCATGGATGGCTATGGGGACGGAAACAATAATAAACTTGCTCACATGGCAAAGATCATTGGAGAGGCTGGCTTTGCGGGCATTGAACCGATGGTCCTAGAGCCTTATGATACTTACTGGTTAGGTGACTGTAAGGACCCTCAGAAATTAAAGGAAGCGCTGGACGAGGCAGGCATTGAGTTAGCGGCATTGGCTCTGATTTGTAAGTGGGACGAGGAAGAAGAGACGGAATCTGAGCGCATAGCAGCAGATTGGACCATAGAGACTCTCAAATTGTTTCCAGGAGCAGCGCTAGGAACAGTGCCATTACCTGATGGCCGTCATGACTTGCAACAGAGGAGGGTTAACTTGGTAAATAATGTGAATAGAGTTTCAAGGAGAGCAGCAGAAGCGGGCCTTAAATGTTCGTTTCATCCCAATAGTCCCCCTCCATCATTGGTCCGCACTCAGGACGACTATGACGTCGTTTTAAATAGTCTAGATCCTGATGCTACTGGTTGGACCCCTGACGTGGGTCACATTGCTAGGGGTGGAATGGATGTGATCGATACGATGACGAAGTGGGGACACCTAGTTAATCATATTCATTATAAGGACTTTTCAGGTAACGGGCCTGAGCCATGGTCTCAGATGGGAAGTGGTAAGTTGGATTTTCATAAAATTACAGAATGGCTGACCCTGAGGAACTATGAAGGATGGATCATCTGTGAGGATGAGGCCGAAGTTGCTATTAAGGATCCTGACGGAGTCACCTTACAAAACGGTGCATGGTGCAAGGAGAACTTGTTCCCAATGGTTTAGGTTTAAATAGAACGCATTAAAGCCAATACCGTATTCATGTTTCCACAAATGTGGGAATGGGATTCAATGCTGTTGAGTAACTAATAAGAAAAATATGCCAAAGTATTCAATCGGTTTGGATTTTGGAACAAACTCTTGTCGATCAGTTATCATTGATATAGATGACGGCAAAGAGCTAGGAACTACGGTTTATGATTATCCTACTGGTGACCTTGGGATACTGACTGATCCTAGTGATCCTAATGTGGCAAGGCAAAATCCTCAGGATTACATTGATGGTTTAGAATTTGTTATTAATGGGTCATTGGAAGAGGCTAAGACTAACGATCCAGAATTTGATTGCGCTAATGTCATTGGTATAGGCGTTGATACGACTGGCAGTACACCGATTCCCGTTGATGAGAGTGGAACTCCTTTGGGTCTTTGCTCCGAGTTTAAAGATAACTTAAATGCGATGGTGTGGCTGTGGAAAGATCATACAGCGCACGCTGAAGCTGCTGAAATAACATCCAAGGCAAAAGAATTGCGCCCACAGTACCTAGCAAAGTGCGGTGGGACTTATTCCTCAGAATGGTGGTGGTCAAAGATATTACACTTAAAAAGATGCGCGCCCGAAGTGTTCGAAGCGGCTCATAGTTTTGTTGAACATTGTGACTATGTCCCAGCCCTCTTAGTTGGTGATACGAAACCTTCAACACTGAAGAGGAGCGTGTGCGCTGCCGGGCATAAGGCAATGTATTCAGAAGAATGGGGAGGTCTTCCTGATAAGGAGTTTCTCGAACAACTGGATCCGGCACTTTCAGATCTTCGAGACAGGCTATTTACTGAAGCAGTCAGTTCAGATAATTTAGCGGGTAATTTATGCGCTGAATGGGCTGAGAGGACAGGTCTCAGTGAAGGAACTCCGGTAGCAGTTGGAGCTTTTGATTGTCACATGGGAGCCGTTGCTTGTGGGGTAAAAGAAGGCGTTTTGACTAAGATATTAGGGACAAGTACTTGCGACATAGCAGTCATGCCGAATAGCAAAGAACTTGATGATATTCCTGGCGTGTGTGGAATCGTTGATGGGTCGGTTCTTCCTGGCCACTATGGAATAGAGGCCGGCCAAAGTGCAGTTGGGGACATTTTCTTATGGTTAGTGAATAACTTGGTACCTGATAGTTATGGCGCTAATTCCGATGATAAGTTTGTCAAAATGGAGGAAATGTTGTCTGATTCATCTCCGGGTGCTAGCGGACTCCTAGCGTTGGATTGGAACAATGGAAACCGGACAGTGCTAGTTGATGTTAGGCTCTCCGGTCTACTGTTGGGGCAGACATTGCAGACTAAGGCCCATGAGATTTATCGTGCATACATTGAGGCGACGGCATTCGGCGCCCTTACGATAATCAATAGAATCGAAGAGTATGGCGTGCCTATTAACGAGGTAGTGACAACTGGCGGACTAGCGGTTAAAAACCATACACTGATGCAGATATATGCTGACGTTCTTAACCGGCCACTCAGAGTAGCAATCAGTGACCAGACATGCGCGGTCGGGGCGGCTATTTTTGGTGCAAGTTGTAGCGGGGATTATAGCATTTCTCAATTACAGGAAAATTGCTCTAAGGTGAGGGATAAAGTTTACAATCCAGATGAAGATAATGTTGCTGTTTATAAAGAGCTCTATTCTCTTTATCTGGAACTGCATGATTCATTTGGAACCGAGCAATGGCAGGGTAACTTGTCCAACATTATGAAAAAACTCATTGGTATCCGTGAGGCACAAAGATCCTAGCGGTGCTACTGTCTTGCCCAAGATCCCCATACTCGAAGATATTCTGGTATAATTAACTCATTATTAGAATTTGAGTCCAATGCCTTGAATACCTCTTTGGCTAGCTTCTCGTCCTTGAGCTTGTTGCTTTGTGCAAACTCTTTTGAGCTGAGTTTGTTGTCTTTATCGGAATCCATTGATGAAAATATAGCTTTTGCCTCGTCAGTAATGATACGGTTTTCGATGTATTCTTTCTCGGAAACAAAACCGTCCTTATTTGAATCTGAAGCATTGAAAATTCCTGCTCTAGATTCGGGAGTAAGATATCGCCCATTATCAATGTACTCAGACTTAGAATGCTTTCCGTCCTTGTCCCTGTCAGTGAATGAAAAGAGTCTGCGGTAATTTTGAATTTCTTTTTTCTGAGCACCGGAAACTCCCTTAGCGCCTAAGAGTTTAAGTATTTCCTTAGTTGAGTGTCCGGATATGGATTTGATTATTTTTGGTTCTACAGGAGTAAATTTTTCACGTCCAGAGCTAGTATCTGGTGAACTTGACGGTCTTGTGGGTCTTGAACCGAAATTTGGTCTGATTTCATCGATTGTTAAATTGCCATCACCGTTTTTATCGAGTTTTTTTAATGACTTCGTTGCAGTTTTAAGTTCTTTCTCCGTGATTATTTCATCACCATCGGAGTCGAGAGCTCTTAGTACTGGTAATGACCACAGGAAATTTCTTCCTGAGGAGGATGAAGGAGGTCCTTGTCGCCTATTGTTTTCAGGATTTGGGCCTTGTGCATAGGCACAGTTAAATAATAAGCCAGCAGTTAAGATAAATGTGATAGTAATTGAGTGCATTTTTGTATTCATAGTACAATTAATAATTCACGATGATTGATGATTAGTGACGTGATGGTTACGCCCGAATCTTTTAGTGAAGAATCTGTGATAATCGAATGAGTCTTTTTATTCGAAAGGCCCCTTAATAGTTACTGATTTTCAGTAATTTGATATGAAATCCTTTTGGTTTTATCGGATTTGTCAGCAAGTTTCTTTTGAATGAGTTTTGAAACGACCTCGTCGATTGGGATTCCTCTCTCATCAGCTATTCTCTTAAAGCTTAAGTACTGTGTTTCTGAAAGGCTGACTTTCAGTGGCCTGTTGTTTTGATTTAAAAGAAAATCCATTTATCTCACTATTAGAACAATTAATGCCATGAGTGTCAGTAATAATTTTTCTGTACGATGTGATGTAATGAATCTGACAGCGACTAGACCGTTTATTTGCCCAAAGCAAAGCGGTAGAACTTTTTGCCATCCCTCAGCTGAATAGTTTTGGTGATTTTCTGACCAGTCTTTTGCCAAGTCTTTAAGTCTTCACTTTCCTCGATATTTAAAGATATTGTCACTTCTCCATCAGAATCATTGATTACAACTGTTCCAGCTCTTCCATTCTGGTAATCAGCAAGCTGAGCTTCGAGTTCAGCGATTCTTCGATCCTTGGCATCTAACCAGTGCACAGGAACTTCAATTATTAAATCCTCCAAGCCTATGGCTCCGGCGAGGGTAGCTTCATTAAAATTGGCTCCTGCTATGATGGCCCGACTAAGGTCCGCTCCAGTAAAATCGGCTCCTGCGAGGGTAGTTTCGCTGAGATTGGCTCCTTGAAGGTTGGCTCCTTGTAAGTTGACTTTACTGAGGTTCGTTCCGCTCAGATCGGCTCCATTGAGATCGGTTCCACTAAGATTAAATCCAGTCAAATCAATGTCAGACAACTGAGCGTCAGATAAATTAGCTTTTGGGCCGATTAAATAACCATTAATTATGTTCCAATCACTTGGCAGTGTAATTGGTTCGAATATCCCTCCCCTATTATCAAAAATCATTTGCCCTGATATGACACCATCCAGATTGGATGCGCTCAGGTCAGTGTCATTAAGTTTGGTTCCTGTGAGTCTGGCTCCATTGAGGTTAGCGCCATTAAAATCGGCCGCATAAAGATCAGCTCCGGTCAGATCAGCGTTTTCTAAGTTGGCACTTTGAATGTTAGTTACGCTCAAATCAGTTCCTCGAAGGTTAGAAGTTCGTAGGTCTGCGCCTGTAAGGATAGCCTGATTAAGATTGGCTCCACTCAAGTCAGTTCTAACTAGATGGGCATTCATGAGATCAGACTGTTTTAAGTCAGTGTTACTGAGGTCAAAACCAACTAGGTTAACGGGCCTATCGTTAATTTCTCTGAGGACAGACTTAGGCTCAATTGAGTAGAAAACGGGAATGGGTCCGAAGGATCTCTTGAGCTTGCCTGTCCTAAGACCGCTTTCTGCATCAAAATTTTCTTCGACCCATGATAATTGTCCTGAACTTATTAAGGAAGAAAAGGCTAAAAAAAGCAGAGTGATAGTGGTCTCTTTTTTCATGTTAAAACCATCACACAGATTGCCAGTTAAACAAGTTGGCCGATGTCACGATAATATAGCGTCTCTTGGCCATTTGTGTTAAGATCATTGACGGAGAAGATCTCAATGAAGGTTAATATTGCCATAATTTTTCTTTGTGTTTTCAGTGAAACGCTTTTGGCATCGCCTAAGTTTTTCGCCAGACACTGCATTGATTGTCATGATTCGGAATCTGCTAAGGCTGGACTTAATCTTGAAGGGTTTGGTTCAGGTTTTTCCGACCCATCATCAATTAATGTTTGGCAGAGAGTACTGGAGCAGCTAGAGACACGCCAGATGCCACCAACGAAGAGCCACCGACTCAATGAATCGTCTCGGGAAGAGTTCACCTCATGGATCAGAGGAGAATTTGCCAAAAAGAATATTGTTGCCACCATCGATCATAACCGAACAATGCCTGATTTTGGCAATCATCTAGATCACGATAGCCTCTTTGACGGATCTCAAGCCGGTCCAGCGTCTTCGCCTCCGAGGCTCTGGCGTCTTAGCCCTCACATCTACGACGAATTCATTAAAAACATGGGACCAGTTCGGCACGCGGCAACAATTCATCAGCCATTTTCAATTGATGAGAGTAAGGGGGTCATTTCTGACTACAGTACACAGCACTTTGCTGATTCGGCTACATTGCAGCTTCTGATGATGAACTGTCAGTCAATCGCGGCCTATCAGACGAGTGGAATTCTTAAACGAGAATGGGATGGACGAATGCAGCTTCATCGCCAAACTCCTGACGTTTTTCGGTACATTATTGAATCTAAAACAGCTCCAACGGACTCGCAGATAAACGAGGCTATTATTTACGAATATCAATTATTTTTGGGTCGTGAACCTACATCAGTAGAACTTGAAAATGGATTAAGGTTAGCGAAAACAGCGATCCGAAGTGGAGGCAACACTCGGGGTCTGCAGACGGCCCTAGTCTCAGTGATGCTGAAGCCCGAAGTCATTTATCGACTCGAAATCGGTTTTGGCGAGCCGGACGAGCATGGTCGCCGTCGTCTCTCAGCTCATGAGCTAGCCTTCGCGTTGTCTTACGCCTTGACTGATAAGGCTCCTGATCAGGTAAGCGTTGGATCTGTGACACTGCTCGATCTTGCTCGGTCAGGAAAACTAGACTCTGCAAGAAACATTAAGCGGACCGTTAAGGCTATCCTTGATGCTAATGATATGTCAGTCGCAGATTATCGAATGTTCACTGAAGAGAATAAAGTGCGCAACACGCGTGCTCTTAGATTCTTTCATGACTTTTTTGGGTATCACCATGCGCCTAGGGTCTTTAAAGACGAGAACAGGATCAGCGTTGATAGCGGCTTTGATACGGAGAGGATCGTCACTGACGCGGATCAGTTCGTCATGCATATATTTGATAATGACACAGATGTACTTCGTAATCTGCTTACTTCAAATAACTATTTTGTGACTTACCTGGGATCAGATAAGCACTTTCAACACGACATTAAATATATCCGAGAGAACGTCAATGACGCTGGGTACAAAACGAACATAGCCTACATTAGAAGAATCGAAGCGGCGGGCAAGACCCCGATTCCCCTTGAGGGTCCTTCGAGCCGTACTTATGTGGGTTTTTATAATATCGACCACGAGAATTGGGACTATCCCCGAAAGCAGCCGTTCCCTCTTCCTGAATCACAACGGGCCGGTATTCTCACTCACCCCGCTTGGCTCATTGCCTGGTCCGGAAACTTTGACAATGATCCTATACGTCGCGGGAAGTGGATCAGAGAGCACCTCCTAGCTGACTATGTACCTGAGATTCCAATTACAGTTAACGCCGTCATTTCTGAAGACCGAAAACGGACTTTACGTGAGCGGCTAAGGCCGACCCAAGCCAAAGAGTGTTGGACTTGTCATAAAAAAATGAACCCACTTGGACTTCCTTTCGAAAATTTTGATGATTTTGGTAGGTTTAGAACCGCTGAAGTTCTAGATGAGGTCCTTTCCATATTCCCTGACCGTCACCGAAATGCCCGTACCTTGTCCGTTAATGTGTCAGGACATATCATAGAAAGTGGTGACGAGGAAATTGATGGCAAAGTTAAGAACGTTTTCGAATTGATTGAGAGACTCGCTAACTCGAAACGTGTTCGTCAGTCCTTCGTTCGCCACAATTTCCGTTACTGGTTAGGACGTAATGAGACATTTTCCGATTCACCAACACTCATTAATGCTGACAGAGCATACATTGAAAATGGAGGCAGTATGAAAGCGCTAATCGCTTCACTCTTATCATCCGACTCGTTCCTCTATAGAAAATGATATTATCGCGGCGACAACTTCTCAAAGGCCTAGGAGCTGGTACGGTGACACCACTTCTAAAGCCGTTCCTTAATAATCTGTATGCCGAGAACAGTGGAGTTCTTCCTAAGCGTTTTCTATTTGTTGTTAAATCTAGCGGGTTGACTCCTGCCGAACTCGTTCCTGCTGATCTTGTTCCCACAATGGTAAGGCCCGGTGAACGTGAAGACTGGCCTTCTGAGCTCGTTCCAACTAAGGACCTCATCGACTTGTCACTGAAAGATCATGAACTTCCAGAGTCTCTGAAGCCGCTTTCACCATTCATTGACGATCTGACAATTATCCAAGGACTATCCGGCAAAATGTGCCGAGGCGGACATTCTGCCTGGTACGGCGCACTTGGCTGCTATCATACTGGTAATGAAGGGAATCCTGGACGAGCCTCATCCGCTACTGTCGATGGTGCCCTCGCCCGGGCATTGCCGTCCATATTTCCTCATGTAGGGTTGACTCTCGGCGGGAAAGTCCTCACTGGAGTCAAAGACTCGGTCGTGTACCCAGGCATATCAGCGATCGGTGCTGATCGTCCACTCCCTTATCAAGCCAGCCCTGCGATGGCTTATAAGTCTCTCTTTGGTGTCGCGGCTACGGGCAAAGAGGCTGAAACCGACAATCTTCTACAGTCAATTCTCCTAGATCATATGGTCAATGATATTAAGCGTGTCCGTTCGAGCATAGGAAATGCCGACCAAGATAAACTCGAGCATTACTTGTCTGCCTTTGATTCGTTACAGGATCGCCGGCGTAAACTTAAGGGCCTAGAAGCTAATATCCGTAGAGCTGCTCCGAAAGTCACTGATAAATTCACTTCAGAGGTCGAAACGGACCGGATCGAAGCGCATTTTGATATTGCTGCTGCCACATTGATTTCGGGCATTTCCAATGTTGTGAATGTTCGTGCTGACACGCTCGAGGTGACTTATCGAGGCCTTGGCATATCTAAGCACGTCCACGGTCTTGGTCACAGCGAATCAGTGGACGGTATGACGCCCATAGAGGCTCGTTCTCGTATAAGGACATTTCACTTAGAGCAGATTGCCCGGGTAGCAGCTAAGTTAAAGGCAGTACCTGAGGGTGATGGCACGATGCTAGATAACACGCTAATTGTCTATCTTAGCGATGCTGCTGAAAAACATCACGGAAGTTGTATTGAGTGGCCGTTTATTCTTCTTGGAGGTCTCGCTCCCGGAGGTGGAAATCGTTACCTTCAGTACCCGGAGTACAGACAAAACGGCCATCATACCATTGCTAATCTGTACAATAATTTTATGCATATCGCCGGAAAACCAACTGACAAGTTCGGCAGGTTCGATACTGAGATTCCTGAGAAAATTCAACTCGGTCCTCTCCCGGAACTTCTTTCCTAAACCATCACATTTTTATTTTATTGAGCTAAGGAGCCGAATAGATCAGTTCAAGTTAATGCGTTGGCGAACGTAATGAGGACATTCATCCCCGACACAAAGAAATGATACCATTGCTGCTCCGGATCCAAGATTTTCTTCGCCAAGGTATTGCCAGTTCTCAGTGTCAGATTTCCAGGTTAATAAGTCGTTCGATGATTCAATTTCAAATGAAAGGCTTTCTGTGGTTAGGCTGCGTCTGAAAGACACAATCAAAGCGCCTTTAGAGTCTAACTGCACAGTGGTCGTGTCTATACTTGTGCTTGGGAGTGTGGGGTCAGTGCCGTTAGCGAATTCAAGTAAGGCGATTTTACCATCATTGTCGAGGTCAGAATTGGGCGCTGGGTTCCCAAAATTTGTAGCCCAATTAATATAACTTACAGTGTCAGAGTGACCTGGGGTTCCGCCAACTGAGCTGCTACTTCGCCAGTTAGAGGCGAGTTCATGGTTTGGATATGAGTTGGGTTCAATGAGAACAAGGCTATGACCGTCGGTGTCGGCGGACACTGGCCAGGGATCGGTGTCTGAATATTTTACTGTCAGTACTGTTTCACCTGAAGATGTTCCGAGTGTCAGTGCCTCGCCGCCGTTACTGAGACCGGTTTGGTTTAAGAACTCTCCAGCGATAAGTTCAGAGAATTGTGAGCCGTAGCGGAAATTGAAAGATTCTCTGTTTCTTACCAGAAGGACCCGCTCATTGGGCCCGAGCAGTGCAATTGGAGAATTACTGAAATCAAAGTCAATCCCATCACTAAATTTCAGTCCTATTAGGCTCACGGGCTTATTTCCTACATTTAATAATTCAAGATATTCAAAAAGGTCCCTGTCATCGTGACCTGCTAAAATTTCCTCTTCCGTGGGTCCATGAGGACGATACATGATCTCGGATATGACAAGATGAGTTGAGTCTGCAATGTTTTCTGAGCCGATGAGAGTGATTTTTTCAGGGGCACTCCAAATAGAACCGTTGTATGTCCTTGCGGTTATAATTTGTGTATCGTTAATCGGTATAGGCTCTGCTGAAACGTTATGATTAACTTCTAGCGTTGCGCGAATTAGGAAATCTGAACCGCCCTGCGAGCTGTTCAAGCCGTGCATGGCAAGTACATTTGATCCGTTTCGCATATGGTCTTTGAATGGGGTGAGGTTAATTTCTATTGGTGACCTTAGTACGGCCGAGTCTCCTCCTGGGCGTGATCTCCCATTCTCTGTGCGGCTGTTCCACATAGGTGGATCGGGAGCAAGAAGTGAGCCGACTTTGATGCCGTTAAAATATGCGATGAAACCATCATCGGGCCACACAGTTAACAAAATATCATTGATATTTTCCGTGTTGTCGAAGTTGAATTCATATCTAGCGTAGCAGCTAGCATTAACGCCTTTCATAATGTCTTTTATGTCAGTATTAATTAATTCACTGATGCCTCCGACTGACTCGAATCCGATTCCGTTAATTGCACTTGTCCATTGAGAATCATCAAAATCATCCGGACTCATAGTCCAGTCGAAGCCGAGTTGGCCGTCCTTAGGTACGATGTAACGGCAAGGAGAATCAGACCCTAATATGATTTCGTTGATTGGACCGCCGGGAAAGACCTGCGATTCGGCGGACGGTTCTCCCCCACTTGACCTTGGGTCAGTTCCATCAGTAGTATAGACGACCTGACCATCTGGTGAGTTCATGGTGAGTTCGAACCCTGCTACAACAATGCCACTAGATGCGTTAAAGGATGGTGGCTTTGGGTACTGAGTATCGACCCAAGACGCGCGTGCCTCTAGCCAGTTTTTCATGTGTGAAATTTCTGCCTCCCAACCCCTCAATTGTGGATCTGCAAAATTGCCACCGTTCGGTGGAATTTGTCTCCATCTTTGAAAGTTTCTGTCCTGAGATTCGCGAATCTTATCAGCCATTGAATCGATGATTGAATGCAGATTGGATATTGAGAATGCGTTTTTTCGTAGTTCAAACCAACGATCAGTGTGCCTCTGGCGTATGTCCGGATAATTGGCCTTTGCAGGATCCGCGGAGGGTCCAAGAAGGTTCCCATACCAGGGAAATCTAGAGTCGTACCATGTCTTACTAGATACTGTGCCAACACTGTTCACAACGCCCTCCCATGCAAGCGGATTGTTATCGCGCACGTCCTCACAACCGAGTGCCCTATCAAAGTCCCAGACCGGTCCCGAAACAATTTTTCCCTCACGGTCCTTATGAAAGAATGCGCTGTGTCTTCCCCAGTCAATGTTCATGACGAGAATATTTAACCAGTGATGATCGATCCATGAATCAACGTCGATGTAGTCAGAGAAGTGCAGTCCAGTGGACCGGTTAATTCCTGAGGGTTTATTTGTCAGTGCAGCGTTAAGCTCATTCAGGTGCCTAGTTATCCAGGACCTTTGTTGGGAAGTGAGTTGAAGTCCTCCCGGATCAACGTAGGTGAGTTGTCCCATCCCGTTCACATACATGGTGGGTTCTCCGGGGTCAGGCCTGTCATTTTTGAATATGTAACCTCCTGTAATTTCGGGGTCATTATTTTCCCAAGGTTGGAGATGTTCAATGTCTACCCGGTTCGGGTCCATTTCTATTCTCTCGATCAGTGAATAGACGCCAAAATAATCATTGTCAGTGACGCTATTTCCTGAAGTGTCACTGAAGACTTCGACAAATTCTGTGTGAGGTGCATAGCGCCCTATTTGTCGGCTGATTTCATATACGAAAGGGTTCCTCATCAGAGCAAGGTCCCACTCATATCGGGCATTAAGTATCCAGTCAGCTTCTCTAGACATGCCAAGAGGTTCTATGTTGCGGTCATCATCATTTCCGTCTTTCCAGGTCTCTATAGATAAGGAATATTTGGGCCAGTAACCAGAGCTGGATCCTCGCCTTCGTATTCCAGCTCGGGTAGTGAGTTGAGGGTTCTGGGTAAGGACAGTTCGTCCCGTTTCTGGATCCGGTTCGAAAAAGAACATGTACGCTTCGCGTCGAGTCGTTGAACTTGTGCTAGGCGGCGATCCTTTGCCGAGTGTCGAAATAACAATTATCGGTAGGTCCGAGGAAAATTCAGGTATGCTCTGTGACATTTTAAGATAACTTTCAGTCCTAATTTTCCCGTCAATTGATCCCGACAGAAAAGCTTGAGCCCTGACCTGAGTGCTTTCATTGATTGTAATAGGATCTGTGAATTGGGGCGATGGGTCATTTTTGTCATTACTTGGAACACTTAGGTCAGTGGTGTAGCGAATGATTGCGCCGGGCGTTGTTGTGTTGAGACTAAGTTCAAAGTTCTGAGTGAACATGCAGCTCTGTTTGGAGAATGTTATTTCCTGAGGAGGCCCGTTAAGGACGGAATCGTTGGGTTTTCCTGGAGTCGGATTAATAAAGTATCCGTACTGAATTCCTGCGGATGTGTCTCGGAACTGAGCTGATAATTCAGCGTCGATGATAAAGTCTGAACTTGAGCGGCTCTGGTTCATTCCCTGAATTGCCAGAACATTATTACCGTCAATGAGAGCGCTGCGGTGAGGTGTCAGGTCAATTATGATCGGAGTGGATTTGACAGTGTTGTCCGTCCTGGTCTGAGTTGAGGATGAGTTCCAAAGAAATGTTGATGGTTTGCCGAAGCTGCCAATCTCAACGCCGTTCAGATAAGCCACAAAACCATCGTCTATGATAACTTTAAGCTCCAATGAGGTGATCTGTTTTGAATCGGAGTCAAATGAAAATGGATAACGGAAATAGCCACTCGCATTGGTTCCGCGCATGTCATCCTTTATATTGGTTGCGATAGAATCTTCCAAAATTCCGCCGGATGACTCGAATCCGAGTGGGCTCAATGCCACAGTCCAGAAGGAGTCGTTGAAAATGGATGGCTCCTTTTTCCAGTCATCACCAAGATCATCAGTCTCAGATATAAGGTACTTCACAGTTGATCCAAATTTAACCAGTGATAAACCTTTCACTCCATTTGCCATGCCGATTCCGTATGAAATGTTTTCATACTGTTGTGGGTAATTTGGGGCGATTTCACTCAGGACCGTAACTCCATCAGGTCCGATCAGACCAAGGTAATCGCCTCCACGATCAAGGGTAAAACTTGTGTGTAGCTCATTGGTGCTTTTTCTATTCTTGCCCGAGGCAAATATTACGATTGAATTGCCAGCAGGTATTTTAGTTTGCGGGAAAGTCCATCTCGTTGGGTCATTATCATTATTTGTCAAATAGCAACCTTCTAATGACACTTCACTATCGCCGCTATTTGTAATTTCGATCCAGTCAGACGGGGCACCGTCCGAATCGCGGTAATTTTCATCAGCTGATGCCATCAGTTCAGTGATGATGATCTGGGAGTGCAAAGAATACTGTAGGATTACCAAAAAGATTACCAAGCAAGTTAATACTGTATGATTGAGCCGAAATAACACAGTCATTTATGGTAAAAGTCTATAGTTATTAAGAGTGCCTCTCAACTGTTCTATTGTTGATGGTTTAATCTGAACGATTGATTAATTGAAGTGTCGATCATTTCCAATTCAATGAGTAAATGTGCCTATTTCTTGGGAAAAAGAATAGTATCACGATCATTAGACATCCACAGATCTCTCGCAATTCGTCGGATTCACCAGAAGAAATAAGCAAATCAGGCAAGATTAGAGCGGGCAGAAAGGCTAAGGCTTGAGTGCGTGTCGGCAAAGGTAATCCAAGTCGCTCCACGATATGGTTTAGACGGGAAAATCTATTACTTAAAATTGGAAGGACGAATAGATAAAAGGCGAGGGAGATAGAAAGGATTTTACCGAAAATGACTTTATTGATACTGATGTCACCGATCATCAAGTTATGTACATTAATTTCATGCTGCTGATTTTTTTCTTTGAGCCAATCAGGTGTTTCGATTGAAAAAATCCTCTGACCCCAGGACAGTTCCTCTCCGGCGCAGAAAATAAAAGCAAGACCTATGAGAATAAGAGAGAGGAGGAATGGAGTCGACCGGACAGGTTTGAGGCAATAACAGCGTCGGAAGCACAGTCCGGCACAAAGTAAAAGTATTGAAACAGTCAGCCATTCAAGGATTCCATCCTCAGCCAGATAATAATTTTCTAAGAATTCAGGTGACACTTTCGACAAAATGACTCCGATCGATATTATAATAACAATCAATGCATAGATTACGCGTTCGGCTAGTGGCATAGGGATAATTTAATAAAAGGTAAAAACGTCCATCGTCAATTTTTAGGGAGATTTGGACTTGAGGCCGTCATAATGTTCTTCCTATCAATGGTCATGATATTTCTTTAAAAGTTATTATGATAAAAACGTAAATTGTTATAGAGATTAATGTTATTTTAGTACACCCATCAGGAATCGAACCTGAACCCGCGGCTCCGGAAACCGCTGTACTATCCATTATACTATGGGTGCTTATGATGTAGGTGATTAGGTGAAAGTGTGATGTCTTCTTCGACACCACACCCTATCGTAAATAAAAGATGGATTGCTAACAATGGGGCGAGCAAACAGGGGTATGAGATTTGTCGTCATTCTTATTCTACAAAGACGTTATTCAACGAATCAGTTAGTGCAGATTCATCCAATGAATCAACAGGTGTGCCATTCCTGTCCCAATAAGAAAAAGAATACTTATCACCTTTATGAATGGTTATTACTGAAGATTTCTTCCCATTTGTATGCCACATAATGAGACCTGTTGCTTTGCCGCCATTGAAAATTCTTTCCTGAAACTTTTGACCGTTTTTATAGAATACAAAAGCGCTACCAGTGAAAGGTGTTTGTGAGTTTTTAAGATAGACGTTGTTATCGCGAAAATCTAATTGATCAATATTAATTTCCTTCTTACCGCACCCGCTAAGAGCAAGCGTCAGACAGATTAGAGTCGCTAACATGTGATCGGATTTCATAAGAAAAATATTAGCAGTACACCCACTAGGAATCGAACCTAGACCTACGGTTCCGGAAACCGCTGTACTATCCATTATACTATGGGTGCGTGTTATATATTAAAATAACTACAAAATAGTCTAAATCAAGATTCAGAGATAGCTCTAAAACAATGCCTTTACACTTTCTAAAAGAAGAGATTTAGTGCCATCCCTCATTATGTCTACAGCTAAAGACATTATAGTAATTAAATTTGGATCTGGTATACTGACACGACCAGATGGAATAGCGCTTGATGATAATCAATTCGACGGTCTCGTCAGCGCAGTTTCTAATGTTCATTCAATGGGAAAGCGTCCAGTTATCGTTTCGAGTGGAGCTGCCGCTGCAGGCATGATGGCGTTCGGTGTAAAGGAGCGGCCTGACGATTTGTCAGAGCTTCAGGCATGCTGTGCTGTAGGTCAGACCAGGTTAATGCACTTCTATGAAACACTGTTCCGCCAATACAATTTAAATGTTGCTCAGCTCCTTTTGACTAACGAAGACTTTTCTACTCCGAAACGAATTTTAAATGTGACTAATACATTTGAAAATCTACTTAGGCATGACGACGTCATTCCTATAGTTAATGAAAACGATTCTGTTGCAACTGAAGAATTAAAATTCGGTGACAACGATTCACTCTCAGCGTCATTGTCTATTTTGATTAAAGCTTCCTTACTCATAATTCTAACCGAAGTTGATGGTTTGATGGACGAAAATGGAAATTTAATACCTGACATTAGTGACATTGCTGAGGTTTCTCAGCATGTGAGGAGTGATACTGGATCTTATTCGGTTGGTGGAATGTCCACTAAACTTGAGGCATTAGGTATGGCTGCAAGTGCTGGTGTTCCTGCCCTAATTGCCAATGGTAGAAATTTTGAACAGCTTCCTAATTTAATAAATGGTGGTGGATTATGCAGTAGGATGAAAATATAAAATATGAGTGACGACATTAAAGACAAGATTGAAACTATGGGTGCTGCTGCCTTATCTGCATCGAGGGCACTTGCTACCTTAGGCACCGATAAGAAGAATCAGATACTTTTGGCCATGGCAGACCAGCTATTGGCTGATTCAGTTTTAATAATTGAAGCGAACAAGCTAGATATCGCAGCAGCGGAGGAGAATGGTTTAACTAATGCCATGATTGATAGGCTTAGGCTAGATGGGTCTAGGGTCGAATCTATCGCTGACGGTATAAGACAGGTTGCCTCATTGCCTGATCCTGTTGGTCAGATAATGGATGACTGGGAACGTCCAAATGGCATGCAGATTAGACAAATCCGTGTCCCTATCGGAGTCATAGGAATAATTTATGAGTCTAGACCTAACGTTACTAGTGATGCAGCTGTGTTATGTTTAAAAACTGGGAATTCAACGATATTGCGTGGAGGTAAGGAGTCTATTCATTCAAATAAGGCTATCGCTGCTTCCTTGCAAGGTGGCGGAGAAATTGCGGGGTTGCCAAAAAATAGCATTCAACTTATTCCGTTCACGGAAAGAGAAAGTGTTAAGCATCTCGCCCAAATGGATCAGTACTTAGATTTGATTATACCTAGAGGAGGAGCAGGCCTCATTGAGGCGGTTGTATCCATGGCACGTATGCCTGTCATAAAGCACTATGATGGAATTTGTCATCTATACATTGATGATCAGTGTGATGCTGATATGGCCCGTAGACTCGTCATTGATTCTAAGACCCAAAAGCCGAGTGTCTGTAACGCTCTCGAGACTCTTTTAATTTCTGAAGATATCGCTGAATCATTGCTTCCATTAATAGCATCTGATTTGGAGCAAAAGAATGTTGAACTGCGTTGCGATGAAAAATCACTAACAATCATCGGAGATTCAGCAATAGCTGCTACTGATGAGGACTGGAGGGCTGAATATTTGGATCTAATTCTGTCAATTAAAGTAGTAAATGACATTAATGAAGCGATTGATCATATAAATGAATATGGATCACACCATAGTGATTGCATTGTTACGGATTCGGATAAGAGGGCTGAGCAGTTCATGAGTCAGATTGATTCAGCAACAGTTTTTTGGAACGTTTCCACAAGGTTCAGTGATGGTGAGGAGTTTGGTTTTGGAGCTGAGATTGGAATCAGTACTGACAAACTTCATGCTAGGGGTCCTATGGCTTTGCGTGAACTGACATCATACAAGTACCTAATTACCGGCAATGGCCAAACGAAGGTTTGATTTAACGAATTAGTATTACGATTTTACAGAAGCAGCGATTTGGCTTGCTAATTCGCTGAGTGAATTATCATTGATTTCATCCATGGTGAAAGTGCAATCAGGTTCACTGGAGTATGTTTTTCTTCTTGAGCTCAGATAAGCGGCATCATAGTGATCCTTAAGAATGGATTCCACAAAACCCTGATGATTATTTTTTTCCACCATTGATATCCAATTGTTAAATACTAATTCAGTCTTTAGATGTTTGATCTTTTCAAGTTTAGTTTTAAGCAGTTCTTTATCTTCAGTGAAGTGAACATATTCACTGAGGAGAAAATTAACTCTATACTTAAGGTCAACGTTTAGTTCCAATACGGGGGAACTTTTCATTATTGTCCAAAAGTTTGAAGGGATTTGAAGGTTTCCTATACGAGAGCTTTCAGATTCTAAGAAAATGGGTTGATCGGCGTTTAATTTAAGTAATTTCTCATACAAAATACGCTCGAACATTTTTTGACTTGGCTGATCCATGTTAGTTTCATCACCTAGGGCAGAACCTCTATGAGCAGCCAAGCCCTCAAGATCTAGAGTTTGCATGCCGAAATCATTGAGGTGTTTTAATAGTTTGGTTTTTCCTGAACCAGTCAGACCTGAGATAATCTTAAAATGGAAACCACTTTGTAGAATGTTGTCGAATGATTCGACTATATGCTTTCTGTAGGCTTGATATCCCCCTTCCAATAATGTTGTTTTCCAGCCGATCGAATCAAGTACCGTGGCCATTGATTTCGATCTCTCTCCTCCTCTCCAGCAATAAATTAAAGATTCATAGTCTTTTTCTTTATTGAAGAGATAGGATTCAAGATGTTCAGCAATGTTGCGTGAAACTAGTGCTGCTCCGCGGCGCCTGGCTTCGAAAGGGTTAATTTGTTTGTAGATTGTTCCGATCTCATCACGCTCTGAATTTGATAGAACCGGCAAATTGATAGAATTCGGTAAATGGTCTTCAGCAAACTCTAGGGGTGTTCGAACATCTATAATATCATTATATTCAAGGAGATGTATATCTTTTGATGGTATGTATTTAATATGCCGCATTATAAATCTAACCTATTATACAAGGTTTGCGATGTTGATTACGATAAGCGAATATCAATATAAGAATTGATGGATATTTGGATTACAGGAATAGGGGCAATAAGTTCAGCGGGTGCAGGGTCAAATGCATTATTTAATGCTGCCCTCGAATCTTCTATTAATACAAGGACCATTAAAGTTAGATCTGGGGAAGTACAATCTAATATTCCCGTATGTTCAGTTGATGACAGTTCTTTGCTGTTACCTGAATTTAAAGGAATTAATAAACTAGATAGGACATCTAAACTTGGCATTGCCGCTGCTAATGAAGCTTGGGTTGAATCCGGCTTGAATGAGGCTCAAATTGATTCTGATAGAATTTCAGTAATTGCAGGTACCTCGAGGGGCCCAGTTGGGAAATGGGAAGAAACATATAAGAGACAACTTTCCGGAAAGGTACAACTACCATCATTTGCGGCTACAGGGACGATGGCAGCATTGAGTGGTTCGATGTCACAATTCTTAGGTGCAACAGGTCCTTCATTGACGCTGTCGTCAACTTGTTCATCTGGCGCATCAGCTATTGGGATAGGAGCTGGTTTAATCGTTGCTGGGAGTTGTGATGTGTCTGTAGTAGGAGGCGCAGAGTCGGTAATTAATGAAGCGATTATTAGTGTAATGAAATCTGCAGGTTTACTTGGCAATGATGCAATTGATGAGAAGACGTGTAAGCCATTTGACATTAATAGGAATGGCTTAGTTGTCGGTGAGGGTGCTGGTTTTTTGATCATCGAATCATCTGATCATGTAAGAAAGAGAAAGGGCAATCCCCTTGCAAAATTGTCCGGCTGGGCCAGTGCGCTGAGTCAGAGCGGAAAAGTCGGTGTTGAGGAAAGTGGTTTGGGTCTTGCTAAGACTATCAATAACACAATAACGATGGCTCAAATTGATCCTTCAGGAATAAATTACATTAATGCTCATGGTACAGGCACAATACTTAATGATTTATGTGAAGCGAAAGCCTTTAATCAGATAGGATCATTGTCAGATGCTCCTGTCAGTTCAATTAAGCCCATCACTGGGCATTGCTTGGGTGCATCACCTGCTCTTGAGGCAGTGCTTTGTGTAAAGTCATTGAAAGAAGGTTCATTCCCTCACACCGCAAACCTTGAAACTGTTGACCCTCGGATAAACTTAAATTTGGTAAAAGGAACGCCTCAAGTAATGCAAAAAAATCATATCCTTTCAACCTCATTAGGGTTTTGGGGTAATCATTCGTCGATTCTCTTTTCAAGCGTTTCGTAAAGTTCGTTAAGTGCTAATTTTCCTAGTGAGGTCCGTGGTATACTGCCGATTACAAAAAGTTCGTCTGCGCGTTCGATGCTCGTTGCCTTAGAGTTGTATTCATTGAAAACGGTTTCGTGATCTGATGATTTTTCCGCAACCATAACAATCTTATTTCCTTTCCTCGAATCTGGAACGGATAATAAGGTGATTGATTGGCCGTATAGGGAACTGACCGATGACCTTAACTGTTTTAGGTTAATTTTTTCGCCTAAAACTTTTATCTGTTCGTCCTTTCTGCCAGTGATGATGATGGCGTCATCGTTGATCTGGCCAACGTCTCCAGTCAAGAACCATCCATCATCTGAAAATGGCTCTATGAAATGCCAATTCTTCCCGTTATGTTCAAGGTAACCATCAAATAGTGCATCACCTTTAACTAGTATTTCGTTATCATCATGAGACTTTATCTCCCATACAACTAATGGTTTCATGCCCTCACCAATTTTTGTTTCTGTAGCGATTTGAGAGCATGTTTCTGTCATGCCGTAAGTGAGAAGAATAGGCCAACCAAGACTCAGCGCTTTGTTGCAAGTTTGCTCATTTAGCTTGTCACCTCCGATTATCAACGCTCTAAGCTCCGGGTTAGGTTTGTGGCTGCCGTATACTAGATCATAGAGCTGGGAAGGAACTAAAGAGCATAGAGTGACATGATGATCGTTGATTTGTTGTGTAAAATCATTTGGAGACCATTTAGTAGTCAATTCAACAATACTTGAATCACTTAGGGTTGCCCTAGCATGGATTGAGAGGCCACTTACATGAGAGGTGGGAAGACAGCATAACCATTTATCATTAGAGCTTATGTTTAGATGACTATTAACTGATGCCGCAGAAGATAGCATCGCACTTTTAGATATCACTGACAACTTAGGCGATGATGAGGCGCCAGAAGTAGATAGAATTATCTTTCCGCTCATTTTTAGTTCAGATGCTGCTCGATAAATTGAATTTAATGTTCTCTCATTAATAGCATTTGAGTGAATGGAATTTTCAGTAGATTCCCAGTATCTATTATCAAAATGGATCATGATATTTCCTCCCAATGGAGTTCGTCTAGGATTTGAGTCATGCCCAAACCATCTCCATTCTTGGTTTCATCAAAAGTACCTGTTCCGTGAACTGAAACAGCATTGTTGATAATTGAAGCTTGGTATGCAGCGTAACGCATTCCAAGCTCATGGTCCATGTTATGTGTGACACAAATAGGGGCTTTGTCAGGCATTTGTGAAACAATAGTTGGTTTCCATATTCTAACTGCGAATCCCATATCGGCATCAGTAGGTCCCCTATCTAAAGCAAATTTAAGTCCCGTTAGTTTTGAGTACTGGTCCCATATAATGGGCTCGTAAGGGAAAGGATCTTCGATGAAATCTATTCGTTGTAAAAAGTCGGGGGTCAATTGTTGTGTGAATTGGAGGAATTGTTCAGGTGTAAGGGACGAGTTAAAATCGATACGTATTGATATATTTTCAGGGATCTTTTCTATGTATTGAGCAATCTTATGTACTTCATGATTTCCTTTCAATTTAATATGTGAGCAGTCATTAAACCCTTCTCCAATCTCGTCGTTAATATTTTGAGCATGTAATGAGGAAACCAGTAAATGAGAGCGAGGAATTTTAATGTTATTAAACAGGTCAATTCTTTCGGATCTCGCATTGGCGTCGATCTCGCAGCACTTTAAACAGGCCATGGCTTGTTCAGTTGGCTCATCCTTAATGATTGATTGTAAGTGGTAATTAAGATCTTTGTCACCGAGCCTAGGCCATGGTTGAAGGCACCCATGGCCGCCCATGTGCTTAATTAGAGCACCTTCAATTATGCCAGATGAAGTTAATGCATTTGGAGGTGTTTCAAAATGTTTAGTGTATTTGTGAACCTGCACCTTGTCTTTCATTGTAACCGTAAGCCAAAGTAAAAAAGTATGGAGAAATTTAAATATGCGATGACTGATAGCCCTAGGAATTTATTATATAAAGGACTCGGTTCATTTTTGATTATTAAATAAGCTAATGTAACGGATAGGGGCATTCCCATGAGTGGGATGAGACCGGTGAATTTATGGCCGAGCGGAATCCAAATTAGGCCTAGTAAATACGGCAGTATACTTAATATTAATATCTCTATCCTGGCAAATATGAGGCCGTGCCTAGCTGCTAATGTTAGTTTCCCGCTTGATCTATCCTCAGTAATATCTCGAGCATTGTTTATGCTTATAATGACTGAACATAATAGCCCTGACTGAGCTCCAAGTAAGAGTGATGCACGGGTGATCTCTCCTGTAAAAACATAGAAAGTGCCATTCACCGCTATTAATCCAAAGAATATGAATACAAAAATCTCACCAAGTCCCTTATACGCTAGAGGCCATGGCCCGCCAGTATATCCATAAGCAAGAATTAATGAGATGGTACCAATGATGATTATGGGAATCCCTCTGGCGACAATGAGTGGTAAAGAAAATGTTATGGCCATTAAGCAGAAAGTTAATCCTGCTATTATGAGACTCTGTTGAGTCAATATGCCGGAGGCAGCCATTCGTTTTGGTCCAACTCTTTGATCTGTATCGGCACCTTTTTTACTGTCTAAAGCATCGTTGAATAAGTTTGTTGCGACTTGAATGCATAGAGTGCTTAGGACGATTGATGCGAATAAAATGTAATTAAAGGATTCATTGGTTGTATATGCGAGTGCAGCTCCAAGGGACACTGGCAGTGCAGCTGCCATGAGTGTTTTGGGTCGTGTCGCAGCTAAGAGTGCAGGGAAAAACAGACTCTCATCATGCATAGTTATGGGAGCCTTGGAAATTTAGAAAAGTTGGGGCTTCTCTTTTCATTAAAGGCAGTCTTGCCTTCTTTTGCTTCTTCGGACATATAGTAGAGGAGCGTAGCATTGCCGGCCAATTCTTGAAGTCCGATCTGACCGTCACAGTCAGCATTCATTGCGGACTTAATGCATCTTAAAGCTAGTGGTGAGTGTTGAAGCATTTCACGTGACCATTTGAGGGCTTCATTTTCAAGTTCAGCTAAAGGCACAACAGAATTAACGAGCCCCATGTCTAAAGCTTCAGAAGCGCTGTATTGCCGGCAAAGGAACCAGATTTCACGTGCTTTCTTTTGGCCTACTATTCTAGCAAGATAGCTAGAACCTAGGCCCCCATCAAATGAGCCTACTTTGGGGCCAGTCTGTCCAAAGATTGCATTGTCCGCAGCTATTGTTAGGTCGCAAACGACATGAAGAACGTGCCCTCCTCCGATAGCATAACCGGCAACCATAGCGATTACCGGCTTTGGAAGGGAGCGAATTCTTTTTTGGACTTCTAGTATGTTTAGTCTGGGAATTCCATCCTTGCCGATATAACCAGCGTCTCCCCTAACCTTTTGATCGCCACCAGAGCAGAACGCTTTGTCTCCGGCTCCTGTCAGAATTAAAACGCCAACAGTTTCATCATTTTGGACAATGTTCAGAGCTTCAATGATCTCATTGACTGTTTCTGGCCTAAAAGCATTCCTAACCTCTGGCCTGTTAATAGTAATTTTGGAAATGCCGTCATCGGTCTTCTCAAAAATAATATCCTCAAAGTCACAAATTTTATTCCACATGCTTTCTATCGATACACGATTAATTAGGAAATGA
>CACJBM010000008.1 GCA_902591645.1 uncultured Verrucomicrobiota bacterium | reverse complement strand
ACGAGCAAAATGTGCACAACGCTTCTCACTGATTCCGTACAGAGATTTGATGTGCTCTGGTTCATTGTCGATTTCAAAACACTCGGGCGCTTCCTGTTGCATGCGGTAGGCCAGTTCAAAGCTTTTGATTCGTGCGGTTAACTGTGTTTCTTCTGGATGACGTTTTTCGTGTGCTGTGTTAAGTTTACCAACAAAGTTAAGTTGTGCACGTTGTTGCTGATCACTTAGGCCAGCAATGCGTTTAAGGTTAGGGATTGGTTCTCCCTTTGATCGTACCCAAGTTCCTTGAAATGCACCTGGAAGGAATCCACTGCCCCAGTTTGCTGCGTGACCCTTAGGCAATCCACGATTGAGTGGATCCGACATGACTACGAATGCGGGAAGGTTTTGATTTTCTGTTCCTAGTCCGTAAGTGACCCAACTTCCTACACAGGGATGGCTCATTCTGGGCACTCCAGTATTTGCCATGAAAAGTGCCGGGCTGTGGTTATTGGACTGAGTGTGGAATGACTTTATGAATGCCATCTTGTCAACATGCTGAGAGAGGTGTGGAAAAATAGAAGATGCCCACATCCCACTATCACCGTATTGCTTGAACTCGAACGGTGACTTGAGTAGTGGGCCGACTGCCTTGTCAAAGAATCCTGTGGTATTGTCAAAGCCCTCAAGTTTTTTGCCGTTTGCCTTTTCGAGTCCTGGCTTGTAGTCCCAAGTGTCAACATGACTTGGGCCGCCATTAATAAAGAGCCAGATCACGCGTTTTGCCTTACCAAAGCCATGTGGATAACGTGCAGCCATTGGATTTGGTCCGATATTTGTATTGGCTTTCCCTTCTCCAATTAATAAAGAATTGAGGGCTAGCATACCGATGCCGCCCCCAGCACGTTGTAATAATTCGCGCTTGGTGAAGGCTTTTTCTATGCGTCCACAATGGTTGTCTTTAATCATTCGATATAGATGAATTCGTTAGCGCTCATCAATGCACCGCAAAAGTCAGAAAGCGCTTTGTGTTTATCGTTGCTGTGTGATTTTTGCTGTTCTTCAATAAATGCTACCGCTGCAGTGAGCTCGTTATCAGATGGGAGCCTTCCGTATGCTACCTGGTAAGCTTCTTTGATAGGATCAGATTTTCCGGAGATTCTTTTTGCGAAGCCTTCTGCCATACGTCGCATATTAGGATCGTTGATGAAAATGAGGGCTTGGCTTGGAGTTGTGGTCACGGACCTCTTCCCTAAGCTTGTCAGCGAGTCAGGCCAGTCAAATGACTGCATGATTGGTACTAATTTAGTGCGCTTTATCATGAAGTATATGCTGCGTCTGCGCATTTCTTCATTCAGTGTTCCTGCTCCATACATTTTCTTATCCATCAGTTCACTTACAGCAAGAGCATTGTCACGGATAGCTTCCGCTTCGAGTCTGCGCGGCAGGCGTTTTGCTCGGTAAGCATCACTATTTAGTATGGTTCGATGAATGTGTTTGAGGTTCCATTTTGTCTTGATTAGCTCATGAGATAGCCAGTCAAGTAGTGCAGGATTGCTTGGTCGTTCTCCCTGAAATCCAAAGTCATTGGGGGTAGCAACGATACCTTGGCCAAGATAATGTTGCCAGATACGGTTGACAATGACCCGCGCAAGTAAGTGTCCTGCCCCGTTTTCACTGTCGGTGATCCAGTCCGCGATTGCACTTCGGCTTTTTTCTGGCCTAGGAACATCGCCTCTAGTAAGAACCTGGAGAAATCCTAACTCAGCGACTTCGCCTTTTTGTCGAGTGTCTCCCCGTTTGAGAAAGTGAGTTTGCTTGTAAAAGTTTGGGATACTTCCGCTGCTTGTATGGTGGCGCATGGGTTTGACTTTATTACCGTCGCTGCAAACCATGACTTTAGTGATTGCTTTTTTTTGTTCAGATTCAATCTTGGTAAGATTGTTATCGAGTTCGCGCCATGTTTTATCCAGTGGTTTATAGATTTCAAGTAGTCTAGTGCGCAGTTTATTGTCGAATTGTCCCTTTGCTGCCTTGATCAGCTCATTAATCTGATTAGTAGCTATTTCCTCAGGACTGGCATTTTCTTTACTAAAGGTTAGTGTTTCTGGCTCATGCGCTGAGGATGATAAACGCAATCGACCTATATTATGACCGTTATTATTTTCGAATTTCAGAACAAACACTAGGTCCTCTCCAGCTTTGCAGTCTGCGGGATTATTTATTTCAAATATGGCTGCATGGTCTTTACCGAACTGTGGATCTAGTGCCCAAGCTGACTTTGCATTATTATCAATTATTGCGGCTACTGGTAAGTTATTTTGTTCAAAGGTTGCCCTTGGATTTACTAATTTAATCGGTCTCCCGCCGCAGGTGACCTTGAGATCGCTCAGGGCAATATTTCCGTTACTTGCCCGGCCCGGCCCTCCATTTTTCATCGATTTGTGAGCTAAAGCTTCTAGACGAAAGGCCCTGAGATTGTCAGTTGGTGTTGAAGTGATGAATGTGTAGGTATCTAATGCTGGATTCTTACCGCTGGCTAGGTGTGAACCGTCGCCTTGAGAAGAAAATGTTGCACCACCCTTGGAGAGGAGTGATTTGGGGGAAAGGATATCCCATTGAGGATTTGTTGTTGCGGCTGCTTTAGTTTCCAGTCTTTTCCTGTTCCAGGTACGGAATGCTGTAATTAGACCCTTACTTTCGTAATCATCACGAGCGTCTTTCGCTTTCTTGATTTTTTGTGTAAGTTCGTCGTTGCCTTTATTGTCGAGGGAACTCATATCAATGTTGATGTCGCTACGTACTGTGGTCGTAAAGGCTGAAAGCATTTTATAATAATCTTTGGTAGGGATCGGATCATATTTATGATCATGACATCTTGCGCAGCCTATAGTTGTGGCAAGCATTGCACTTCCCATCGTAGCTAGCATGTCATCCATGGCGTCATAGCGCACACGTTCAGCTTCGCTGATAGTGATTTGCGTTGGGAAGACACCGGCTCCCAGGAATCCTGTTGCCATCATTGCCATTGGATCACTCGGGGCAAGTTCATCTCCGGCAATTTGCCAGCGAACGAATTGGTCATAAGGCATGTTTTCATTAAAGGCACGAATGACAAAGTCCCGGTAATGGAAAGCAAACTTACGATCGTAGTCTTGCTCGAATCCGTGGCTTTCAGCAAAACGAGCGATGTCCAGCCAGTGCCGAGCCCACCTTTCTCCAAACTGTTTGGATTCGAGTAATCGATCGACTAATTTGTTATAAGATTCTGGTGAATTGTCATTTACGAACTGGTTAACTTCTTCTGGGGATGGTGGGAGTCCGGTCAAATCAAAGTATAGCCGACGAGCCAGGATTCTAGGTGAGGATGATTCGTCGGTTTTTACATAATCATCAACTTTAGCTTCGGAAGGGAAATCGGTTTTGAGTGGTGCGAATGCCCAATATGACCTGTCCTCATCAGTGACTTCCATCGGGCCCTCATTTTGTTTTGTGGCATTATCTATAAGAGGTTTGTCATATGCTGCGCCCAAAGCTATCCATCTTTCGATCTTTTCTATTAATGGATCAGGAAGTTTAGATTCTTTAGGCGGCATGAAAGGTTCCTTAGTGTGACGCAAGTACGTTATGATTGGACTTTCATTGGGCTCTCCTGCAATGACTGCAACTCCCTGGTCTCCACCTGATAATAGCCCTTGCCGAGTTGTTAGATTGAATCCAGAACGTGTCTTCTTACCGCCATGACATTTGACACAACGTTCGATCAGCATCCCTCTAATTTCATTACTGAAAATCTTCTGACTAGCTGCCATTTTCGAGGCATGATCTAGTTCATTTCCAACAGCAAATGACATCAGTGCTGTGATCAATGTGATGAGCGTGAAAGAATTTTTCATTTGAGCGGCTAATGTAATATTCTGTGCGTTTCTAACTTTGAAGGTCAAGAAAACTATGGCTTTCACATACTTATTACATCGTTAGTTTATTGTCATTACTGTAAGCGCATCGTATCTGACTTAATACTTAATTTTGGGGATTTTTTTGCCAATTCATCGATTTCGTTGGCCTTTAACCTGACCGAGATAATGTACGGTTGTTCGCCTTCTTGCCAATGTCCATAGGTCGTGGTTAGTATGGTTCCATCCTTAAGTACTTCCACGCCAGGATAGGTTGTGTCCCAACTCTTTTTATTATCTGCTATTCGAATTACGTATTGGCCCGGATTCCCATTAACAATGTTTTGATATTTTCCGATCCATGCTGCCCAGTCCCCCTCATATGGAATTGGACTATTATTGACTCCTAACTTAGACCCGATCGCTGTTCGGCATCGAAAGGAAATGAAAAGTCTTCCATCAGGGAGATATTTTGCTGTGTGACGATCACCGGTCAGTGTGATGGGTAGTTCGCTCGGTTCTGTCCAGGTCTTCCCTTCGTTTTCAGAAAAGATAACATATGAATTTTTTCGTCGAGAATTTTCACGCAATAAGACTGCGATTTGCTTGCCATCAGGAGAACGTACGGAGCCTGGTTCGCAGAGGTGAATTTCTGTTGATGAATATATAGTTTCTGGTTTTTGCCATGTCATTCCTCCATCCACTGAGAGTGAACTATATAGTGTGAATTTCACTGGTTTTTTTCGGTTGGATTGATTTGAAATGAAGCGGCCATCATCATGAAAAAGGGCACGGTAATGTCCGGGTTTTCCTTTTACTGAGATCATGGTTCCCATTGCAACGATTCCTCCGAATTCACCTATAGATTTTAGTTCGCTCCAGTTTTTTCCCTCATCATTGCTATACGCCATTCGTATGGGGTAAAGACCTGAGAACATGATGATACGATCATTGCCCTCTTTATCAGTGACTTGGAATAATGTTGGGACCTCTTTTGAGCTGGTCCAACTAGCGGGGGTTTGCAAGCGTTTGCTCCATGTTTTTCCCGCATCATTACTCCTCTTATAAACGATGGGCCCTTTGCCGTGACCTTTAGGATAAACACAAAGAACGGTTTTTCCATTACTGAGCAGTGTAGTGGTCGGATGGCCTAAGTATTGTCCTTTTTCCTTGTCAACGATCACCTGACGATCCGTTTCCTTTGCCAAATCAATGTATGGAATTTCTTTGGCAGTGATTTTCAGATTTAGACAAATGAGTATGATCAGAACGCGCATCGAATAAGTTTGGAGTTTTTTGTGAATTGGACAAGGGAAGTAGCAGTAATTTTAACAAGGGTCATAATGGCTCTTTGAAAGGAGAAAAATTCTCCAATAAGAGACATTATGGCACAATTAGCGCGCGCAAAAAATCTCAATATATATTTATAACCTACTGGTAATAAACGCATAGTGATGTTGTTTGCACCAATTGGCATATTTTAAGCTATGTAATATGTATCTAATATATAGCAAAACCCCAAAGTGGTTTTAACAATAAAAAAATACAAACTAATCTAAGGAGGAAAAATTATGACAAATCTTATTAATTGGAATCCGTTCCGAGAATTTCATCATGTTACTAATCAGCTTTCAGATCTTGTCTACAATGGTGGGCGTTCACTGAACGAGAAAAATCAGAGCGCCGAAAATCCTGTAGCGGACTGGATTCCGGCCGTGAACATTACCGAAAACGAATCCGGATACAGGATTGATGCTGAAATTCCTGGGGTCGATAGAGAGGGTGTTCAGGTCACAGTTGAGCATGGTAAATTGACTATCCAAGGTGATAGGAAATTTGAAAGTTCTACAGAGGACGAGACACTTCATCGCTTGGAGCGTTCAGAGGGAACCTTTTTAAGAAATTTCCGTGTCCCAGATGACGCGGATCCAGATTCTGTTAAAGCTGGATTTAAGAATGGAGTGCTGAGTGTTTTACTCCCTAAAGCCGAGTCATCTAAACCAAAAAAAATTGAGGTAGAGGTTTCATAGATAAGATTCTTTACTAAGGAAATCCGAAATTGATTTGCCCCGTGCTGAGCTGTAAATTGCTTGGCTCGGGGCAATTTTTTTAGTTAGCACGTGTATAAATTTACTGTCCATAATCAATAAATGACCTGAAATTGGTACTTTCTTATTGTTGTTTATTGAACCAATTAGACTAAAATTTATTGTAGTAGGTATCTTTAATTAATGATGGCCGAAGAAACTATTCCAGCTGTCCAGATTAATAATCTGACCAAAATCTTTCCGGTTCCTTTTCGTAAAGAAAAGGTAGTCGCTGTTGATGCTTTGTCCTTACGCGTTGAGGCTGGAGAAGTTTATGGATTAATTGGTCCTAATGGATCTGGCAAGAGCACTACAATGAAAGTTTTGCTTGGATTGATATCTGCGACTTCAGGGAGTTCTGCAGTTTTTGGATTGTCTAGTAGTGAGACAGCCAGTAGAGGTTCGGTTGGGTTCCTACCTGAAAATCCCTATTTCTATAAATATTTAACGGGAGCAGAGACACTTTCTTTTTATGGAAAGCTGTGTGGACTATCTCGTCGCAAAATTAAAGAAAGAACATCGGAATTACTTTCTTTAGTTGATTTAGAAAATGCAAGGGACCGGCGGCTCGGAGGTTATTCGAAGGGCATGTTGCAACGCATAGGCTTAGCGCAGGCCTTAATAGGGGATCCTAGGCTTGTAGTACTTGATGAACCTACGGCTGGAGTTGATCCTGCCGGTTCGCGCAAGATTCGTGATCTTATAATAGAACTTAAGCAACGTGGTATCTCGGTTATTCTTTCTTCTCACTTGCTAGAGCAGGTTCAGGAAGTTTGCGATAGGGTTGGTATTATTTTTCAGGGGAAACTAGTCAAGGAAGGAAAGTTAGAAGAACTCATAGAAATTGAGAGTCAGACTGAGATTATTTTAGAACACGCAGACAATAAGATCTTAGATCAAATCGATAAGTTGGTTCAAGCCAGTGAAGGAACTAGCTTGCTTCGTTCAGGTAAACCTAAAACGACTCTGGAAAGACTATTTTTAAAAGAGACTGGTGCAGAATCAGAGGATGTTAGAAAAGACTCATGAGTGCTGATAAAGTTAAGAGCGTGAAGGAGGATCTTGTTTTGCCACACAAGTTATTCTCATTATCTCGTGTCTGGGCAATAGCACTTAATACGTTCACTCAGCTAGTACGCATGAAGGTGTTCTATTTCATGCTCATTTTCAGCGTATTGATTATAGGTGCAAATTTCCTTTTCCTTAATTTTACTTTTGAGCAGGAACTTAAGATTTTGAAGGATGTTTCATTTGGAGCAATGACATTATTTGCGAGTATTTTCTCCATCGTGGGGACAGCATTACTTATCCCAAAAGATATAGAAGATAGGACCCTTTACACGATACTGACAAAGCCCGTACCAAGATTTGAATATTTAGTTGGTAAACTTATTGGAATTATTCTTCTCGTTGCCGTGAGTCTTGTCCTCATGTCATGTCTTTTCTTTGCGGTCTTATACTTTCGGCAGCATGGAATTTTAGCTGAAGAAATAAAGATGATTAGGGGCGGAGCAAGTGATGCCCAGAAAGAATATTTGAAGGAGACAATCTTTGCTCAAGGAGTGCGGCCCGAACTCCTTCTTGGCGTACTGGCGGTTTTTTTAAAGGCGGCAGTCGCAGCTGGCGTTGCACTCGTTGTATCTACGTTTGCCAGTTCAACTCTTTTCACAATTATTGTTAGCTTAGTTATTTATTTTATTGGGCATGCTCAGTCCTTGGCCTTAGAGTATTATTTTCCAGAGGGTCAGATGCATGGGGCCTTACAAAGGTTCATTGCCGGAATTGTTGCTGTTGTATTTCCTAATTTGCAAATGTTTAATATTTTTGATGGGATCATAACTGGGCAGTCCATTTCCACTACGCTCATGTTTAGGTTAATTGGTCTGACTGGTTTTTACTTAACCATTTACAGCATGATTAGTTGGATATTATTCGCGAAGAAAGAACTTTGAGTATTGGTACAAAATTAAGGGCGTATTCTTATCGGCGCCTTCTATTGTCTTTGACCATATTAGGTGGTTTTGGTTTTGTTCGTATTCCTATGGAAATGAGCACTGAAAAAATGCTCAAAGAACAAGGATTCCGCGATTGGGCTCCCAGTATGTCTGCTAGAGAACAACTAACGCAGGCTAGTTTTGTTGGATCGATTGGGGGTTTCCGATCACTTATTGCCAGTATTTATGATTTAAAAGCTCATCAGGCATTTCTTGATAAGGACTGGGCATCAGTTCAAAAATTTCGCGGAATTACTACTTCTTTGCAGCCACGATTTGCAAAGCATTGGGACTTGGCTGCTTGGGACTTGGCATGGAATGCTTATGCTTATTATAGAAACAAATCTGAGTGGGCTGAGGATGGTGTTGAGAGTTGGCAGATGAAAAATATAATGATGCCCAGATATTTGGAGAAGGGCTTGGAGTTTGCAAAGCAAGGTGCAGAATGGGTTCCAGAGAGTTATCGATTGCCCATGGTTGTTGCTGACATTTATTCTCAAAAATATAAAGACTCGGAGCTCGCCTCTCAATGGTACCTAAAGTCTTCTCAGGCCGATGATGCACCTCCCTATGTTTTTAGAGCTTACGCGACTCATTTAGCAAGGTGTGAAGGTAAGGAGGAAGCAGCTTATGAGGTGACTTCTTCCTTATACAATCGTACAAGATTCCGTACGAAGGGACTCACATTGACTGTTCGTAGAGACATGGAGAGATTAGAGGATCATATTGCATTGATTGCGGCAAATGAAATGTCACTTGAACAACTAGAAGATGCGGCTCTTTCAAATGGGTCGACTTATTTGGATTACGCTAAATTAGGAATGCATTTACTTGAAGTTAAAAAAGATTTAAAAGCGGCATTAGCAGTTTACCGAGAAATTGTTAATGATAAGAACGCGCCTTTTTTTTACAATCGTAAGTTATTGATGTTATTGGCAACAGATCCTGCAAACCAAGAGCAGGCATATGAAGCATTAAAAAAACTTCTGAAAAGATCTCCAGAAATATTTAGACGTCAGGACTTAATTGAATTTACAAAGCTAGAGACGAGTTTGGGTGCTTCTAAGAATAACAGGGAAAAGTGAATAATTATTTCCTTCCATAAATTCTTATCTCAAAGAATTTACTCATTAAGCACAAATTCATCCCACCTTTTTAGCCACTCATCAGCTTTTTTGGTTTTAGTATCTCCTTGAAAAACAGGGTTTGAGATAATTTCAGATCTATAACTTTTAAGATCTTCTCTTGAAGTCACAGCGAGTACAGAACGTAGAACCCTTTCGTTCATTGGAAATCTTGAAATGCATTTTACAATCAAACCCTTACTTTCATGAGATTTATTCTGACCGACAGCCAAAATGATGTGCGCAATGACTATGGGGCTAGCTTCATCAATGATAGTTTCAATATAGGGATATTCAGATAGCGACCAATTCACTGCCCGCAAAGAAGCCGAGATTATTCGTTCATCTGCATCTTCCAACGCTAATAAGGCAACTTTAATCTTTAGTTTAGATAATCCTCTCAATGTCCACAAGGCATGAAGACGGGCAAGAGGATCAGCATCACCTAGTACGATTTTTTCTAGAAAAGGAACTAATTTAACTAGTCTCCGGTTTACGATTATGCTTTGCGCCATATCTCTCCACCAACCATTAGGATGTTTCAGAGCAGCCACTAGACGCTCAGGATCGGCGTCTAAAAGATTAGGCTTTTCTCCTGGGGAAAAGTCATCTCTCTTAACTCTATAAATCCTTCCTCGCCCAATATTTTTATCGTACTTAGATTTTAGGATCTCTTGCTTAAGATATGGCGTCATAAAGCTTTTTTCCTGAATAACGCCTCTATACATATCAACAACATAAAGACAACCATCAGGACCTGTATAAGTATTAACAGGTCGAAAATTACCATCACTTGAAGTGATAAACTCACCAATACTACCTTCATATGGGTTAGATAATTCTAGGTGACCTGAATCCAAATATTTAACTTTTGATCTTCTTACGAGGCGACCTACTGGCTCACAAACAAAATAATCACCCTTCACATCTTCTCCGAGCCGATCACCTCGGAAAAAACTTTGCCCACAAGCAGAGGTGAAACTGCGCAATGTACCATCGATACTCCGAGATGCGCCTACTCCACTCTGCAAATCAGTAGTCGTCATTGCAGGCCAGACTTCATTATATTTTCCGACTTTTAGAACAGCCCCGGTGATTAACTTTTCAGGACCTTTATTTCTTCCTGAAACAAGGTATTCAGGTGAAATGAAAAACCCCATCGCAGGAATACTGTTTGTTGAAAACAAAAAACGCCCTTCATCATTGCGAGCCAATCCCCATTGCCCAACTCTTGGTGCTTTTTCATGCCTGAATTTTCCACCTTGAAATTGATAACGTTGCCCATGCTGAGAAACATATACCCAATTATCAATTCCAAGAATCAGCCCATTAGCTTTATGCTCAACGTTACTATCTCGTAAAGAAAACTTATCATAGACTTTATCTTTAGTATCAGATTTGCCGTCATTATCGGTATCTCGGCAATACCACAAATCAGAAGGTTCACCAACGAGCAAACCATTACCAACATAAAGAACTGCTCTTGGTTCAACTAATCCATCAAGAAAAACACTATGCTTATCAAAGTGACCATCGCCATTGGTATCCTCCAAAAGACTAATCCGACCAACTGGGTCTTTTGCCCCTGTCCCATCCATGCTCTGCATATATCCGCGCATTTCTACAACGTACATTCTTCCGTTCCCATCCCATGTAAGAGCAACTGGCTCACTTATTTGAGGCTCAGAAGCGACCAGATCTAAAGAAAAACCTTTAGGAAGATTAATGAGTTGCATTGCCTCATTTGGATCTAATGGAATCGTATTTGGTACTTTTACGACTTCTCTATCCGGTTCTCCGATAAGTGTTAAAAATGACGAATGCAGTACAAAACTAATTGAAAATAATAATTTCAAAGCCTTTAAAAAATTCACCTGATACATAGAAAGGCAATCACTCATAATGAAAAGACTGTTACTTCTTTGGAAACCAACCTTGTCCCACTTCAAAGCCTTTTTGTCGCAACACTAAACTATTCCTCTCATAGTGAACCTTGAGTTTTTCAACATCGAACCATCTTTCAAAATCATTGTTAATGACATGCCCTGATCCGTCACTTCCCCACTGTCCTCCACTGTGCCACCTTGGTATCTTTTCAAACTGCTGAGTTCGGCAAGCATAAATTGCCAGTAAAGCCAATGGTTCTACGACGTCTAATGCTACAACTTTCGGGCGATCGTAATCAAATTCCTTTCTCATTCTTTCACGTATCGTCATTCCCTCCCAAGATTCTTTATGAATTTTATTGGTTCTATATGAATCTTTATAATCTGGATTACGGGAAAAAAGGCCTGACTCTGGGTCTTGCCTTAACTCTATCAATTTAGTACCTAAGTGCTCAATGAATTTCAAAACTTCAGGGTTTTTATGAACTCGGTAAATGTCTACTAAAGAGAAAATGTGAGCCGGTTCAAAAGTGATGTCTTTATAATTAAATTTAGGTAGAGAATCCGGTCCCTCTCCAATGTCTCCAAAATCTGCCCCCTTGAATAAGTTTCTCAAATATTTCCAATAAAACTTACGACTTTCATCATTAGCTAGGCGGTAGGCTTTCGCAATGGCAGTGAAAAAAGAAGCACTCGGAATTTGAGCAGCAAAAGAATCTCCTGCCCTAGACCCCCAACCATGTAGCGTTTTACCTTCTTCAAAGACATGATCAGTCACATCTGTTCCATCAAGAATAATACTTCTCAAAGTATTATTCTTTTCATCATATGCAGCTTTAAGGTAACCCATTATCCAATCGTCTATTCGATTATGCAGATCTACTGTCTCTTCCTTATGTTTATAGATGCTACCCAATTCGATAGATGCTAAGGCACCAAGAAAAAATGCAGGCATACTGTGAATCCAACTTGATATTATAACTCGAGGCTCAGTGACATTAGCCTCAGGAAACACCTCTCGGTAAATTTCAAGGTTACGCCGAATACTTGGAGTATATAAGAGCATTGGCCAAATATTCGTTTTAGGATCTCTATGATATGATAGAACATCATAATAGCGGTTAGCCCATTTTCTAGGCTTTGGACTATCCTGAAGACAGCCCAAAAAGTAACCTCCCATTGCGAGGTCCAGACCGACTCCAAGGAATCCTAGTACTTCTATTTTTTCAGGGAGATCTTTTACCGGCAGCAATGGACGTTCCCATGTTTTTGAAAAATCTACATTCTTATGAAAGCTGGCATGCCGATTGTAATGCATGGTATTCCAGTCCCTGACAAATGCCTCCCAGCAACCTTTCACAAATTTCTCAGTTTTATCGGGTGAAACTGAATACATAAATTCATAGAAAGGGAAAATAGAGCCAAGCTCAAAGATGTCTCCTGACCTACCATCGCTATATGAACAATCATTATACAAATCGATGGTCATATGATTACCAAAAATAACCAAGCCAGACCCAAGAGTTGCATATTCCTCAAACATATAAGTAACAGCATCTGCTGCAGCATTCGCGTATCGCGAATTTCCCGTTGCCTGACTAAGACCAGCGAGAGTCCTTAGTAAATTTTGAGATCTATCAAATTGTGTCTGCTCCACAGGATGGGATGGGCCTCCTAGTGAAGGCGGTTGATAGCAAAGAGAAGCGGGAGATTTTAATAGCTCACGATGTAAAAATCGTACAAAAATAGGAGTCTTTTTTACTCCATACTGATCTGTACCATGTTTAATGACGGTATCACCAAAACGGACTACAGCTGAAAGAAACTTATCTTTATTAATTTCCTCGAAAGCTAATTTCTTTTTTCCTACCCAATCATTTTTTACCCTAGCTTTCGATTCAACTTTATCTATGCGAAAACTATTCTGCTCAGAATCAGACATTCGACCTGGAGAAATGAAATTTACGTTACTCCTCGTTCTTTTGAGTTTTTCTCTTTTCAACTGTGATTCATTATCGATCAGTCTAAAACCAGCTATAACAGCGTCATCAACAGCATCATCTGGATAGTGAACTTTGAGTTGATAGTTCTTATTCTTTTCAATTTCACTAATCCCAAAATCGGAAACATTCAAAATCTTCCAAAAAAATGCTTGGTTTCCATTACCTCTGGCTGCGTTGCTGACTACCATTTCTTTTCCATTTAGCTCGACTAACATGGATCGTGTTGAGCCCAGTTTTGCTACCCACTGAAAGGCAATTTTATGAGATGAATCAGGAGGAATTTCGATTGAAAATTCTAAGGGGTCCTTCCTGTCAGCATAGTACATGTAAAAGCCATTATAAAGAACCGCTTGCTTGTCGTAACGGTCAAACTGGATCCAGGCTAAAGCATCAGGATATGAGCCTCCCAATTTTAATTTTGAGAATAATGGTCTCATGACCGATGCCCATAAATTGTAACCCTCTAAATTAGGATGTACCCTGTCAGGCATGTACTTAGGAAGAGAAGCGCCATCTTTTCCGGCAAAGAGCGAATAGGTTTTTGCAATAGTTACTGTCGGATCATCTTTCCAAGTTTTTTCATAGAGAGCATTAATTTTTCGTATCTCATTGACTGGGCGATAAGCATCTGGTGCGCAAGGGAAAGTTTCACACAAGATGATTGGCGTTTTCACATTATGTTTTTTTATGGATTGAATAATTAATTTAACATTGCCAAACACAGTTTCACCATTTGCCTTTTCGGCTAGATCATTAGCGCCGATCATTATCACCACCGCTTTTGGATTAAGGTCTAATACATCTTTCTTGATTCGAAGAAGTAGCCCACGGCTTGTGTCTCCACTGATGCCACGATTAGCAACCTGAAGTTTACCAAAAGCACCATTGAAACTATCTCCCCATCCCTGAGTTATGGAATCACCTAAGAAAACCACTGAATCTTTTTGCGTGACACTTTTTTCCCCCAACCAAGAGCTTCTGCGCTTGTGCCAAACGCCGCGGAACCAGTCGGTACGGCGTAGTGGTCCTGCGCCAGGGACGCCCTCGTCCGTATCGGGGATTATCAGTGGATCATTCGCATTGGCTGGGCATAGGGTAACAAAAAAAGCAAAGAACCCGGCAACAGAAATGGACTTTAGCATTTAGAATTTCTAAGTCTTTAGCTAGAGCCGGTCAAGCTCGTGGAATTTGCTTTGAACTAAAGAATTGCATAATAGCTTGTTGTCTTTTAGGAGATGTGCAGATGTTTGAAGAACAAATACTCATTTAATCTGGGCTAGGGTAACTCGACAATGATAATAAAATCTCCTAATCTTTTGGATTACTAGTAAATGAAATTTGCAATTTTTGGTGATATACATGCTAACCTTGAGGCGCTAAATGCTGTTCTTGAGGATGCAAATGATCACGGTTGCAGTCATTTTGTCTGCATGGGTGATATTGTGGGTTATAATGCAAATCCACAAGAATGTTTAGCAACTATCAGAGGGCTCGATTGTCCAGTAGTTAAAGGCAATCATGATGAAGTGGTTTCTTCAGACACTGAACTCATTGGATTAAACCCTCTTGCCGAAAAGTCTATGTCTTGGACTCGGGACAAGTTGAACGAGGAGGATAAGAGTTATCTTATGAATCTTAAATTGGTTCGCCAGGTAAGAGATTTTACTATTGTACATGCTACGCTCGATTCGCCGGGAGGATGGGGATACGTAACGAGCAAGTTCCACGCGTTGGAGAGTTTTGGTTATCAGTACACTCCAGTATGTTTTATCGGGCATACCCATGTCCCCGCATTTTATGTGAAAACATCCACTGTGGAGGAGTTGCCAGGACGGGTTTTGGATGTTGAGAATGGGAAAAAATATTTAATCAATGTTGGAAGCGTAGGGCAACCTCGTGACGGGGACCCTAGAGCATCATATTGTATTTATGATCTTGGAGGGCAACGCATTGTGAACCGTAGGGTTGAATACGATATTAAGTCTGCCCAGGACAAGATTATTAGTGCTGGATTACCTGATAAGCTTGCGGAAAGATTGAGCTGCGGCAATTAACCGATGAGATTTATTATCATCAACGCTTGGTCTATAAGTCATTTTCTTAGTCCAAGAGCTTTACCCGATAACGTTCCCAATTCATAGCGGAGTGGTTTTATTGATCGTCTTTCGTAGGGATGATTGCGGTTACTAAGGAAGATCAGGAAACTTTTACTTTTTGGATGGATCCATACCGAGCCACCGGTCCACCCAGTGTGTCCAAATGATACACCTATGGGAAATCCTTCTCCTCTCGGACTAGAAAAAACTGAGTCAATGTCCCATCCGATTCCGCGTTTTACTTTTTGTCTTATTTTGGCAGTGTGGTTACGCGTCATTAGCTCCACTGATGCTTTTTTTAGAACCCTTATGTTTCCGAGTTCTCCTCCACCAATAATCATTCGGCAGTAACGGGCAAGATCTGGTGCACTCGTAAATAGTCCCGCGTGTCCGGCAACGCCTCCCATGGCTCTTGCAGAGGGATCGTGCACTATACCATGGATCAGAGTATTTCCTTCACGAGTTGTGGGTGTAATTCTACTCAGAAGACTCCGTGAAGGTTTGAAATTTGTATCAAGCATTTTTAATGGTTGAAAAATTTTCTCCTTAGCAAATTTATCTAATTTCATTCCAGAGGCACGCCTTACTATTTCTCCTAGCAATATGAAATTAACATCACTATAGCGAAATTTCTTGCCTGGAAATTCAGTAAGTTCTAACGAAATTCCTAGCTTTATTGCTTTGTCATAACCGTGCCATGCTGGTTTTTTTGGGAGGACAGGGCGAAGCCCTGAAGTGTGGGTTAGGAGTTGCTTTATAGTTACTTTATTTTTGTTTCCCCCAATAAATTCTGGAAGGTGTTTACGGACCGGGTCATCAAGTGCAATGCGCCCCTGTTCAATCAGGATCATAATTGAGGGGGCAGTAGCCATGACTTTGGTCAAGGAGGCAGCATCAAATATACTGTTATTTTTCATAACCCTTTTGACCGGGATGAGGCTCTGATGGCCGTAGGCTTTGTGATATTTATTACCTTCCTTTTCTAGCCAAATGACTCCGCCAGGGATTTTTGATTTATTGACCGCTTCATTGATTACTGAATCAATTGATTGCAGCATTTCAGCTGAAGCGGGAAGATTAATTTCAACTGCACTTGCCGAAGCAATGACTAATGGGAATATCAGGAGATGAATTAATCTTTCCATTTAGTACATAGTGACCGTTCAAAATATCTAATCCGATCAAAGAGAAACCCTCACCTTAAGATGAGGGTTTCTCAAAGAAATATAGTTTAATTTTTATCCTATCGAATTAGTTAATAAAAACAGAATGATGAGTTAAGGAGCTTCTTCTGGGATTGGAATGGGGATCTCTCCCTCTTCCACTGTGATTGCCTCTTCTTCACCTCCATTAGCACCCCATTTTTCAATGATAGGATTCAGTTTTTCCATTCTCTCACCGAATGATTGGAACGCAGGTGATAGTACCTCACCTACTTCTTCATCCCCAAGTAAAAATCCAAGTACAGGTTGCATTTTTTCTTGTAGCTCTTTCTCTGTTTTGGAGAACAACGCGCTGAATTCTTCTATCTGTTTACCGGTCGGAACTCCGATCTTCTCCATCTTCGAGGCAAGAGCTTCGAAATCGGTTGCTATCTTATCAAATTTAGCTGCTGCGGCTTCTGCGCTTTCTTTATCTCTGATCGTTGAAACTGTATCAGCAAAAGATGACATCATGCCCATTAAATTAGTTGCCAGTTCTTTACGTGTTTTGGCTTCTGCGCTCGTTTCTTCAGGCTCAGGCTCAGGCTCAGGTTCAGGCTCTGGTTCAGGTTCTGGCTCTGGTTCAGGCTCAGGCTGTTTTGTCACTTCAGATGATCCCTTAGGTTCTTCATTTGGAGTAGTTGGGTCGGCTTCTTTTTTGCCACAGCTGATTGCCCCACAGACAAAGGCAAAGATTAAAAATAATATACTGTATTTTTTCATAATATGTTTAGTGGTTTTTAAACTGTAGCAACGGAATGGATTTGTAATATCCAGGCTAGAGCTGGTTGATATTTAACTCTTCAAATAATGCATCTAGGAGAGGACTCATCAAGTATAAAGGATTTTAGCTTTGTTTTCTTCTTTTTGCTTTTCTTGAATGAAATCGCAGACCAGATTGCAGTGTGGCTGCAAAGAAAAAAACTGCCGATAAAGTTTCGACTAACATATTAGCTTTTGTCGGCACTGATGAGGCACGTCTCAAGGAGGCTGCGCTCAATTGTTTCGGAAAACTTGTCCCTCCCGAGGAGGCGGAGTTTGGAGCAGAGGTCATTGATGGGGTAGCTGAAAATGCAGAGGCTGCAGTGAAGGTTATCTCTCAAACCATCGGAGCGCTTCAGACCTTACCTTTCTTTGGTGGAGAAAAAGTAGTCTGGCTCAAAGGCGCAACAATCTTTGCAGATTCACAAACAGGTAAAGCATTATCAGTTCTGGATGCGGCTGAATCATTGACGAATGTGTTAGCGGACGGTTTGGCGGATGGAATCACTTTTATTCTTAGTGCACCTTCAATCGATAAGCGTAGAGCATTTTATAAGAAAATTTCAAAGTTGGGTAAAATTGAGATATTTGATCGCCCCGACATGAGTAGGGACGGTTGGCAGGACCAGATAAAAATGCATGTTCGAAAGCTTGCCAAGGAGAGGGGTTTGTTTTTTGAGGATGAAGCGTTGGAACTTTTTGTGATGTTGGCTGGCACTGATTTTTCTCAGATTGGAAATGAGCTAGAAAAAATTGATCTATTTCTTTCGCATGATGACCGAACCATTACAGTTGAACATGTTAGCAACCAGGTTGCCCTTACCAGAGCAGGGGTCGTTTTTGAATTGGGTAATAGTATAGCAAAGAAGAATTTGTCTGGAGCCTTGAGAATTATAGATCACTTGTTATATCAGGGAGAGAATGCCATAGGCATTCTTCTTGCAGCAGTAGTGCCGACCATTAGGCGATTATTGATTGCTAAGGATCTAGCTAAACATCATGGCATTAGAGGTGGTGGTAATTATAGATCTTATGAAGCTGCGTTGTCTAGGTTGCCCGCATCTGAAACGGCTCATTTACCAAGGAAGAAAGATGGAGGATTGAGTGTTTATCCTATTTTCCTTGCTTCATCAGAGAGCAGAAATTTTTCTCTAGGTAATTTACGACAAGGTTTAGCTGATTGTCTTCAGGCTAATCGGTCTCTGGTCACTAGCGCACTGGATCATCGAATTGTTCTCGAAAGACTTGTGATTCGTTTGCTTTCAGGTTCTCAATAAGATTTGTTTATATACAACGATATCTATGCAATTAATTTTCTCAGCAATTATTATAGGGGCTTTGGCTGCTTTGTTAGGTTCTCTCCTGGGCGTTGGAGGTGGCATTATTATGGTTCCAGCATTTAAGGGATTCCTCGGTCTTTCAATGAAACAGGCTATTGCAACGTCACTTGCGGTTATGATTGTGACGGCATCCGTTTCTTCGTTCCGTTATGCTCAGGCGGGTTTAGTTGATTGGAGGATCGCCGGATTCGCTGCTATCGCAGCTGTAGTCGCAGCACTATTAGGCTCAGAGCTAATGAAAAGCTTATCCTCTGATTACTTAAGGGTGGCTTTTGGAATTTTTCTAATAGCTGTTGGAATTTATATGCTATTTTTTCAAAAGACAGTCTCTGGCTAGAGCTGAAAATAAATTAAAGCATTCATTAGATGCGGATATTTTTCTCAATGAAGATTGAATCTATTTTATCTCAGAATCAAAATCAGATTTGATTTCTGGAAGGAGATCCTTTCTGGCAAGAAGATGAGAAATGGACTGATTTGGATCACGCATGATTTCTGCAAGGTAAGGAGTGATACGATCCATTTCTACTATGGCGGTACGCACCAGACTTGTGATCACTCCGGCATCACATTGCCCATCAGAAAAAACATTAGTGATTCGGAAATAAACTTCGCCATTTTCTGGATTCGTTTCGAAGTTTCCGATATTAAGAGTGATGTTTGTGCGCATTAGAGCATCATGGATAGAGGCCTGTGCAGCTGAATTCACAGTGAAAGATAGCCTAGAAACAACTGAAATGGCTCCCAATTCCTCAAATGCTTGGACATGTAGAGGAACTTTTGCGTGATGTGCTTCGAATTCAGATTCAATTACTTTTTTTTCAGGAACTTCTCTGAATTGCCACTTTGCGGAGTCAAAAGACTCCTTAACTTTTATTAATAGCGATCCGGTGTTCTGCACTTCAGAATTGAAGCTTTTCTAAGCTACTTTTGCAAAAAATAGTTAATATATTCAATATTAATGGAAAATGGTCGGGGTGATAGGATTCGAACCTACGGCTTCCTGCTCCCAAAGCAGGCGCTCTGACCAAGCTGAGCTACACCCCGTAGCCACAGTACAATCCTCATATCTGGGCCGGTTTCAAGTTGTAAATGTCTCACAGTTGGTTAAGGGGTTATCTTTCACATTATGGCGGAAAGTAACGATAGAAAGACACTCGAAGAGCGCTCACAAATGTCAGATATAGAGCGACTCAGGCATTCTACAGCTCATATTCTAGCAACTGCCATTGCCAAAATATGGCCAGATGCACAGTTTGCTGCAGGTCCACCAGTCGAAAATGGCTTTTATTATGACGTTGAATTAGAGCATCGAATCTCTCCGGAGGACTTTGAGAGGATTGAGGATGAAATGCTTAAGGTTGTCAAAGAGAACCAGACCTTTGAAAGAATGATTGTTTCAAGGGAAGAGGCTCTCAATTTGGCTCAGAGTGGTCGGTTAGCTGCTCTCAGCGAAAGAAATAATCCTTCGACCTTTAAGATTGATTTATTAGAAGATATTCCTGAAGAAGAAGAAATTTCAATTTTCAAGAATGGGGATTTTTGGGATCTCTGTGCTGGGCCACACGTTCCGCGTACTGGTAATTGTAAAGCGTTTAAACTGATGTCAGTAGCCAGTGCATTTTATAAAGGTGATTCCAATAATCCTCAACTACAGCGGATTTACGGAACATCATTCAAGAATAAGACTCAGCTTAATGAGTATCTAGAACAGTTAGAAGAAGCTAAGAAACGCGATCATCGCAAAGTGGGTCGCGATTTAGGTTTATTCCATTTTGATGAATCGGTTGGTCAGGGGCTTGTTTTATGGAAGCCTAAAGGATCTATTATTCGTAATGAATTACAGAAATTCATTGCTGGAGAGCTGGATAAAAAAGGTTATAGCCAGGTATATACTCCGCACATTGGTAAGTTGGATTTGTATAAAACAAGTGGGCACTTTCCTTATTATGAAGAGAGTCAGTTTTCTCCTATCGTTGGTCGAGAATCAATGTCTGCGCTGGCTGAGGAGGGTTGTTCATGTGGCGAACTAACTAATCGGCTTAAGTCAGGTGAGGCTGAAGGATTCTTGCTGAAGCCGATGAATTGCCCTCACCATATAAAAATATATTCGAGTGAGCACCACAGTTATCGAGACCTTCCCGTTCGCTTAGCCGAGTTCGGTACGGTGTATCGTTGGGAAAAGTCAGGGGAGCTTGGAGGTCTAACTAGAGTCAGATCTTTCACTCAAGACGATGCACATTTGTTTTGTACTGATGATCAGGTTCAGGAGGAGATTATGGGGTGCCTCGAATTGGTTAAGGTAGTCTTGAATACTCTTGGAATCGTTGATTATCGTGTCAGGGTCGGACTGAGAGACGTAGACTCTACAAAATATGTTGGTGATCCAGAGAACTGGGATCGGGCTGAATCAGCTCTGAGGGAAGCTGCCAGTTCTTTGGATGTCCCATTCACTGAAGAATCAGGAGAAGCAGCATTTTATGGTCCAAAAATTGATTTTGTTGTAAAGGATGTTATTGGGCGTGAGTGGCAATTAGGAACTGTTCAGGTTGACTATAATTTACCTGAAAGATTTGATCTTAGTTATATAGGCAAAGACAATAAACCGCACCGCCCAGTAATGATTCATAGGGCACCTTTTGGGTCACTAGAGAGGTTCGTTGCGGTATTAATAGAGCATTTTGAAGGTTCATTCCCTACTTGGCTTTCGCCTGAGCAGGTTAGGGTCCTGCCTATCTCGGAAAAGTTTTCAGAACAGGCGGGCGAACAGCTAAATAAGCTGCTTGGAGTGGGGGCAAGAGCGTCCATGGATAACTCTGCAGAGAAAATTGGAGCAAAAATTAGACTTGCCCAGCTCGACAAGGTTCCATATATGTTAATTATTGGTGCTAATGAAGTTGAAACCAACACTATCTCAGTTCGTCACCGCAAGCGCGGAGATCTCGGTGCCTTGTGCCCCGAAGAGTTCATATCTCAGTTCACGGAGGAAGTCAGTTCACGTTCACTTTGATATTTGAGATTGATTATTTATCTAATGCTATTATTTAATTTTTCGTACCCGGGTAAATCCCAAGAGGCATATATAATATGTTTCGCTAACATTTAAAAAAGAAGGAACAGTTATCGCTAGGCCAAAAAAGAAAAACTTCAGGAAATGGGCTCCCAGAGATCGGATCAATGATCGTATCAGGGCTCCAAAAGTTCGAGTCATTTATGGAGAGCGGCAGCTAGGTGTCATGGATACCCATGAAGCTGTAAGAAAGGCAAAGAGTGTGGGTCTTGACCTTGTAGAGGTTTCCTCTAATGCCCGCCCGCCTGTATGCAAGATTGTTGATTACGGCAAGTACAAGTACGATCAGGCGAAGCTTAAAAAAGAACAACCTAAAAAGACGCACCGCCTTAAAGAAGTTAAGTTCAGACCAGGCATTGGCGAAAGTGACTATAATATGAAAGTCACTCGCGCTGAATCATTTCTAATGGATGAAGACAAGGTGCGAATCCAACTAATGTTTCGTGGTCGTCAAATGGCGCATAAGGAAGTTGGGTTTGAGTTGATGAAAGAAGTTAAAGAGGATCTTTCTGGCGTTGCTCACGTTGATATGGAGCCGAAGCTGACTGGAAGAAACATCACGATGATGCTTTCTCCTCTGCCTAAACATTTACAGAAACCCAAATTCAAAAATCATGGTGATTTGCCCGACGAAGCTGATGATGACTTTGATGGCGAAGACGGGGAAGAGGAAATTGAAGAATTCGAAAGACCCAATGAAGATCATCACCACTTAGATGTTGTTGATGAAATTGCCATGCTAGAAGGGGATGATGGTCGGCCAAAACTTAAGCGGGGTTAGCCACTTATTTTTTTAAGAGTCCATAATGTCGGATCTTCCGCAGGTCATTCTTTTTGATATTGACGGTACTTTATTAACTACTGGAGGAGCAGGAATGAAGGCGTTTTATAGCGCCATTGAGAATAATTACCCTTCTCAATTAAAAAAATCTGGAGGTTCTTTAGCTTTGGACATGGCTGGCAGCACAGATTCTGGGCTTGTAATTGAGATTTTTGAAGCGCTTGGAATTGAAGATTCAGTCAATGAACGTGAATCCTTTTTTGCGCAATATATCCAGTGCCTTGGAGACAACATAACTGATCCAAATTATGTAGGTTCTCTTATGCCTGGCATTGCAGAATTGCTGGATAGGCTTACTTATGAAGCGAATAACGGTAAGCTGATACTTGGTCTCTTAACCGGTAACATCTTTGAGGGTGCAGCATTGAAGCTAAAAAAATATCGAGTGGATAAATATTTTTGTTTTGGTGCTTATGGGGATGACCATCATGACCGGAATGAGCTTGGTCCGATAGCTTTAAAAAGAGGAGGTGCTTACTATAAAATGGATTTGGCTGAGGCTCCAGTAACAGTAATTGGTGATACGCCTAAAGATATTTATTGTGCACGTGCAATAGGAGCTAAAGTCGTTGCCGTTGCTAGCGGATCAATCTCCTATCAGGAGCTTGCCAAGTATGATCCGGACTTTCTTTTTAAAGATTTCACTGATTATGAAGATGCATATAAAAGAATATGCTTAGGCTAATAGATACTCATTTAGTAGAACTTCTTAACTTATAAGAAGGTGTTGGCCATGGATCGATGAAAGCCAAATAAGATACCACCATAGTGAGGCTAAAGAGTGCTAAATTAATTCCTAGAATGGCAATACTTAGATGAAATCCTATTCCAATCCACAAGCCTAATTTTCTTGTATTTCGTATCCATAATAAAATGGGTATTGCTAATTCGACGATCAGAATGAGGTAATTAATTTTATCGAATAGCTCATGCCAGTTAACTGGCCAGGATCCTATAAACCTCCCATGATGAGATAGTAGAAAATAGGTAATCGATTCTCCTTTTGCCCAGTATTGGTCACCTAACTTTTGTATGACCGTTTGCCAATAAATAATAAATACCTGTAATTGAATCAAAACTAATCCGTACTGAGGCGCTTTAAGATTAATTTGTTTTTGATTCCATTGTCTAAAAAGATTCCAAGGGTTCCATTCTTTACCTAGAGGGCTGAAGAGAAGAATGAATCCAAGGTTAGTTAAAATAGAGTCCCATCCTGTAGTCGAAGCTGGAGCTCTATGAATGAGTGATATCTGGATGAAGAAACAGACAAACAGAGTAGCTCTTGCCCATTTTCCCCATGCTAAGAGTAGAGACGCAATGATTGCAAAAATTAAGATAATTGTGACTTCGGCGGAGGATTGAAAATAGTTGAAGAGTGAAATTGAAGTGCCGCCAGTTAATTCATGGAAACCAATTTTAGCGGCCGATGAATTGTTCATTCCAGCATCACTAATAATAGCGTCCCTGTATGGGAATAAGTGAACAAATTGAGATAATAATAATAATGCAAAGCCTATACGAGTTAAGGCGTAGCGCCTCGGGTCAATGTTTTTTAACCATATTAGGGAAAAAGCATTCATTATCTTTTTATTTCCCGTTGAATTTTATAGGGCCCAAACTTTTCAGTTCCTATTGTGGAAATGTTGGCGCCCTGACGAATGCTTTCCAGAGTATTTATTCGGCCATGATCAAAATGAATAGTAAATTGTCTCAGCCTTGGATCAGTTTTTAGTAAGGCCTGACTTATTGATTCGATATATGATTCCTTAAAGGATTTATTTAGGGGGTCATTAAAGAGTCTTAAAAAAGTGTAGTGGTATCGGATTAGTTCTCTAGGCGAGATTTCCCTGAAAGAAGGTAGGCCGGCTCCGTATCGATATTTTTTTCCTGATGCGTTATTAGCTGTCAGATAGATTCGTAGGCTATGATGAGTTGGAATACTATGGAACATGTCCCACTTTTGGCCCAAACCAATTGTCCATCGAATCGGATCTAGTCTCTTGCTGATTGATTGTCCGATACTTGTGCTCAACGGAGCAATTCCCAATAACATATTTGCACTGATGATAGTAGAAAAGAGAATGATAATAACTTTTCTATGTGGGCTCATATCTGGATGATTTGTGAGGTATCTAATGGGCAGTACATTATAATATAACACAAAAAAAGCCGAGGGGATCCCCGACTTTTTTATGGTGAGTAGTTGAAGGTACTAGTGGCCTATGAATAAGATGCTTGGGCTCCTTTTGTAGAACGCTTTTTGATCCATGGCATGAGTCCACGCAGACGTTTACCTACTTTTTCGATTCCATGTTCTGCTCCAGCCTTACGAAGCTTATTGAATTTTTTCTGCCCTTTCTTGTTTTCCTTGATCCACTCTTCAGCGAATTGTCCATTCTGGATCCTTTTCAATGCTCTCTTCATTTTATTCTTAGTAGCATTATCGATGATAGTTGGTCCGACGCTAACGTCACCCCATTCTGCTGTTTCTGATATCGAAAATCTCATTCCTGCGATGCCAGACTCATTCATTAGATCCACAATCAGTTTCAATTCATGAAGGCATTCAAAGTATGCCATTTCAGGTTGATAACCGGCTTCGACAAGAACCTCATATCCTGTAGTGACTAGAGCACTTACACCGCCGCAAAGAACGGTCTGTTCTCCGAAGAGATCAGTTTCAGTTTCTTCTTTAAAAGTTGTTTCGATGACTCCTCCCCGGGTTCCTCCAACACCATGAGCCCATGCAAGAGCAATCTTTTTAGCATCCTTTCCTGGGTTCTGGTGTATTGCTATGAGAGCGGGAACTCCTTTGCCTTCAGTGAACTGGCGACGGACAATGTGCCCTGGACCCTTTGGAGCCACCATGATCACGTTCACGTCTTCAGGTGGCACCACGGTTCCGTAATGGATTGCAAAACCATGACTGAAGCCGAGTGTTTTTCCTTTGGTGAGATTTTTCTTTATGTCTTTTTTGTAAATTTCTCCAATTTTTGTGTCGGGGGCAGCAATGAAAATAACATCCGCTCGCTTCACAGCTTCAGCCGTATCATAAACTTTGAAGCCAAGTTTTTTTGCTACTGCACGAGACTTTGAACCTTTATAGAGGCCGATGATGACATTGACCTTACTTTCTTTGAGATTAAGCGCATGGGCATGACCCTGAGAACCGAAGCCGATCACGGCAAAAGTTTTCCCTTTCAAGGTTTTCATGTCAGCGTTTTTTTCTCTATAGATGCGTGCGTTCATTGGAATTTGTTCTGGTTTTATTTAAATCTATCGCTTCAGAGCGGGCGAGAATGGTGCATTGATTCGGGGCATTGGTCAAATCCAAAACACTTCATTGCTCATTATGTTTTATGATTAATTTAACTAAAAAGACCAGAATTAGTGCAAATAAGCTACAGCCGGCAGAAGCGATGAGGTGGCTATTTGATGTATTTTCTTGATGTATTCTGGATTTTCCATGGATTTCATTGCTGGTCTCAGGTAAATCCCAATAAAAATCGAAAAGATCACCATCATAATACTGTTCGAGTGTTTGCAATTCTTTCATTCGCTCAAAAGGTATTAGATTTAGGATCCTTTTTTCCCCTACTTTATAATTTGAGGTGGGGAGCATTTGGCGATTTTTGTAGGCCCAATGAATCACTGCTATTTTGTTTTCATCCGTTTCAATTTTGCCAGCAATTGTTTCGAGTATTTCGTAATCGGCACCATATAATAGTGAGCTATAAGTAGTCGATTTTGGATTAGGCAACTTAGGTTTGGATAACATTCTTGCATGGATTTTAGTCGATGAAATGAGATTTTCTTTTGGTTCACGGGTATCAAAATTGACGTCCTCCCAATGAACACGTGCTTTATGGGATTGTGTTGAAGAGAGGAAGAGATCTCTCGCAGTGATGGCCCAAATGACAGCTTTTTTATTTTTCATTAGGGATGCGCTTCCCCTTCTAGCGGCAAGTTTTTTTCTCGCTTCAGTGGCTCCGCCACCATTGATTGCAATGACATCAAGTGAGCTTCCCAAGTTCAATGCAATGTGATCTGCTAGGCCAGCATTTTTGCCCCAGTTAAGAGTCGTATCTTTTGAGTAAATATTTGTGAAGCTATCGCCCAGAAGAATAATGGGGGATTCTCGATCAACGGTTTTACCTGTAACTGGTGAGGCTATGACCGTTTCCAGATCAAAGATTTTGGTGTAAGTATTGAGGCTTTCAACTAGATCACCTAATGAACTGCGATTTTCATCAGGACCGGCTTTTAGATTTCTATTTCCATAATCCCAATTCTTAGATTTGACATAGGTAGCAATAATTTTTGCAGACTCTTCCATCCCTTCCGGAGTCCAATGAGTGTCCTGTTTAAGAAATACTTTTGATTTAGATTTGAGTTTCGATAGTGGCAAGGTGAGGTCCAGTACATCAACGTTCGGTAATGAGCTTAGGAATGAGTAAAAAGTTTCAGAATCAGGATGAGTGATGGGCCCCTTTATCGATTGGCCAAGATGTTCTGGATAAATCATGGGTTTTACTGGAATACTGACGATGACTAGCTCGACTCCGAACTCATTCAGTTGTTCTGCGAATCGTTTAATAGCGTTTAACGGGGACTGCCAATGGGTCAGTCTAGGATCTTTAGATACGGAAGTGGGTTCAATTTCGATTGGGCCGTAACCGGTTAGTGAATCCAATGCTGTTTTTAAAAAGAGCCAACCATCTTTTCCGATCCTAGTTTTACCGTTCCCTTCACGTAGTGGGCCATTCGACAATAATGTTTGTACTAAGCGGCGAGGAGGTTCAGTGAATCCCGCAGATTCTAGATTATTTTCATATTCCTGCAGATGTTCTCCGATTGTATTTCCTGAACTCTTCTTGAAGATTTCGATCGCAGGTACCCAGGCACTCTTATTATCACTGATCAATGATTTGTTAAGTGCAAATATATTCTGATAAAGAGGTGGCAATGAAATGATGCACAAAAAGATAAATATGCTAATCACCGCTGCTCTTCGGCCTACGTGAACTTCGATATCTGCACTAATCTCTTTGTAAGGGTTTTGCATATGATTTTCTAGAACTGAAAATATAGAAAGGGATTAAATTCCTGAGTGAACATCATTGATAGTGATAAGATCAGTAAAGAGAGTCCGGTAATGACTTTTCCAATGGTTAATCTTTTAAGAATCTGTCCAGTATTAGGTAAAATAAATATACAGACGAATGAGAATGGAATGATGAATAGAACGATGGGTCGCGTTACTTGGCTCATTAAAATTAATGCTGCTGGAGTCGCGTCACTTAACCCGATCATTGCCTTTAGATAAAAGAATGCCCTTTCAAAGTTCTCGGCACGAAAGAATACCCAGGAAAATAATATTATTATAAAAGTGATTCCTACCTTTAAGGTCCTTGGACATTTATTTAGATACCTTGATGGGCCTGTGAATCTTTCAATGACGAGAAACATTCCGTGAATTCCTCCCCAAGCGATGAACGTCCACTGAGCACCGTGCCAAAGGCCTCCGATAAGCATTACGATTAACAGGTTACAGTATGTTCTTCTAGAACCCTTCCGGTTCCCGCCTAGCGGTATGTATAGATAGTCACGGAGAAAACCGGATAATGAAATGTGCCAACATTTCCAGAATTCAGTGATAGACTCAGATTTATAGGGGGAGTTAAAGTTTTCTTTGAACGAAAATCCGAACATTCTCCCGAGTCCAATAGCCATGTCAGAGTAGGCAGAGAAATCAAAATATATCTGAAATGCGTAAGAACATACGCCTATCCATGCAATGGGAGTACTAAGAGATTGACCGCCAGCACCAAAGCACAGGTCAGCTATTTCTCCAACTGGATTGGCCAGAAGAATTTTTTTAGCAAAACCAAAATTAAATCTTGTGAAGCCATAAAGAAAATTATCAACGGAATGTACCCTTGAGCGGATTTGTTCTGCGATGCTTCCGTATCGAACAATGGGACCCGCAACGAGTTGTGGGAACATGGAAACATAACAGGCGAAGCTCAGGAAATCATTAGCGGGTTTTGCATGTCCTCTATATATATCAATCGTGTAGGACATTGATTGGAATGTATAAAAAGAAATTCCTACAGGTAAGACAATTTCGTTAAAAATTGGAGGGAGCGTCACTTCTCCTAGGCCTAATGCTTTTGCTAGGACTGAGACATTTTGAGAAAAGAAGCCTGCATATTTGAAGAAGGCAAGAATTCCAAGATTTATAATTATTGATACGATGACCCAAGATTTACGAATTTTTGTTGAGGATTTATTTGCATGGATTTTTTTCCCGCAGAGGAAATCAACAGCAGTTGATATTAGCATCAGGAAAACGAACCAAGGGTTCCACCATGCATAGAAAAGATAGCTGCAGGTAGTTAGAACCAGATGACGCCCTCTTTTGGGTGCGACGTAGTAGGCTCCTAAGACAAGAGCCAGAAAATAAAAAATAAAAATATGGGAGCTGAATACCAAGTCCTTTTCCCTGTTAACTTAATGGGTATGATAGAAGCTTGTAGGAATTACGAAAACATTAAAGTCGTTCTAGTGTCAGCTATCTAATTTAGGCACATTCTTACCCAATTTTTTGGGTTGAGTGATGAATGGAGCACGAAGATATATTGGTTCTGGGGGGATGGACGTTAGTTCTTTAATTTCTTCGTCTGAGAGTTCTGCAGCGATTCGAGCCAGTTTCTTAGCACAGGGATTTGTTTTTTGGATGCCAGGGAATGAAAGATTTTCATCAAAAGAGTAGAGCTCCCCTTTTTTAACTCCGATCTTTTCGTTAAGCGATTCGACTGATTCGAATAGTTCTGGACCTGAAATGATTTGATGGCCTTTTACGGTGGCAATGTACCAAGATTCGCGCCGGGCATCTCCTATGACTTGGTAGATTGATTTCTGATCTGCAGCTTCTGCACTACAAATAGAAGAGATCCCAATGATAGGTACTTCCAATGCCATTGATATACCAAGGCCCGCGGCGATCCCGATCCTTATTCCTGTATAGGATCCAGGACCTGTCCCGACAACGATAAGAGAAAGTGCATGATTACAGGACACTAGAGCTTCTTCGAGGGGATCAAATATTTGTGAGTTGTGGGACCTTTCAGAAGTGAACACCTCACTAAAGATGATATCATTTTCTGTAAGAACACTGACCCTTCCTTCTTTAGTGGAGGTATCTATGGCTAGAGTAGCATTCATCGATTGTTAATTGTTTGAATGATTCTTGATCCATTCTCCTTGATGCTGAACTGGAGCCATGTTGCGATCTTTGGTATAATTTCCGGAAACTTGTCAGCCCATTCTATCACACAGATTCCATCAGATTCGGCATAATCTTCCCAGCCGATATCAATTAACTCATGGACTGAATTAATCCTGTAAAAATCAAAATGGTAAATAGGAATCTGACCTTGCAGATATTCATGCAGTAGAGGGAAAGTTGGACTGGTCACTGGACTTTCACATTCTGCTCCTTGAACTAACCCCTTAGTAAAATGGGTCTTCCCAGCACCGAGATCTCCAATCAATGCAAAAACGTCACCGGGCTTTGACGTGGATCCGAGCTTTTTTCCTGCTCCCACCATTGCCTCTTCATTATCAATGATTAGATCTTTCATTATTCTTTGGTTAAAAATGTTTCCAACCTCCCGTTAAGTCAGGGTACGCATTTCCTTTAGGGCTGAGTTTTCCTATGCGAGTTAATGTGAGCCTCGGAAATTTTTTTTGCCAGGCCACTTCAAGCTTCTTACATTCCTTCGAAGAAATTGCAAATAACAGCTCATAATCTTCCCCATCACAGAGGGCCTCCTCAATGCTTGCTCCTCTTGTCCTCGGTATTTGGTTTGTTTCAATAGAGTATCCGCAATTGCTTGATTTTGCTAGGCGAGGCAAATCAGATGCGAGTCCGTCACTCAGATCCATCATTGCACTTGGTTTAAATTTCTTTGTGATCCATTGAGCTTCTTCAATGCGGGGAGTGAATCTTAAATGATGTCCATTTAAAGATTTTCCTAACTTCCCAGTAACAAAAAGGATGTGTCCTGCCTTGCCTTTTGAACGGAAGCAGCAACGATCTTTTCTTACCTCACCAGTCAGAGAAACTGTGACGGAAGGAGTTCCATTTTTTCCGCAACTAGCTGTTTCTCCACCAACGATGCTGATATTATAAGGTGAGGATGCTTTTGATAGACCATGGTACAGGGAATTCACATAAGACACATTACATTCAGGCCTGAGAGATAAACTTATCATCGCATGTTTAGGTGTTCCTCCCATCGCTGCGATATCACTTATTGCCCGCGAAAGAGCCTTGTAGCCAACAGCTGATGGTGGAGTTGATTTCATGTAATGAATTCCTTCAATGACACAATCAATTTTTAGCAATACATATGAACGAGGGTTATTGCTCGTTATTACTGCGCAGTCATCACCTGCTCCGGCCACGACATCTTTTCCAAGGGGTAAATTCTTGGTGATGCGTTTAATCAGTAGATCTTCTCCAATCTCTTTGATCTTCTTGGAAGAATTAGCCATTGGATAGAGTCAGAATAAAACAAGAATTGATCCCATTAAATAGAGCATGAATTAGGATAGGAACAAAGATGGAACCCGTCACTTCATAACAGAAAGTTAATATTATTGCTAGGAATAGAAGAGGAACAAGACCTTCCACATGGCCGTGTACAACGGCAAAGAGTAGTGAGGTCATGAAGCCAGCAAAGAGACGATGAGAATATCGTTTCAGGATCGGGTAAATGTACCCACGAAAAATGATTTCTTCGACCATAGGCGCTACTATTATGGCTGAAAATAAAAGAGTAATGCGGATCGTGATGTCATTACTCGAAATCATTGTTTGAACAATTTCCTGCATTTCTGGACCCTGTTCTTTTGAGGGAATGATTAACTGTGTTATGTAGCTGCCTAAGCCGAGAAGAATGTATACTGGCACCATTGCGCCAAGCCCCCATAGCAGGGTTTTGCCAAATGAGATTTTATTGAGCCCGAAAATATGATTGGGATTTCTTCCACGGACAAAGGACGCAAATGAAAACACGAAAGCTCCAATAATGAGAAAGATAATATTATTTAAAATGGCTTCAGGAAGAGTCATGCCATTTTTTTCCATGGGTGAGGCATCACCTGAATCCATTGAATTCTGGAAAAGCATTACGGTATTTCCATAAAAGAAAAAAATGATGGTGAGAGCAAAGAGAAGATCGATTATATCGATCTTCTCAGGAATAGTTTCTTTTTCGATTTTGCTATTTGTTGCAAAGGTTCGTATGGACCAGAATAGGATCAGTCCCACAACAATGCCCAAGACGGTGAGCGTTGCTATATAAAATAATGTTTGCGCTTTAACTGGGTCCATGGTGTTGAACTAAAGCTAATACTATTGAATCCAATCAGAAAGAGTATCTTTCAAGATCTTTGAATGCTTGACCGTAGTGCTTCGGAAGATCACTCGCAAGGAGGGACCTTCTCGATTCCTTGTCATTAAATATTGCATGCTCTGCGGCTCTTCCGTTTATCCATGAGCCTAAGCACGCTGCATCATAGACCGAGATTCCTCCGCCAATTAATGCTGAGCAGAGTCCGGTTAGTGTATCACCTACACCTCCAGTCGCCATTCCATAGTTACCGGTTGAGTTGTAACCCGTCGGTCTCGTCTCAGATTCTGATGCGATAACTGTTCTGGCTCCTTTAAATAGCACTGTCGAATTAGTCATTCCGGCTAATTTTTCTGCTCTCTCACGCCTAGAACCTGAGATTTCTGGGCACAGTCTGTGCATTTCTCCAGGGTGCGGCGTTAATAGTCTAGGAGCAGGAGCATTGACAAGATCACTGGGTTCATTTCTTGCTAGCAGATTAAGAGCATCAGCATCGACCACAGTTGGTCTAATGTCTGAAATCAATAAATCGAGTATCTCATCGTCCCATGAACCTTGACCCAGTCCCGGACCAATGGCGAGAGTATCAAAATCCATGTCTGATACTTCAGCATATGACTTGACGGACCGGACCATAATTTCCGGAGGAGCCATTGCCGACAAACTTTGGTAAGAGTCTTCACGAGCAATGATGGTCACGAGCCCTGCTCCGCCCCTAGCGGCTCCAGTAGATGCAAGCACTGCGGCTCCCTTCATTCCATTGTTACCACCTATGATTCCGATGTGACCGCACGTTCCCTTATGCGCGTCATGTTCCAGTCTTCTGTTCTTTTCTGCTAAACTACTTGCAGTGAGTAGCAAGGCTCCCGTGTCTCCTTGTCCGGGCAATGGCCGAATTGAGGGCAGCTCAATTAATGCAAGTCTTCCCACATTATTGATTGCTTGGTCTGCCAGAAGGCCCGTCTTTGGATGAGCAATTGTCAGTGTGAAGTCTGCAATCACAGCCCCTTCATAAGGTTCACCAGAAAGACCATTGAGTCCGGAGGGAATGTCGATAGCAAAGGTATGAGCGGCATGAGTTTTCCGTAGCCCATTCATCTCATTAGCAGCTTCAAGGTATCCGGGTCTGAGCTCTCCAGATGCTCCTATTCCCAAGAGCCCGTCGAGAAGTATCAATGGATGATTTTGAGGTTCGGAAATCTCTGATGTTGGATTTATTTTCTCCCTTTCAAATTGGTGTAACTTTTTTGTCGTGAGTGGCTTTAGCTGATCAGGAGAAGTGGCCAACCTTAGCTGTGTTGTCCAACCGTTTTTCTTGAGATGTTTTGCAGCAACCAGAGCATCTCCTCCATTGTGTCCACTGCCAATAAATACAATTAAGGTGCCAGGATTGGGAAAGAACTGGGACACCGCTTTTGCAATTCCCAGACCCGCTTCATCCATGAGTGGCTCGGGATTTAAACCTCCCTCAATGAGTTGATTCTCGGCTTCAGCAATTTCTTCTGGATTGAGGATCATAATGAGACGCTATTAATTGCGTTAATAGAACACTAAAATTGCATTCGAATTTTAGTTTGATTGGCGAAATTTTAATATACCCATCGCAACGGCTTCTGCGATCCGTTGCCTGTACTCTGGATCCAGAGCCCGGTACCGATCTGAAGAATTTGATAGGAATGCGCATTCCAAAAGAACAGCGGGCCGATTATTTTTGGATAGGACTAGGAAGTTGGCTTTTTTGACTCCCCGGTTACCTGCCCTCGTCTTGTAAAGTGCAGCCGATTGGACCATATGAGCAAGTTTGATGCTTTGTTTGTTCTTGCTGTGATAAAAGGTTTCAATGCCTGCAGCTTTTCTGCTGCGTGCATGGTTAAAATGGATGCTGACAAAAATGGCACCCGATTCTGCGTTTGCAATTCTTGCTCTCCTTGGAAGGGAAATAAATGAGTCATTGGAGCGAGTCAGCTTTGTGCTAATTCCTTGCGACCTTAAATAAACATCGACCCTTCGTACAACATCAAGGGCAAGATGTTTTTCGAAGGTTAATCCGAAAGTGCCTCCAAGGTCATGACCCCCATGCCCAGCGTCTAGGATAACTTTTGTGAAAGGAACCGCTTTAGCTTCATTCTGTGAACAATTAAAGATTATCAGCGACAAGAACAGACTGAATAATCGGCAAGTGTTATAGATTCTAAAATTACTCACTACTGGATGCTTTGTATTTAAAAGGTAAAACGGCTTCTAATTTGATATCAGACCAGGAGGCAATTCAGAAGCAGACCGGGGTTTTTCTTTTTGTTCCGGAGGCTTGTTTGGATCATAAGCAATGCCTCCTACAACTTTCACTATTCCGGCAGAGTCAATCACTAAAGAAGGTCTCGTGTCTGCAGTTTCACGATAATAATCGTTTCCTAGGAATGATCCTTCCGAACTGACTCTTGCATGGGAGTAAAGCCTTGGACTGATCATGTGCATCACATGGAGCCTGCTCTGAGAATCGATAGTGGCTTGAGGTTTTCTTACATTGATGAATCTGCCAAGTGAAAAAGTACAATACACTTTGGTTCCTTTTGTTTCTCTGAGTCTTACGTATAGAGCTGAATTTGAAGAATTTCCTCTGTGCTCGTGTAGAGAGAATTGTCTAAAGCTGGCAAGTTTATTACGGCCTTGGGATACACCGAATGATTGTTTCCAAAAGGCCCTTGCGTCAGCTACATTAATTCGAATTTTTTTAGAACTGAAATAAGTTCTTTGAGGTGGAAAATAGACCGAAGCATTAATGGTGTAGCTACCGTAATCTGATACAGGGTATAGTTTATTGATGTCTATTTTTTTTGTTATACTGCGTCCTGATTTTAGCAGCATCGTTTCAAACTTTCCGCCAATGCTTCGCGGTGATAGTAATTGTCCGTCACGATAAACGTCAAAGGTCATCCAGCCTTTGCCCTTTGGCCCACCCAGTATCAAATCATTTCCGGCTCGATTATAAACAGTCACATTGGCGACCATCGGTTCATAAGACAAGTAATGTGTTTTAGGCAGCTTCATTTCCACAATGAGTTGAGCGTCTGCTTTTTGTGTAATAAAAATTACCACTAGGCTCATTGATATGATGAGAAGAGCTAAGGGTCTAAATTGCGAAGGAGTGACCATTGATTATTTATTGCCTAGATAGAACACAAAGATTGGTATTATAAAATCTTATGAACGTATAGCCTTTAATGCTTTGCCTGCCAAGCGGTCCTTAGGTGAAAAGTTCCTCATTTTTTACGGTATTTAGTATGGGCTAAGATAATATTCCTCAGCTGAGCCTAGTTTCATTATTTTAATGACTCAATATGGTAGATTAGATACGATTTTTATGAAGGCATGAGTTATTTGCTGGGGCATAATGAAAGGGATAATGACTGTAACAGCAGAGAAGTGATTCATTAATGTAAATAAGACGGATGCATTTCCTGTTATTATTTTTCTATTAATAACAGCTATTTAGTTCAATGGAGAAAAATAAAAACAGACCCTTCACAAGGCGTTCTTTTTTACGGGCAGCTCCTGTAGGGGCAGCGCTCGGTTCTCCAAAGTTTTTGAATGCTCAAAATGAAAATGATGTTGTGATATCAAAAAAAGAAATGATCCAGAATTTAGTTGATTGTCTCGGTGGGCCTTGGCCTGAACCTTGTCCACTTAAACCCAATCATAAGGAGACGATTAAAAAAGAAGGTTATCGGATAGAATCCGTTACATATGAAGTCGAGCCAGGTGATAGAGTTCCTGCATTAATACTGATACCTGATGAGACGAATGAAGATAATCCCTCTCCGGCCATTGCTGTGTGGCATCAGCACGGGGGTGAATATCATTTAGGAAAGACTGAACCTGCTGGGCTAGCTGGTTCCGAAATGCATCATACTGGAGTTGATTTAGTTAAGCAAGGTTATGTAGTGATTTGTCCGGATGCGCTCTGTTTTGAGGAGCGACAGGATCCTGAAAATAAATTGAAAGGCGGTAGCTTTGAGCGCTTTGAATTTTTGCGTTATGTTGTCGAGGGAAAATCAATGGCATGGAAAAACATACTCGATATGCGTCGTGCCATTGATTATCTGGTGAGCAGGCCTGAGGTCAAAGAAGACAAAATCGGATGCTATGGACATTCGATGGGTTCGACGCATACCTGGCTCGTGGGACCACACGAGCCACGCATTAAGGCACTAGTGGGAAACTGCTGCTTACCAACCTATTCTGCAATTCATGATGCTAGACTCTTACATTGTTTTCCTAACTTCGTTCCAGGTTGGCTCGAGCACGGAGACACACCTGAAATAGTTTCACTAGTAGCACCCAGAGCTATGCATTTAAACTTAGGAGAGAATGATAGAGGAAGCCCAATTAAACACGCAGAAGAAGGCATTAAGAGAATAACCAAAGCCTACCAGAAATTAAATTCCGAAGATCAATTCAGTGCCTTCATTCAAAAAGATACTGGGCACGTTTTATCACCCGAAATGTGGCACAAAACAAAAACATTCTTTGAAAAACACTTAAAGTCTTGAGCGTTGATATTTAACGAGTCACGCCATTTAAAAGTATTGCTTAGGGGTGATATTTTAAGGAGAATGAACGAGTGAATAAGGTTCAGTTCATCCACCCATTTGTATTTCTATTCTTTTTTGTGGTTTCTCCTCTTCTTTCTTTTGGTGAGGATTGGCCAACGTACCGGCACGATTTTTCTAGGACCGCAGCAACAAATGATCAGATAGATCTTCCCCTTCAGCGGGTCTGGGAATACTCTTCGCGGCAATCAAGGAATGCGCCTCGTCAGAAAGGTGAACTTCATATTGAGGTGACTCCGGAGTTTAATCGGTATGCTCTCGCTTTGATAGCAGCTCAAGGATCTGTTTTCTTTACCAGTGCCAGTGATGGAAGGGTAGGTTGCTTGAATGCTGAAACAGGGGAATTGATTTGGGAATTTGTTACCGGTTCCGCGGTAGGGCGTTCTGCTACTTATGCAGATGGAAAGATCTATATCGGAAGTGATGATGGCAATGCGTACTGCATTGACGCGAAGAATGGAGACTTGATATGGAAATATAAGGCTGCACCTGCTGACCGATGGATGTTTTCATTTGGGCAAATGACATCAGCCTGGCCCGTGCGCACGGACATTGTTGTTAATGATGGAATAGCATATTTTGGAGCGGGAGTTTTTCCTCATGATGGTACCTTTGTATATGCATTGGATGCCAAGACAGGCAAAAAAATTTGGAGGAACGGAACGCATTGTGAAACACTGAATCGTTGGAGCCTTGCTCCTGTTGGATACATATATACAACAAAGAGTAATCTTTATATGCCGATGGACTTTAAGCAGTTTCATTGGGCCGTTTTCAATAGTTACAAGAAATCCACAGGGCAAATTGATCCTTGGGCAGGAACTGATTCAGACAATCCCGTGGGTTATGGGGATCCTTTTTATCCGATCATCGGCGCTCTTCATAATAATCATCGGTACCACGGGAATGAGGCCTTCCTTGCAGAAATCACCGTCGATGAAAAGACCAAAAAGAAACAAACCAAAACAGAACGTCTGTGGCAGGTGAAAACGCCGGAATTTCAGACTGATATTCACTCAGTCAGTGGTGTCCCAGTGATGAGGGGCACAGTGACTAGGTATGATCCTGACATGTGCAGTGTTATTTATGCTGGGGGAGTCGTTTTTAATGCGGCCCTAAAGACAGACATGGAGAAAGGTGCAACGGGTAAGATCTTTGCGCGTGATCCCAGTGATGGGAAGGAGCTTTGGACAACAGAAATACCAGAATGGCCCAATCAACTTATTGCAGCTGGTGGAAGATTATTTGTTAGCACTCGTGATGGAAGAATTCACGCCTACGCAAACAATAACAGTTCAGGATTTAAAAAAATAGAGGAACCGATCATTTCTGATTCCTTAACTTTAGATCCTATGGTTAGCGTGGCAGCTGATGAAATACTGAAAGTTGCAGCATTTTATCATTCGGAAGGAGAAAAGACTAAGGCTCAGGACCCAGCCAATCTGGTAGGTGAGGCTCTTGTCCTTGATTGTGAAAGTGGGTCCCTAGCTTATGCAATCTCGCAGAAAACCAACTTGCGTTTGTATGCTGTATTTGATGATGAGAAGAGAGCGGAAAAGGCTAGGGCAGCTTACAATGAGGCTGGCGTTCATATTTCTAGGATCACTGTCCTATACGTGAAAGAAAAGGATAAGGTTCCGTATCCGTCCAGATTTGCAGACTTTATTTTCTCCGAGCGAATATTAAACGGAGGTGAAATGCCGGTAAATATTGCTGAAATTAAGCGCCTTCAAAAGCCACTCCGTGGCCTCATAATTGTTGGAGGGAAACAGAACCCCGAATCGATGCAGAAATGGATTGCTGGGACTGGTATTCAGGGGTGGAAGAGTTTTAACTCTCCAGATGCCAAGATGCATTGGGTAGGGCAAGAGGCTCCGAGGCTCGCTGGTGGAGGTGGCTGGACCCATGGTTATGGGGATGCGGGTAATACTATGTGCAGTCATGATTCTGTATTAAAGGCACCGTTAGGAGTTGCCTGGTACGGGCCACCCTATTCTAGTCGTGGAGCAAAAGGAATATCACCCCCGATTATTGTTGATGGGGTCCTAGTTTGTCAGTTCCAGGATTATATTTTCAAGGAGAAGACTTATACCGAAGGCTATGACCAGTACACTGGAAGAAGATTGTGGAGGCGTGAAAAATCGATGACCGATACCATTGCTGCCCCTGGCGGTGTATTTCAACGATTCTTGGAGGTTCTGGTACAGATTGACCCTTGGACAGGAAAAGAGATCAGGCGCTATCTGCCACCATTTAAGAATGGTCAGTGGAGCGGAATGGCTGCTGATAGTGATGGAAAGACACTGTATCTTTCCTCAAACGGCAAAGATGCCAATGAAAAGGATTGGTCATGCATTCTTGGGCTGGACACTGGTACTGGTAAAGTTCTTTGGATTTTGGGAGGACCCGGCAAGGAGAAGCAGTGGTCCCGTTGGGATTCGATCAGTGACGGGAGACTATATTTTTTAGGCGAAAAGGCTGAAGGGGTTCGCCGGGAAGAAGCCATATCGGAAATGACTGAATGGCTGAAGAAAATGCCCGGGGAAGAGTATAAGGAATTTGCAGGTAAAATTAATGAACATGATTTTCGTGTTCTTAGGGCCTTAGATTCCAAGACTGGAAAATTGCTTTATGAACATGGCGTTGATATTTCAAATGCAGGTGGTGGATGGACACGTTCTGTCGTTACTGGTGGTAGGCGATCCTATCAACCTGTCCTTGGAGGTGCCGTGATTGCGCACGGAGATGTGGTAGCCTTTGCGACCGTTGCTGGGGCTGACAAGTCATGGGCCGTATGGCCGAGCGGAGGTTATAAGGCACGGGCAATTGCAGTCCATGATGGTGCGACTGGAAAATTACTCTGGTACCGTTTTGCAAACTATCGTGCACGTCCTGTCATGACGGATGATCTGATCGTTGCCGAGCCGTGGGCATTTGATCTGAAAAGTGGAAATCCTAAAACAAGAATGCACCCTATCACAGGTGAGCAGGCCCAGTGGGCCTTTTGCCGTTATAATAAACAGTGTGGAACGTTTGCAGGCTCCAGATACCTCATGTTTGGACGTTCACGGGGCGTAGGGTATCATGATCTGTTAGGTGATGATGGTCTCTATACTTTTTTGCAAAGCCGTGCGAGTTGCTGGATAGATACTTCTAGTGGTGGGGGCATGATGATTAAGCCTCCCCATGCCATTGGTTGCAAGTGCGAAGTGTCTATGCCTTTTACGATTGCTTTGGCGCAAGTGCCTCAACAGCCTGCAGTTCCTCAGACCTTTGCCCAGCCCGGGCCTCAGTTGCCCGTTAAACATTTGAATCTTGATTTGGGCGGGACCGGTGAGAGGAGAGACGGTGATGGGCATCTGTGGCTCATTCCTCGTAAGGGGCAGCACCAACTACTCTTGCAATTTGAGGCTGTACCAACCTTCTTGGAAGGAGGCGGACCAGTTCAACGCAGCGCTAATTATACTCCCATTTCAAATACAAAAATCCCCTTTGTCTTTGCTAGTTGTTTGCGAGGCATGCAGAGTTGTGTGATACCTGTCACGACTCCGGAATTAGGAAAGTTTTCATACCGGATACGTGTTGGTTTTTCGGCATTGCCAGGTGACAAGCCAGGTCAGCGTATTTTTGATATGCAATTGAATGGCAATAAAGTTCTGGAGGGTTTTGATATTATGAATGAAGTCACAGAATCAGATTATGCTGTCTGGAAGGAATTTGAGGTCGATATCACAAAGGATCTGACCATTGAGTTAAGCTCCAAGTCTGGATCTTCAGATCCTTCAAGAATGCCATTAATTAATGCTGTGCAGGTTCACCGTATCAATTAGTTTAGTTTAAATGTTTTTCCGGAAGATTAATGATATCCAATTAATGGACTTTGTATGATCTACAATTGATATTCCCTCACGATAATGACTTCAATCACAAGAGTTTCTATTCTCATTTCCTGCTTATACTTGTTAGCTATAAGCTTACTCGAGGCTTGTCAGGTTCCTGTATTTCGTTATGCGCTTGAGCGGTGGTCAGCTGACAAATACGAACTTGCTGTTTTTTCTAATGGGCAGATTTCCAAGGCTCAGCAATTGTTAATTGATGAGGTGGGTGATGATGTGAATCTTGAGGTTACAGTTATCGATATCGGAAAAATGACTGAATCAGATCACGCAAGGTACGGGATCGTTGAGGTTTCCGAAGGGGACCTAGTTGGTCACCTCTATTATCCTTGGAGCGTTGGAAAGGCGAACCCTTCTTTGAACACTGATGATCCTTTATGGAATGGGAATTTAACGAAAGAATCCTTGAATCAAATCGTAAGTTCTCCGGTACGAAAATCAATTTTAGAGAAGATAATTTCCGGTGAATCGGCTGTTTGGGTTCTCATTGAAACGGGAGATGAGGCAAAAGATAATGAGGCAGAGAACAAGTTATGGAAACATTTGAACGAAGTGAGTAAGCTCATTGAAATACCTGATGGGGTCGTTGGTCCTGGTGAACTTGATAGGGTAGCGACTGGTGAAGTGGACGTGGAGGACGTTCTTCGGTCAACGATTCCACTGAAGATTTCTTTTGATGTCATACGCATTAAGAAAAATGATCCAAAAGAAAAGATTTTCTTAAAGATGCTCACTTCGTTTGTTCCTCAACTCATAGAGCAAAGCTCTAACGAACCTTTAATATTTCCGGTCTTTGGCCGGGGAAGGACGCTCGAAGGGCTCCCCTCTTCAATTATGAGTAAGAGACTGATGATGGAGGCTTGCTCGTACCTTTGTGGCGCCTGTTCCTGTGAGGTTAAACGTGAAAATCCTGGGATAGATCTTGTATTGAATACAAATTGGAAAGAATTGCTCGTTGGTAGTGAGGTTATCGTCGACAAGGTATTGCCACCTCTGGAAGGTGTAGGGGATCTTGTCGGGGCCGATTCTCGATTTCCTGATTTCGCTTCAGTTCCACCGCCTGATCCATCAACGCCCTCAGTGTCTGGATCATTGGGATCAATTTCGGAAGACGAAATTACATCCGATCAAATTGATTCTATTGTGGAATCAGAGATTGGGCAGAGTAGTTTCAACAGGTTCATTGGAATTGGTTGTGCTCTGGTCTTAGGAGCACTTGTGATTTTTACTGCTTATATCAAGAAAAACTCTTAGGAGTTCATTTGTTTCCCGGACAAATTTCAGTCTTGAGTTGCCATAAATGGTTAATTCTCTAGATTAAAATACAATGCTGTCACTCTATTCAGATGATTTTACCCGAAATTGTGAGGGCTTTGGCAGGCGTGAAATTCTCAGGATAGGAACTCTTGGGCTTAGTGGGCTCACTCTGAGCAATGCTCTTGGTTTGGAACGATCCGGTCATGTTAAGGACCGGTCCGTAGTCATTCTTAATATGCAGGGGGGGCCTTCTCAATTTGAGACTTTTGACCCGAAGATGGCAGCTCCTTCTGAGATCCGTTCTGTATTTGGTGAAGTTAAAACGAATCTTCCCGGTGTTACTTTCGGAAGTCATTTCAAAGAGCTGGCAAAGATGGCTGACCGCATGGCAGTTGTGCGTAGCTATCGGCACGGTATCAGTGACCATGCCAAGGCCGCTATGCATGTGGCGGCGGGTGGTAACCCGACCGGTGCTTGTATGGGTTCGCTTTACAGCCGTATTGCTGGGATCACGAATCCACATAACGGGATGCCGTCAAACACTCTTATCGTTCCTGCAGCAGTCGAGCCTAAGGATGCTCGCAGGTTCAATTCAGTGCCTAGCCGGATCGCTAATACTGGTAAACTTTCGAAGGTATTTAGTGCATTTGATCCTAGTGCCGGCGGTGAAGTTTTGGACGATATGAAGTTACAGGTTTCACAGGACCGCATCACTGATCAATTAAGTTTGGTGTCTAGCCTAGACAAGCTTAAGCGTCAGCTCGATTCATCGGATGCGATTCATCAGGCCTCATCCATTCAGCAACAGGCAGTTGATGTTCTTATGAATGGAGTCGGTGAGGCATTTAATTTTTCAAAGGAGGATCCACGACTCATAGAACGTTATGATACGAGCAGATTTGATGTTCCAAAGCCTGCAGTGGATCGCCGCAAGAACAAGGATGCGATTCGTGGGCATTCGCCTATTTCTCTTGGAAAACAGATGTTACTTGCCCGGCGCCTTTGCGAGGCTGGTTGCCGATTTATTACGGTGAGTAGTCCCGGATGGGATATGCATGGGGCTCATGAATTCGCCATTACTGATGGAATGCCTGTCCTTGGTCCTGCCGTTGATAAGGCGGTCAGTGCATTCATTGATGATATCAATGAACGAGGGCTTTCAGAGAAAGTTCTTCTCGTCATTACTGGAGAATTTGGGCGCACCCCAAAAATTAATAACAAGGGAGGTAGAGATCATTGGGGGAATCTTTGTCCGCTTGTCTTTGTAGGTGGTGGTTTAAAGATGGGGCAAGTCATTGGAGAATCGGACAAGAAAGGTTCTGAGCCCATTACCAATCCGATCACGAGTAATGATCTTCTGGGTACAGTCATGCATAGTCTCTTTGATTTGGGTAAGGTCAGGACCCTAGCAAATCTTCCTCGTGATGTGCAAACCGCAGTCAGTTCCGGCAATCCAATACGTGAACTGGTTTAAAGTGAATAGATTTTCTGCCCTTTTTAAGGTTTGATTAGGGCAGCTATTTTTTCGAGGCCCTTATCTTTGGCAAGATCGGCAGCTGTTTTTCCGTTCTGAGCTTTCAGGGATTTATCGACTCCTGATTCTAGGAGAATATTAATTAATACTGCGGCTTGCTTAATGGAGTTTTCATTGTCTTTATTCGTTCTCCAGATAGCCCAGTGCAGAGGAGATGATCCGTTATTGGCAACAGTATTTGGGCTCAGGCCTTTACTGATGAAATACTTTAAAGTTTCAGGCTGATTCCAGAAAACAGCTTCATGTACGCAAGTCGCTTTTGCGAACTGAACAGCATTAAGATCAGCGCCCTTGTCTAAGAGAAACTGTGCTGATTTCAGGTTCTTTGTACCAGCGACAAGGAGCAGAGGGCTTTTGTTCCATCGTGCTTGCTTATTTATGTCTGCTCCATTTTTTAGCAGAAGAGACGCTGCTTTTAGGTGGCCCCTTGCAGCTGCATAGGCTAAGGCGGTGTAGGATCCTGGAGTAGTGAAATCGACTGAGACTCCTGACTTAAGGAGTGATGCTATTTTGGATGTGTTTCCATTCCTTGCAGCGATGAGGAGCTGTTGGCCCGGTTTATCTGCCTTGTGGAATGCTCCGCTAGGGGCGGAAACAGTCCCGTCTTTTGGAGCTTGAGACTGCCTCAGAATTCCATCAGTGATCATATATCCACCTTCTTGCTTCCCATCGATTTTATTTTCTTCAGTGAGATTTCCTGCCAAATCATAGTTTTTTGTATTTATGTTGCTCTTTACAAAGTTTGTATAACCGCCACCGACGATGAGATGAGGATCCAAAGTGAAGTCACTACTGTCCAGTTTTGCATTGTGCCCTTCAATGGCAATTACGTTCGTGCCTTCAATTAAAGCATCCGCGAAAGGAGCAAGTATAAAGTACTCGATACCGTTAGCTTCATGATTTCCAACGGCCAGTTTACCTTCTTCGTTAGCGACATTGATGGAGAAAACATAACGACCATTAAGGTAAAGAACGAATCCATCATCATAATTAATGGCCAGTGCTAAACGGGAAAGATCCGTGCTCTTTGTGATTTCAAATTCTTTTCTGATGTATACTGATGTGTACTTGTTTATCATATCATCAAGTACGGTCTCATCATCATCATCAGCATATCCAAAACCGGCCTTCCCGGTCTTCCAATTATTCTTCTTTGGTTCAAAACTTAACGATGTCCATTTCAGCCCTTCGGGTTTCTTGCCACCTGCCAGGTAATCCCAGCTAGCTTTAGGACTTATCAAGACCCTTTTATTATCAGATCCGGTATCCTTTGATGATTCGATCGCGATGTCCATCGTTCTTCTGCCTCTGAGATCTCCGAACTCGCTGTAAAATTCATTGACCTCCTTACCGGCACTAATCGTTTTGATCTGGAATTGACCATTCCTGTATTGGATCCATTCTCCTAAGAGTTCATTGCCTTTGGAATTTGAATCGGCTTTTGTCTCTACCTGTTCTTGAGTGACAGTCTTGCAGGAGCTGAGTGAGGCTATGCCCAGTATCGCAATGAAAGGGACAATGAGAGAAAATGATTGGGGGAGTCGTTTTTTGATCATGGTGCTTTAATTTTGAATAATGACTATGACGATAAAATGCTGGCCTGCACAATCACAAAAATTAGTATATATGTTAGGAAGACTAACGAGACATCAAAAGATGATCCATTCAAGTAAATTACAGGGAAATAAACTACCCTGTAATTTTTTGTAATAGAAGAAGTGACAAATCAAGGATCAGCTTGACTTATGTAAGCGATTGAAGAAAAGCCTGAGATTAAAGTAAAAGATAATGAATATGAAGAAGTATATTTTGTATACCTGATTGACTCGAGAAATTTATATTGTTTCATTGATATGCTCAGCCAGTTGATCATATAAAACAGATAATTTTCGAGTTTGTTTTTGAGCAGTTATCTGAAATTGATCTGAGATTTTCTGATGATTTTCATTAGAGGACAAGAGGGCTTCCAAGTGATCCAGAAATTCTTTAGTGTTACCATTATAGACAAGATGTCCCGCATCAAAATCGGTCAGTAATTCTTTATACTTGTGGGACCAGCCCACGGCCATGGCGGGAGTTCCTGTGGATAAAGCGCTCACGAGTCCATGAAACCGGGCAGTGACGGTGACATAAGAATGCCTAATGCAGTTTTTAATGTCTCTCGCATCTTTCAGTTCAATGGTGGAGCAATCTAAGGCCTGGGCCAGTTCATCTGCTAAGTCCTTATCTTCCTTAGGTTCATGAAGCAGAACTTGCGGCGATATACCATGCCTTTGCATGTTCTTTCCTGAAGCGGTGAATAAATCAAGTAGATCACTTTTTGCCATGGTATTTGAGCTGACCAATTTATTGTTAACGATCAAACAACCATAAGGTGAATGTTTAATGTCAGGGGCGATACGATCATTGGTGTTCAGAGAAAATGTGATATCAGGGAATTGCTCAGCACTTTCGAGTCCTAGATTTTTGAGGTGAGCAAGTGAAACCGAGTCCCGGGCGCATAGTAATGAAGCGTTGGATCCTATCAATTGCATTTCACGTTGCAATTTCGGATCAGTGAAAGGGCCAAAGGCTTGTGGAAAAAGGTAATAAGGTTTTCCTTTGTGTTTTAGCTTTTTAACTTTTTTACCGAGCCTTTTCCGTGCTTTTTTTACTCCCCAAGGATCACCATAAGCGAACCCGGAGATGTCAATGTAATGGGTGATCTGAGAATCAGTGACTATTCCTTCATTTAGCGGGTCCCTCCGGAAAATTTTATCTAATAGAGAATTCGAAGAGGGGGCGCATTTCTGTAATTTTTTGAAACGTGATTCTGACTGGAATGGTTCATTGGATTGGATTGCGAACGAGGCACCTTCTAAACGTTCATTAAGTTCCTGACGGACAGTGTGCAGCATGAGTTCGGCTCCCTTATTGGGCAGCCAAACACCTAGGAGCTCAATGAGAGGTTTTTTTGACATGGTGCAGTGCATCGTCGACGGACCGTTTAGAAGAATAGGCAATCATTGTGTCTGGGTCAGGAACGCCCAGTCCGACAAGCATGATAGGAACCTGCCAAGGTTTCAGATTTAATAATTCTCTCATCTGCTCATGCTTTTCAGGGATGTCAGGCCAGTTGATGGGTACGGATCCAAGTCCAGAAGAGGTCAGTGCTAGCATCATTGTCATGGTTGCTAGGGCCGCATCAATATAGATTAGATGATGATCACGTGTCTCATCATAGCAGCCAAGGTTACCGACAACGACAATCAGAGCAGGCAGCTGATCTCCGTAACCCCGGACCCCGAGTGGTAACTTGCAGATTTCCTGAATCATTTCTGGTTCCGTTGCCATGTAGTAGTCGAATGGCTGACGGTTACACGCACTTGGCGATTCTAATGCTGCAGTGATGGCATGACGGACAGTTTCTAGTGGAACCGGTTCTTTTTTGAAATGGCGATGCGATCTCCGGCTCCGGCACAATTCATGAAACTGATCGAGTGCTGCGATCCCTGAAGGTTCAAAGCGTTTGGCATAGGAAGGAATATCCATTTCCTTGTAAGGAGAAAATGTGTGCTTATCAGAGGATTCTGCTGATGGTAGGGATATAAATTTTTTGTGAGCCTCTTCAATCTCGGGCACTTTATGATCTACCGCTTTGAAGTATTTGTTCAGAACGTCCGCTGCCCATTTTATTTCTAGCTTGGAAACTTTTGAATTAGCTAGGGATTCCGAGTAAAGGTCAACTGCGGGTTTAATAAATTTTAACCCAAATATTTTTTTCCGATTTGGAAAACATAATCCTTTTTCTAGTACATGGATACTTCGCCTAAGATTAGGCACTGTTGTAATAGTTCTCGAGAACTGAGCTTGTAGAGCCCTTAGGCCGGCCATCGTTGCTTTAGATTCTGCTCTGAGTGCTTTGGCCAGTTTACGTCGTTGCTTAGAGTAACGACTCAGAGGATTTATTCTGGAAAAGAATGAGCTCATTAGTTCCCAGTAGTCGATGAATAAAGGGTGGATTTTGATCCATTCAGAGCTCCTATTCGCCCAGCAATCCATCCCAATGCTCGCGCGAGGGTCATTAGAGTACGACCTGCTGTGATTGGTAAGGTTAATATTAGACCAAGAACAGCAATCAATTTAACTAAAATAGAAGTTACTAGGACCAAATTTAAACGAACAGTACCATTATTTTTTCTTCGGAAGTTGGTATTCGACTGGTCACGGGCCCTACGATATTGATAAATAAAGGACAGCCTTTCAGGTGGAATGGTTTCATAAACGTAGGCATCTTGAACCCAGGCCGTTGGAAGGTTTTGAGCAATTACTTCTGCGTAAAACTTGGAATCTGTTCCGCCAGTATGGCGCATGGTCTCATCGAACCAAATATTATGTTCGGAGAAGAGTGAAGTGTCCGCTAGCCAGTTATTGGTTACAATCGTAACTCCCGAAGTTCCTTCGAGGGATGCTCTGCGAGATGCTCGCATTTCTTTTTTTCTATAGCGACTTTTCAAGTTAATGAACATTAGTCTCTGGAATAGACTCAGTTTTTTTTCTGGCATACGAGCTCGGAGTGGGGCGCCAATTAGCAGCGCTTTACTGTCCCTGTGTCCTTGGATCATTTTCTTTAGCCAGTCTTTAGCAACTTCCTGGTCATCGTCTACAAAAAGCAAAAGATCAGACCTTATTTCTAGAGCTTTCTGGGCCGCACGGTTCCTGGCAAAAGGAATCCCAGGTTCAGTTTCTAGAGCATAGGCTAACTTGGAGCTCTTGGGCATTGGCTGAAAAGTCTGGATTAGATTCCGTGAGTGTTCTTCAATATCATTTTCAATGACGAGAAAAGTGACCTCCACCTTCTCAGGAATTATTAATGAAGCCCAAGAACGCAAAAGTGCTTCGAGCATTTTTGGGCGTTGCCGTGTTAGTGTTGCGACACAGGCTAGGAGTTGTTTGTTTTTGCGAGACACAGCCAGAATCAATTGACAGAGTTAAGATGGATCTGCCAATAAGCAGTTTATTGTTTTCTAGTGATATTCTTTTTTCCAAAAACAATAATAAATAGTGGATGAAATGGTCATTACTATAAGTGTGAATATTAATGAACCTAGTCCAATGTGCCAAAAGTGAAATAACTGTTCTCCATGTTTACTAATGATTATTCCTAGCAATGAAATGCGGATCACATTGATAAAGAAGGCTGTAATAGTGGAGAGTAATACTATTATTAGTATGTTCCACCAAGATTTAATTGGGCAGCACATCCAAAAAACAATTAAAGATTGAAGGGTTAATCCAATTTGTGGAAATCCTGAACATGCGTCTTGAACAATTATTTTATGATTATTTAAAATATAAAAATTTTCTTCAACTATGATTCTATTTTCTTTAACTAAATCTAATATTTGGCCTGACAAAAATGCCGTTGATTGCTTAAAAAACATTCTGATATTGTCGTTAATTAGTTGATCCGAATGAATGAAAATTAAAGAAATTGTGTAAGCGATGACTGCCGTTACAAGTAGCTTGAGTAGTTTTTGTTTCTTTGTTTTTTGATAAGGATACCAAGCTAAGCAGATAGCTGGTGGAGTAAGAAAAATGGTTTTCCTAAAAGAGCTATAAAAAAGATTAGTATTTTTAATATATAGCAAATCAATCCAGAATATTGAAATTATGCTATATGAAAATACACCACTAAGAATTATTAAACTTACAAATGGTAATTCTTTAAATTTTATTTTTGCCGTTGCAAATTCTTCAATGCATTCAGGCAACAAGGTCATTATTCCCAGCCAGAAAAGGATAATGGCGAAATGACTTTCTGATAGTGGATATCCAAGAAATCTAGGCGCTATAGCAATACAAGCAGAAAATAGTGTAATTGTCTGAGAGGTTGGCTTTAATACTTTCAAATAAAAGATAAATATTTGAGTTTATTCTTAGAACGCATTTTCTTCTTTGCAAAGTCTGTCGAAAAATACAAACATTAAAATATAAAACACCATGTATATGATTGACATTGATGTATATTTCAAAGAATCCATTCTAATTTTCCATATTTTCGTTTGAGCTTGATCTGTGATTTTCTTAGTTTGTTTTTGAATGTCTTGATCTGCTTTTTCCTTTAGTATCAATTGTATGTCTGTGATACTACTTAATTGATTGAATTGATTTTTTTTCCCTATTTTAATTTTACTTGAGTTGAGCATTTCTAGCAGCTCATCCTTAGATTCTATTGAATCTATTTTTTTATAGGCGATCTCTTGTTGATTTTTAATACTTGGGGCATGGACTTCAGTGCGAGCTAAAATAATTCCTGTAATTGAGCTATTCAAAATAGAGCATAAATAAATTAGAATAGCCAAACAGGATATGAATTTGAGACGTTTCCAATAGTATAATGGAGAGTATTTTCTCTCTTCATTACAGTTCAAGCTAAGTGCGTAAAGGGCTATTGCAATCAGTGGTAGATGCGATCTTTCATTTAGTTGCTGAGAAAGATGCATTCTCCAAGCACCAAAGTTTAAATAATCTATCGGAATTATTGATAAGACCCAACCTAATGAAAAAATTAATACTAGTATTATAGAAATTAATCTACATAAATGAGCAGAGTGGAACTTAATCTTATTAGAAACCGTATTTGCTGTTTCTATATTATTTTTTTCCACTGACTAAATTATCGCATTTGCTGCTTACGTCTCATTTTTCTCAAAACGCCCATAACTGGCAAGAGGCCTAGGAAAGGCAGTGGCCCAGGCACTGTAACAGCACTAATCGCATAATTAGCGGAGTCGGAAACTAATTCAAGATTTGAATCATTATTTTCTCTTAATCTGAAAGCAGCATACTCATTGCCACCAATAGTAAATTTATCATATGCAAATCTTAGGCCATTAATACCTGAATTATCCGCCATCTTTTTAGATTGTTCACCTTTTCCCCACCATGTAGCTGAATTAATGGAGGATTCGTCAGCAGTGAATGTAGTAGTATTATACGTTACTTGGTACCCTGTACCATCGTAGTAAAGAGTTGTTGTTGCAGCTGATCCAACATTTATAAAAATAAATGTAAAAAATATCAAAAATAGTGAATGCAATTGCATAATTATTAAAATGGTATGTTTTTAATTATAAAAAATGATATTCATATTTGCACATCATTATCATATTTAATAGGTCTAATTACTTAATGAGTCAAT
>CACJBM010000007.1 GCA_902591645.1 uncultured Verrucomicrobiota bacterium | reverse complement strand
CGGAAGACTTACGCATTTGCGTTGAAAAAATTATTTCAATGGTCCGCATTGATGGAGATAAAGCGCTTAGCGCTTTAACTCGAAAATATGATGGTGCGTCCATCAGTGCTAAGGACTTTCTTGTCAAAAGGGATGAGCTCAATAGGGCAAAGAACTCCGTTAGTGATCAGGTCAAAGAAGCTATTGCTATTTCTCAAGCCAATGTGAAAGGCTTTGCAGTAAGAGGGTTAAGGAAGGATTGGGAAATGAAAAATGCTCAAGGAGCAACGATAGGTGAGATTTTTCAGCCTTTTTCACGTGTGGGTGTCTATGTTCCTGGAGGATCAGCTCCACTCGTTTCGACTTCCCTCATGACTGTTGCCATCGCTGAGGCTGCAGGAGTTGAAGAAATTGTCGTTTGTACACCTCCCAGTAAGGAAGGTGAAATTAATCCAGAATTACTTCATGCCCTTGAGTTTTCGGGAGCTACTGAGATTTACAAAGTCGGAGGCGCTCAGGCCATCGCGGCAATGTCTTTGGGCACTAGAAGTATTGGAGAGGTGGAGAAGATTTTTGGACCTGGAAATTCTTTCGTTGTTGAGGCAAAGAGGCAGTTATTTGGAAGCGTTGCGGTTGATTTACTTCCAGGGCCCAGTGAAATTTTCGTGTTGGCTGACTCTAGTGCGCGTGCTGATTGGATAGCTTCTGACCTCTTGGCCCAGGCTGAGCATGGTGGAGATAGTCAAATTGCTTTCGCTACAACTTCAATGAGGCTCCTAGATAAAGTTAAGGGTGAATTGAAGTCTCAGGCAAAGTTTCTTGATAGGAGGAAACAAATATCGGAAGTAATGAAGAGTGGGACTAGTCTTGTTTTGTTGAAATCAATCAAACAGGGGATCGAGCTAGCCAATAATTTTGCTCCGGAGCACCTTTCTTTAATAGTAAGTAACAAAGAGGAAGTTATTCCTCAATTAAAGACATGTGGGGCCATTTTTATAGGATCCTACTCTCCAGTTTCTGTTGGAGACTTTTTGGCAGGGCCTAGCCACACATTACCCACAGGCGGTGCTGGTAAATCTTTTCCTGGCCTAACTGCTGATATGTTTCAGAGACGGACAAGTGTCATTGAGTTGGACAAGAAATCTTTGAAGAAATCAATCCCTGTTGTTGAGCTCTTTGCAGAGATTGAGGGATTGGACGCTCATGGAAATTCTGCAAGGATAAGAAGTGTTGAATGAGAGGAGTCGCTAGGACTCTGATTTTTAGCGGGAGGATAAGTTATTAATCTTCTCATCAAAGCTTAAAGTTATTTGTTCGATGTCATCAGATATTACGGACCAGTTAGAATATAGCTTTTCTACATCTGCATGAATTTCTTTGTATTCTTTAGTCACATCCGTTGATTCTTTTGACTTGAAAAAATCTGGATCAGTCATGGCTTTTTCAATCTCTAATTTTCTATCTTCAACTAACTTAATTTGGTCTTCGATACTATCTAACTTTTCTTGAAGTGGTTTTAGCGTTTCGGCTTTTTCTTGGCGGATTTTACCTTGTAATTTTCTTGTTTCTTTGCGATTAGGGGATAAAGAGATTCTTTGTTTTGGTTTTTGTTCGTCTAATTGTGGGTTGGAAATCTCTTCTCCTTTTTTCTTTTCAATATAATCAGATAGATTTCCAGGGTAACTCCTTGGGGGAGTGTCGTTAGAATAAAACTCTATGACTTTGTCAGTTATGGGGTCTAAGAAATCACGATTATGGGAAACGATTACAATTGTCCCTTGGTATGCAAGTAAGGCCTCTTGCAAAACATTTTGTGACTGCATGTCTAAATGGTTTGTTGGCTCGTCTAGGATTAGGAAATTTGCTGGTTTAAGGAGTATTTTTGCTAGAGAAAGACGGCTTCTTTCACCTCCAGAGAGGACGGAAACTTTCTTGAATACATCATCACCTCTAAATAGAAAACAACCCAATAGTGAGCGCAAATTACCCGCATTATCTCTTCCTGCTACTTCTTCTATTGTTTCTAATACAGTCATTGAAGGGTTTAGCTTTTCTGCATGGTCCTGAGCGAAATGGGAAATGCTTACTTTATGACCAGTCTTGCGTTCACCTGAATTAACTTTATCTGTTCCAGATAAGATCCTTGAAAAAGTTGATTTTCCGGCGCCATTTGCACCTATGATTGCAATCTTTTCGCCTCTATCGATTCGGAAATCTAAATTTCTGAAAACTATATTTTCTCCATAAGAACGAGTAACATTAGTCAGTTCAATGACTATCTGACCCGACCTTTCAGGTTGAGGGAATCTAAGTTTAATTGCTTTTTCAGATTCCTGGGGAAGCTCGATCCTTTCGATCCTTTCAAGTTGTTTGAGGCGGCTTTGGGCCTGCGAAGCTCTTCGTGCTTTTGATCTGAAGCGATTAATGAATTGCTCGGCTTTTGCAATGTCCTTTTGTTGATTGTTATATGCTCTTTGTATTTGTTCTCTGAGAATAACGCTTTGTTCAATGTAATAACTATAATTACCTGAAAATTCGTTAACTTTACCGCTTTCGAAAGCGAGTGTTTTCCTGACTATGGAATCAAGAAATGCGCGATCATGAGAGATTAAAATAACTGCTCCTTGATAGTTTTGGATATACGACTCAAGCCATAGTTGAGAATCCATGTCGAGGTGATTTGTGGGTTCGTCAAGTAGTAGGATTGAGGGTTTTTGAAGTAGCAACTTTGCTAATGCGATACGCATTTGCCAGCCACCGGAAAATTCTTCTGTTTTCCGATTGAAATCACTAGCTTTGAAACCCAGTCCACTGAGGACCTTTTCAATCGTAGGCTTCATTTTTCCTATATCATAATTTTCTAGATCAAGTTGTAGAGATCCAAATATCTCTAGCGTGTCGGAATATTCAGATGAGGAGGTGTCTAATGAGCCGAGCTGATCGCTTGCTTCCTCTAATCGTTCTTTAAGTTCAAGAGCATTTTCGAATGCGGATTCGGCTTCATCGAAAAGAGTGCTCCCTGAATGTTTTATTCCGTCCTGAGGGAGGTAACCAACTTCAATGTATTTGGCGCGGTTAACGTTCCCAGAGTCAGGTGTCATTGAGCCAGCAATGATTTTCATTAGAGTTGATTTACCTGCGCCGTTAGGTCCGGCGAAGCAAATTCTGTCCTTTGAACCTACAGTGAACGAGAGATCCTTATAAAGAACTCTTCCTAGGAATTGGACTGAAATTTTTTCAACAGCCAGCATTGCTGGATATTAAATCTAATCAGCGGGGTTTCAATCGCTGAGAGTAAATATTAACAGATTATGAAATAATAGCGTCAATTACCTTGCCATGAACGTCAGTGAGTCGGAAATCTCTCCCTGCATATCGGTATGTGAGTTTTTCGTGATCGAAGCCTAGCAATCGAAGAATTGTGGCGTGCAAGTCATGAACGTGAACAGGATTTTCAACAGCCTTAAATCCAAATTCATCAGTGGCGCCATGTGCATACCCACCTTTGGTGCCTCCTCCGGCCATCCAAACAGTAAATCCCCAATGATTATGATCTCTACCATTTATCTTCCCCTGATTTGAGCCCGGCTTAGGCATTTCGACTACCGGAGTGCGCCCAAACTCACCTCCCCAAATGACCAATGTTTCGTCGAGCATGCCCCTTTGCTTTAGATCAGTTAGAAGAGCTCCTATGGATTGGTCGCATTGTTTTGCCAGTTTGCGGTGATTGACTTCAAGATCGTCGTGGCTGTCCCAGGGTTGACCAGCGCCATGCCAAAGTTGTACGTATCTCACTCCTCGTTCGACTAATCTGCGTGCAATTAGAGTTTGCCTGCCGTGTATTCCCTTGCCATAAAGTTCGCGGATCGATTTAGGTTCCTTTGAGATGTCAAATGCGTCAGTTGCATCTATTTGCATTCGATAGGCCAACTCAAATGATTGAAGCCTAGATTCAAGATCAGCATCATTTGATCTTCTTTCTTGATGTCTTCTATTTAATTTGGCAATGAGGTCTAATTGCGAGCGCTGTTGTCGCATAGTTAATTTAGAATTTTTTATATCATTGATCAGCTTATTAATTGTTGTGTGTTTTGAGTCTATATAAGTTCCCTGATAAACTCCCGGGAGGAATCCGGCTTGCCAGTTCTGAGATTCTTGAATCGGATATCCTCCTGGGCACATAGAAATAAAGCCAGGCAGATTTTGATTCTCCGATCCCAGCCCATAACTTACCCATGAACCTACGCTGGGTCTTATTAGTCTCGGCTCACCGCAATTCATTAGCAGGAGAGAAGGTTCGTGGTTAGGCACATCAGCGTGCATTGAGCGTATGATGCACAGGTCGTCAGCGGAGCGCGCAACATTGGGGAAGAGCTCACTTATTTCCAGCCCACTATGGCCATACTTTTCAAAGCTGAAGGGGGATTTTAGAGCGGCCCCCGTTGGCCGCTCTGTTTTCAAATAATCAATGGGGATTTTTTTCCCGTCATACTTTGTTAAAGCGGGTTTCGGGTCAAATGTATCGACTTGAGAAGGCCCGCCATTCATGAATAAATGAATGACGGATTTTGCTTTTGCTGGGAAATGAGGTTTTTTCGGTGAGAGCGGATTAATAGCTGATTGTGCTTCTTGCTGCAATAAAGCGCTCAAGGACAATGCACCGAATCCGTTTCCTAAGCGATTAATAAAATCTCTTCTAGTGAAGAAATGATTTTTATTGTTCAGTGAATTTTGCATTTTTTAATCAATGAAAATGAACTCATTAGTGGACAGTAAGGCCTGTGCGAGTTGATCCCATACTGGATAATTAGTATTCGTTCCCTTGGTTTGATTTTGAGTGGCTACTATAAAGTCGACCGAGTCTTGAAGTTCTTCATTGCTGGGATTTCGGGACAAGATTTCTTGATAAAGCAATGTAATTTTATCGCTATGTTCTGTTAATTGATTGAATCGTTGAGAATTGGCAATGGCACTAGATTGGTCCTGAATTAATTTATTATTTAAAATAAAAAGCGCTTGTTGAGGGACCGTAGTTTCTGGGCGCTTTGGGGAGTGAACGTCAGGGCTGGCAAAATCAAATGTTCTGAAAACTGGGGGCAGATTTTGCCGTTCTATACGAGCATATATTGAGCGTCGAGTTGAGTAGTTGGGCGAAGTTATATCGACGGGGCGTCCATACATTGTCGTATCAATCTTTCCAGACACATAAAGAATTGAGTCTCTGAAGGATTCGAAATTCAGGCGTTTCCTATTTGCTCTAGTGAAAAGCCGGTTCTCAGGATCTATCTGGCGAGACCCTGTTTTCTTTGAGTCTAAGGATGATTGTTTGTAGGTCGAGCTTAGTAAAATAGAGCGAATAAGGCTTTTAGTGGACCATCCCGTCTTGATGAAATTGAAGGCTAAATAATCTAACAGTTCAGGATGGGAGGGGGGATCGCTTCTTAGCCCAAAATCACTTGGAGTAGAGACTAAGTGACTTCCCATGAGATGACCCCAAACGCGATTGACCCAAACTCTTGCAGTTAAGGGGTTCGTGTCACTGGCAATTGACTGAGCCATTTCAATTCGACCGCTCCCCTCAGTGTATGGAATTCTTCCTTGGCTTTCAAGTAACCCAAGGAACTGGCGAGGAACTTTTTCCCCCTTATTGTTTGGGTCTCCTCTCTGAAAAATTCTGGGTTCACGGGGAGTCGGACGATCGACTAACACCATCGCCTTTGCAGGGGCTCCATGATGAGTGGTTTTAATTTTAGCAAGAATCCTTCTGAGTTTTCTAACATGCTCTTGGCCTTTGGTTTCTAGTAAAGGAAAGATTTTTGAGGGTGGTATTATTACGTGATCCAGTTCTTTATGGAATGGGTTCGTGGCTTTAGTGTCCGAAAACAAAGAGGCATATATCTGAGCCACTTCTTTCATGCTCTTAGGCGATTTTTCTTTCAGTAATGAAAGTATGGTTCTGTTTGCTTTGCTTTCGTTCTTCTCAAGGTCATTTAAGGAGATTGTTAAAGATTGAGTAAATGAATCCTCTTTGATAGACTGTAATTTGAACCATGCCGCGAACACAGGATCCCCGGACTCTTTCTTTGCTTTTAAATGGTTTCTCCACCTAATTGTTGGTTCATGAAGTAAGGATTTAGATGATGCGAGTTTTTTTAATTGATCGGGGCTCAAATTTATTCCTTCTGAAGCAGTCAAAAGATATTTTTCAATATAGTTTTTTTGCGTTAGTTCTTTTGCTCTTTTATCCAAGTAAGAGTCAATGTCAGCCTGTTTTGAATCTATAATGGTTTTAAAGGAGTTGTAAGCCTCCAGATCATTTGGGGCTCCCAATAGTGGTAGTTCAGAAGGTTCTTTAGAGCTGTCAAAGACTCCATAGAGCGAATAGTAATCACTGATAGGAATCGGATCATACTTGTGATCATGGCATCTTGAGCATGCGACAGTGAGGCCCATTAATCCTCTGAAGGTGACGTCCATTCTGTCATCAATTATATCAGGAGTTCTGTTTAGAAATCTTCTTCCGACCGTCAGAAATCCCATTGCTGCTAAGTTCTTTTTATTTTCATCATTTTTGATGATTCTGTCTGCAGCTAGCTGATAAATTATAAACTCGTTGTAAGGTAAATCCTGGTTCAATGAATTAATTACCCAGTCCCTATAACTATAAGCGTAAGGATATTCTCTGGATTCTTGAAAAACGTATCCTTTGGTGTCGGCGTATCTTGCTATGTCCAGCCAATGTCTAGCCCATTTCTCTCCAAATTCTGGTGAACTTAATAGTTTGTCGACCAGAGTGACATAAGCATTTGGGTCCGGATTTTTAATAAAACTTTCTGCTTCACTGTGCTTGGGTGGGTGACCGAGAAGGTCAAAGTAAATACGCCTGATTAGAGTTTCTCTTGGAGCTTTCTTTGATGGATTTAGTTTTCGATCTTTAATTTTCCGTAAAATAAATCGATCGATATTTGTTTGAGCCCAATCATACTTCGAAAATTCAGGTAGTGGAGGATTTTTGATTGGAGAAAAGGCCCAATGTTTTGTGCTGTTTGAAACTTCTTCAGAAATTGCTCTTCCTGTATCTTTGTTTGGTAATAAAAAAACAATCGTAAGCGTGGAAATGATTGGTAAATGACCAATTTTAAAGAACTGAAAATATGTAAATAGAGATTTCAAATCCAATTATTTCACCTACATAAATTTGTAGGGTATAAGACTTTTCTGCAAGTAATAGGTAATCAACATTGAATATTTTGTAATATTATTACTAATTCGATCTGGTAATGAGGATGTATTTGATGGAGAATTAAATGGTTATAGACTGAAGATAATAATGAGTTCGATAATTAGAAGATTTGTAGCCTTAATCGTATTGACCGTCTGTGCCGATTCTTTTTCTCAGGAGCGATTGCCGTATGCCATACAGAAATTGGTTAAGGAGTACGAGGCTTATGAAAAGGATATTAATGAAAAAGCTTCAGAATTAATTAAGAAGAAGCGACTCGCGACTATTAAGACGTTAGAATTGGAATCGTCGAAGCTAACAAAGGCTGGGAATGACGCTCTTGCTCGGGCAGTTTTGGAATTGGCCTCAGCGATGACTGAGGGCAAGGAGGTGAGCGTTTCAGAAACTAATGACGCGTCAGAAAATTCTAGATGGAATTCTTTATTCAAGCCCGAATCTCTACCCGATACATGGATTATTCCTGAAGATCCGGACGGAGGGATGGACTATGGGGAGGGCATTTTATTGATGAAGTCAGTGTTTGAGGATTCAGTGGCACTTCATGAAGCTCCCGAAGGAGATCTAGTTGTGCGACTTAAATTGAAAATAGAAGATAATGATAACAAAGATACCAAGGATGAGAGGAAGACCGCTAGTATTGGATTTATTAATTCGAAAGAGAGTCTGGTCTTGGCTAGCGTGACTCCATCCGGGATCGTTAGCGGCTATACAAACGTTTCTCCTGACACGGACTTGGGTAATGAGAAGAGTGGCCTGAGAGAGGGCAAATTCACTGAAGTTCAGATCGCATGGGTTTCTACATTTTTTCTGGTTTTCGTTAAGGACAAATTATTAATTAAGTCTGATGTAGGCATCCCTAGGGGTACTGCGAAAATTTCTTTATTAGCGGATAACAGCAATGCCTCATTTAGTGATGTCGAATATTTAAAGCCGACGCTGGATGATTTGAAGAAAATGGCTGCAGATAAAGCTCTAGATTAGGGTTTCTATTTTGATGGGAAGTTAGGCGCTGCTAGGCATGGCTCTAACGGCACCGACTGAAATGCCGCCATCAACGAGGATAGTTTGGCCGGTGACGTAGGCGCTTGCGTCCGAGGAAAGGAATAAACAAGTGCCATCAAGATCATTTGGTTTGCCTATTCTTCCTAGTGGGATTTTTTCTTCGATGTAATCGACCCAGTTCTTATCGTCAAAAAGTTTGGAGTTTTGCTCTGTTTTAAACCAGCCAGGGGCCAGACAATTTACTGTAACGCCCTTGTTACCCCAATCGTGGGCAAGACTCATGGTCATTTGTTTGATTCCGCCGCGGCTAGCTCCGTAAGGGGCTAGGCCTGCATATCCGGCTACGCAGGTCACGGACCCAATATTAACGATTCTGCCATAATTTCTTTCTGTCATTCCCTTGGCAATGGCCTGAGCCAGGAAAAAAGCTCCTTTCAGATTTGTATCAACAACTGTGTTCCAATCTTCCCAAGTAACGTCGAGTGCTGGTTTTCTAATATTGCAGCCTGCATTATTGATTAGAATATCGATTTTGCCGAGTTCTTGTTCGGCTTTGGTGGATGCTGTCTGTATGCTTTCTAGATCTAGAACGTCCATTTCTAGAGGTACACATTTTGTGCCCGTGCCTTCGATCTCTTTGCTAGTTCCTTCTAATGAGGATAATGTTCTGCTTGTAATTGCGACATCAGCGCCGGCCTTTGCTAATGCATTTGCAAACTGACGACCCAGGCCTCGGCTTGCGCCACTCACAAATGCCTTTTTACCTTCAATGCTGAACATGATTTAAATAGTTATTTGGTTAATAGTTTAATTTATTTCGGAGTCTGGTCTGAGTATAACTTTGAGCATGTTTTCTTTGCCGTCATGGAGTCTCTTGAACCATTCGGCCCCTTCTGACAGTGGAGCTATAGCGGTTATCATATTGCGGACTTTTATTGAGCCATTTGCAATTAATTCAAGGGACTCAGAGTATTCGCATTCGGATGCACATGATCCGTAAATGGTGATTTCGCGTGTGACTACTGATTGTAAGGGAAATTCCGTCTTGTTTTGTAAGTTTCCAATGATGCCAATACTGCCACCCTTACGAACACTTTCAATGGCAAGGTTGAGGGTAGGGGACATTCCGACTACTTCCATGGCTATGTCAGCACCGTCTCCAGTTATTGCATTTATTTCTTTTAGAGCATTTTCATCACTGATGATTCCATGGTCGGCTCCGACGCTAATTGCAGTTTTTATTTTTTCAGGGTCAATGTCTACGGCAATTATTTTAGTAGCACCTTTAATTCTTAGGGCCTGAATAACTAGTAAACCAATCATTCCTGAGCCTATGACGATTGCAGTGTCGCCTTCCTTAACTGGGGTCCGATTGACTCCGTGAAGTGCAATGGACACTGGCTCAACAAATGCCGCCTCTTCGAAGGATAAATTATCAGGGACCTTATAAAGAATTCTTTCTGGTACAGAGACATACTCTGCAAATGCGCCGTGTTGGCGATATTCGCCTGGAGAGACCCCTAGTACTTTTCGATTTTCACAGAGGTTAACTTTGCCTGCATTGCAATATTTACATGAGCCACAGTAAATTGTTGAATCAAAAGTGACTCTGTCTCCTACTTCCCAGCCCATCACCTCCGAACCAATAGAAGAGATAGTTCCTGCAGCTTCGTGGCCCATTATTATTGGTGGGATCCTCCGGCCTGTGCTTCCGTCCATTCCGTGAATGTCGCTGCCGCAAATTCCGCATGCATTTACACGGATAAGCACATCAGTGTTTCCAAATTCAGGATCTTGGGCGTCCCCGTAACTTAGTTGGTTGTAGGCCTCTAGAGTCAGTGCTTTCATTGGAAATTAAATCTATAATCAACATGACCACTAATAGCCATGTAAATATGCTCATTTTGTAATAGGCTACAGATTTGAACTAGTGTTAATTTTTTTATATGGAAAAACGTGTATTTCTTTTAACTGTTCTTTGTTTTCTAATTCCTTTTTCATTTATAAGTGCCAAAGGAAAGGGGCCAAATGTTATTTTAGTCTTTTGTGATGATTTAGGTTATGGGGACATTGGTCCGTTTGGTTCAAAGACACACGCGACACCAGTACTTGATCAAATGGCCAAAGAAGGGATGCGTCTTACTGACTTCTATTCTACATGCCCCGTGTGTACCCCTTCTCGCGCGAGTCTAATGACCGGTTGTTATCCTCGGAGGGTTAATATGCATGTTGATGAAAAGAATTTATGTGTTCTTTTTCCTGCAGCACGCAAGGGTCTAAACCCTAATGAAATAACGATAGCCGAAATTCTCAAAAATGAAGGATACCGTACTATGTGCATCGGGAAGTGGCACCTGGGAGACCATCCTGATTTTATGCCAACGAACCAAGGCTTTGATTCCTATTTTGGCATTCCATACAGTAATGATATGAATCGCAAGCAGGTGCCATTACCTTTAGTGCGCGACTTGACAGTAATTAGAGACAGCGTTCAGCGTGATGATACGATCACGGAGCAGTACACGAAGGAAGCAGTTAAGTTCATAAAGGCTTCCAGTGATGAGCCATTCTTTCTCTACCTTCCGCATACGGCTGTACATTTACCTTTGGTGCCTGGGAAAAAGTTTAAAAATAGTAGTAAAGATGGAGCTTACGGTGATTGGGTACAGGAAATTGATTGGTCAATGGGTGAACTTTTAAAGGCTGTAAAATCAGAAGGAATTGATGACCAAACTCTAATCTTATTTACTTCTGACAATGGATCCGCTAGGGAAAAGCAGGGAAGTAATTTGCCGTTGAGAGGCCGTAAGGGACGGACTGATGAAGGAGGCATGCGTGTCCCATGTGTCGTTCGCTGGCCTGGCAAAATACCTGCAGGGACAAAAAGTAATCTAATTACCAGTACTTTAGACTTACTTCCTACATTTGCTGCAATTAGTGGAGGTGAAATGCCCAATGATCGTACCATTGATGGAGTCAATATCTGGCCAATTTTGAGCGGCAAGGAAAAATCAAATGTCCGTGATGTTTTCTTCTACTACCAGATGGACCAATTGCAGGCCGTGCGCTCTGGGAATTGGAAGCTTTTTGTCGAAATGGAATCAAAGAAGCGTAACTGGGGCAAACCAGAAGGGAGAAAAGAACTTGCACTTTATAACTTGGCTGAAGATATCCATGAAGATAAAAATGTCGCCGCTGACAATCCAAAAGTAGTTAAGAGTTTACAAAAATGGGCCAACGAGGCGCGCAAAGATCTTGGAGACTTAGGGATGCAAGGGAAGGGACAGCGCAAAGCGGGATGGGTGGAAAAAGCGTCGCCCCGAATTCTGAATCGTAATAAGTAATGTCCCCAAACAAAAAGAAAACAAATCAAGTCTATCATTAATCGGATCCAAAGATTCTACCATTTGATGTTAGCCCTTCTATTAAAGTTATAGTCTTAGTAGAGGTGAATTCTCTCGATTTCTGTTTGTGCTTATGGCAATGATATAAACTATGGCTTCAAATTATATAGCTGACCCTCAACGTTATGATGGGCGAATGAATTATAGGCGATGCGGTCAGTGGGGACTAAAATTACCAGCCATTACACTCGGTTTCTGGCACACTTTTGGAGGCGATAATGTCACTGAATTACAGCGAGAAATTGTTTATACAGCATTCGATCAAGGGATCACTCACTTTGACCTTGCTAACAATTACGGGCCTCCTTATGGGAGCGCAGAAGTAAATGCCGGTAGGATACTAAAAAGTCTTCCCCGCCATGAAATTGTTGTTTCGAGTAAGGCTGGGTATGATATGTGGCCCGGTCCATATGGAGAATGGGGCTCACGTAAGTATCTTTTAAATAGCTTAGATCAATCCTTAGAAAGGCTAGATATGCAGTATGTTGACCTTTTTTATAGCCATCGCTTTGATCCTGATACACCGATGGAAGAAACGCTGGGAGCTCTCAATTCAGCAGTCGAGCAAGGAAAGGCTCTTTACGCAGGTATTAGTAGCTATAGTTCTGATCAGACTATTAAAGCTGTCAGTATCTGCAAAGAGAATGGCTGGGCGCCAATCATTATACACCAACCGAACTATTCAATGTTTAATCGGTGGATCGAAACAAGTTTACTGGATACTGCTGAAAATAATGGGATGGGAATCATTGCCTTTTGTCCACTCTATCAAGGACTATTGACAGACAAGTATTTGAATGGAATTCCAGAGTCTTCTAGAGCAGCAAATACACAAGGTTTGATTAGAGAAGGGGAATTGAATGAGTCGATTATTGATTGTTTGCGTAAATTAAATGAGGTAGCAAATGAACGTGGTCAATCATTGGCGCAAATGGCACTTTCTTGGGTCCTACGTGATGGTCGGGTCACTTCTGCGTTGATTGGTGCCAGCTCACCGAAGCAAATAATTGAGAATTGCAAGAGTGTCCATGCTTGTGAATTTTCATCAGAAGAAATAGAAAAAATTGATAGTCTATTATCTAAAATCAATTTGCCGCCGTCTTTATGGGCAGGAGAGGCTTAGTTGATTGCTTTTTCACAGCGAGGGCACAGATAATACTCATGCTGGGTCTCTAATAGTCTCCAGCATCTGGGGCACTTTGGATGAGTGGACTTCGCAGTAGTTGCTGTGGGTCCTCCCTGATCTGTGATAATGCTGAGTGAGCTGAGCATGAAGAATTCATTAACATCTTCTGCGCTGCCTAGTAATTCCTCTGGTGTAGCACTGCCTTCTGCTAACGAAAGTTGAACCGAAGCCTCGTAATTAGATCTGATTACTTTTTCTTGTCTTAAAGGCTCAATCGATTGTTGTATCAAATTCCTGTAACTTAGCAATTGATCGACTTTTTGAATGGCATTACCTGGCACATGCTCTGGGTCAGGCTTGGGGAACAAAGCACAATGAATGTCACCCGGTGAATGACCGGCATGTTCCCACGCTTCGTCGGCTGTGTAACATAGTATTGGGGCTAGTAAATGGCATAGGTCGTTAAAAACCTTAGACATACATGTTTGAGTCGAACGCCTTTTGTGAGCATCTGGAAGGTCACAATACATTCTGTCTTTAGTTATATCGATATAAATGCTACTTAAATCGTTGGTGCAGAAGTTGTTGATAGCGTTATACGCTTTTCTGAACTGAAATGTTTCGTACCCTTTTGCGCATTCAAGAGTCACCTGATGCAAGCGTTCAAGAATCCACTGATCAATGATCGACATTTTGGCATAAGGGATTGCGTCTTTTTTGTTATCAAAATCATGAAGATTACCCAAAAGAATTCGCAATGTATTACGAATTCGCCTGTATGTATCAGAAGTTTGCTTGAATAGGCCTTCTCCGAAAGGAACTTCAGTTTCCCAGTCAACACTAGCGACCCATAGGCGAAGTATATCTGCTCCAAATTTGGAAACAAAATGATCTGCTTCCATGGGTTTAACTTTTTTCTTTTTCTTTTTGTCTTTTGAATTGGCTTGATCCGATTTTGAAACTTTTTTCCCAGTATCTTGATCAACAACGAAACCATGAGTGAGAACAGATTTATATGGTGCGGTTCCTCTGGTCACCATGCTTATCATTAAGGAGCTTTGGAACCATCCCCTGTGCTGATCTGTTGCTTCAAGGTAAAGGTCTGCGGGGGAGCTAAGTTCCGGGTGGCGATCGCATACGGCTACATGGCTAGAACCAGAATCGATCCATACATCAAGAGTATCTTTGCAGCGGGATGTTCCTTCAGGAAGATTCATTTTATCAGCCCACCAGCTATCATCTTGTTCGAACCATAGATTTGAGCCTTCTTTTTCAAGGATTTCGGCAACTTGGCGAGCGAGATCTCCATCAATTATAGGGCTGCCATCGACTTGATAAAAAACTGGCAATGGAACTCCCCATGTTCGTTGGCGGGAGATGCACCAGTCAGGTCTTGACTCGACTGTTCCGTAAATTCTGTTTCTATTTTTATTTGGCAGCCATTCGACAGTATCAATTTCTTCAAGTGCTTCTTTGCGGAATGCGTCAATAGCAATAAAAAATTGTGGGACTGCACGGAAAATAATGGGCGTTTTGGATCTCCAACAATGAGGATAGGAATGTTCGTATTCTTCTTTTCCAAGTAGAGCTTTTTTTGAATTGAGTATGTCAATTATGGGCTCGTTAGATCTTAGTACGTGGTTTCCTACAAGCTCAGGTATTCCTACTTCTTCTGTATAATTGCCGAGGTCATCGACAGGAGATAAAATGTCCAAGCCCGCCTCTTTTCCAGCTAGGTAGTCATCGCCACCGTGGCCAGGAGCAATGTGGACTGCTCCTGTTCCTGTTTCGGTTGTGACGAAATTTGCAAATATTACTGGGGAATCACGAGATATGAAAGGATGCTGGGTGATTGAATTTGAAAATTGGCTACCTTTTATCTCACTGTGCTTTGCTGTGAGAGTTAAATTTGTAGCCAAGGAGAATTTTTCAATTAGTTCTTTAGCAATAACTAGTCGCTGAGTTACTCCTTCATCATTTTTGAACTCGCCATCAATATAAGTTAATTGTTCATTGAGGGCGATTGCCATGTTTGCAGGCAGAGTCCATGGCGTAGTGGTCCAAATAACTAGTGATGAAGCACCTGCAAGGTGTCCGGATTTAATAGGAAACTTTACATAAATAGAAGTGTCGGTGACATCTTTGTATTCGACTTCTGCCTCTGCTAGAGCCGTCTGAGCCCCGAAGCTCCATTGGACAGGTTTTTTGCTGGCATAGACTAAGTCCTTATCAATGAACTTTGCGAAGGCACGAATGATGTCTGCCTCGTAAGTGGGATCTAGTGTGAGGTAAGGGTTTTGCCAATCAGCAAGAACACCCAAACGTCGAAAACTGTTTCTTTGGATGTCTATAAAATTTCGTGCAAATGAATCACATCTACGCCTAATTTCTGCAGGGTCAAGTCCCTGAGCCTTTTCAACTACTTTGTATTCGATGGGCAGACCATGACAATCCCAACCCGGGATATAAGGAGTCTCCATTCCGAACATTGATTTCGACTTAATGACTAAATCTTTGAGAAGCTTATTGAGGGCAGTTCCCATGTGTACATCTCCATTCGCAAATGGAGGGCCATCATGAAGGATGTATTTTTCAGACCCTTCGTTCTTACGAGAAGTTTGGATTTTTTCGTAAAGTCCAATTTGGTCCCATTTATCTAGCCTTTGAGGTTCGCTTTCAACGAGCCCCGCACGCATTGGAAAATCGGTTTTAGGTAGATTTAAGGTATCTTTATAATTTGGTCCCGTGTCGCCCATAATGTTTTAAAGAGCGCGGACATTAGCACTGGCAAATTTATGGGTCAATGAGTTCGGAGCTATTTCCCGTTGATAGAATGCGACTGAAGGCTTAAGTTTAAACACTTAACCAAAGAATTAAGGGTAAAAGATGGATAAACTTACTAAAGGCATTTTGGGAATCACTGTTACTGTCACTGTTATTGGTGTGGTTTGTATCATGAGTTTAGTAATGAAACTCTCCGATGAAAAGGATAAGACAGCTAGTTTAATCGGCGAAATAAAAGAGCAAAATACTGCTAGGCAAGATGATAGAGTAGGTGCCGTTGAGAAGCAGATGAAAGAGGCATTGGCTCAGCAGCAAGTTGAGAATGATAAAAGAATTGCTGAAATTAGAGAAGAGATGAAGTCAGCTTCAAGCAGTGCGGCAAAAGATTTGGAGGCAGTGAAGGCTGAAAGAGCTCAGTTGTCTGAGACGATAGCTAAGACATTAAGGGATAAAAAAGAAGCCGAAGAGTTGACTCCTCTACAGAAGAAAATACGAGAAGCGCCAGCGATAGGTCAAGTCACTGCCGTTAAAGAAGGGCTAGGCTTTGTTGTTATTAATGCGGGATCTTCTAAGGGCATAGAAGAGGGTTCCCGTTTCAATATTAGACGAGACAAATTTATTGTTGCAGAAGTAGAGATTAATGAGGTTGTTGATGCTGATAATTCAATTGGGAATATTGATTCAAGCAAAAAGCCTCCAGGAATTAGTATTCGAAAAGGGGATGAAGTGATAGGGCATCCTATCTTTTAATAAAGTATGCCCTTAGGGCAATGTGTCGGTAATGGCATCAAGCATCGATGAGATGCTCTCTTCTGTTTCATCTCCCATGTTTGAAATACGGAAAGTAGTGCCTTTGATTTTTCCGTAACCACCATTTATGATTAATGAATGCTTTTCTCTCATTGATGCTATCCAAGACGGAACGTCAATGTTCAGATTGTTAGCGACGCAAGTCAGTGATTTGGAACGGTATCCTTCTGGTGCAAAATGTTGAAAGTTATTTTCCTCAACCCAATCGTGAACCATTGAATTTAGCTGTATATGCCTAGCATATCGCTCATTCAGTCCTTCATTGAATATCTTGTTGAGCTGATGCTGGAGGCCGTAAAGTAGTGAAATACATGGAGTGCTAGGAGTCATCATTTTCTCCCAATTCTTGTGAAATTCGAGAAAGTCAAAATAGTAACCACGGTGCGGTGTGCTCTTGGCGCGTTCGAGGGCCTTCTCTGAAACAGTAAACAGTGCGAGTCCAGGAGGAAGTGCTAGGGCTTTCTGACTGCCCGTGAGAACAACATCGATTCCATTTTCAGATGTGTTAATGGGTGCTGCTGAAAAAGATGATACTGTGTCGACTACTAATAGTACGTCAGGATATTGAGATACGACTTCGGCAATTTCATTCAATGGATTCATTACGCCCGTTGAAGTTTCATTGTGAACTAACGTTACTAAGTCAAATTCATTTTTAGAGAGTGCTTCATTTAAGCTTGAAGGTGATATGGGCGATCCCCATTCAGCCGTGAGGGCTTCAGCTTTTATCCCGCAACGCTCTGAAACGTTAAGCCATTTATCTGAAAAGGCTCCGTTGCAGCAATTTAAAACTTTTTTTTGTGATAAGTTTCTGACGGATGCTTCCATTACACCCCAAGCCGATGAGGTGCTAAGATAAACTGGTCCTTCTGTGCCAAACAGATCCTGAAGTTTAGGATGGATGTCCTCGTAAAGTTTTACGAAGTCACTGCCGCGATGCCCTATCATTGCGGTGCTCATCGCATCAAACGTGTCATCGGATACATTGATGGGGCCGGGATTGTATAGTCTTACTGGTTTTTGAGACATGGATTAATGTGTATTGATACTATTAGGTGATAGATGTCGCCCATCTTTGTCTGCATGCAAGTGTCGGTTCTCGTCAATTATTGATCTCTTTTAGCTTTGTATCTCACAAATATTGTATGTTTTTTATACTGAGAATTCTTAAATTTGATAAACGGCAAAGAAATAAGCATTTCGCTTGTTTTCTCTTGTTTATGAACAAATTGAATCTATAAATATTATAATTAATCATATTCATTGATATTACCCGCAATTAATATTTAAAGTAATTCTCAAAAAAGATAATCACTATGGCTACAGAAGATGCACCTGAGTTAATGACAGTAAAGGAAACGGCCGAATACCTTAGGATTCCCTTACCGACCGTTTATTATTTGGTGCAAAGAGGTCAGTTGCCAGCCATTCAGATAGGTGGTCGTTGGCGCATTAAGAGAAGCTTGCTTGATACAGAGGTATTAAAGAAGGAAGAAGGTGGCCAGCCAACGGTTCTGGTTATTGATGATGATCCGGCACTTCAAACGCTTTTTAAACAATTTTTAAAGAAAGCAGGGTTCGGAAGGATCGTAGTTGGGTCTGGTGCTGAAGCCATTTCTTATGCCGAGAAGCAGGAATTTGATTTAGTTTTTCTTGATCTCAAATTACCTGATATATCCGGTGATGAATTATATGATAAGCTAAAAACTATTCATCCGGAGCTTCCTATAGTCATTATTACTGGTTACCCTGACAGTGAAATTCTTAGTAAGATATTAGCGAGTGGTCCAGTGACTGTTATTAAAAAACCAATTGAGTTTGAGCAATTAAACCGAACGGTTAAGATTCTAGGTCATAAAGGGGCCGGCCACGAGGCAACAGCTTAAAGGCAATAAGAGTTTAGTATTTGTTGTTAGCCAGTTTGTTCCAAATTTGCTAGGTACACTTATGCAAATTTTTATCACCTTGAATTACTGACTATTTGCTTTCGGATGAAATTTGGAGATCTACGCGGCATATTGCAATATGTGCCTCAGTTCAGAGACAAATTGTTTGTTATCAATTTAGAGGGAGGAGTCGTCGGATCAGATAACTTTTCTAACGTTGTTCTCGATTTGGCTGTATTATATTCGCTGGGCGTTCGTTTCGTTATTGTGCATGGGGCAGATCAGCAAGTTAAGGATCTTTATGCAGATAGGTATGGAGTTGAATTGTTTCCGAACAGTGATGATCCAACGGATCGAGATTTTTTGGATATATTCATGGATGCGGTTTCCCGGGTAGTGAGCACGACAACCAAAGAATTGACAGCTGTAGGGTTGAAGGTTGCAAGTGTTGATGCGGTTCTTGCTAGGAAGGTAGGAGTGATTGAAGGTGTGGATTACTCCCTAGATGGCAAGGTCGAGGAGCTCGATAAGGATTGCTTTTACGATTTTCTTCAAAGGGGGATGGTTCCTATTCTTACTCCGATCGGATCTGATGGTGGTGGAGGTAATCTAGTTTTGGATGAAGATTCCTTAGTTTTTGAAGTTGGGAAATGTTTGAATGCAAACAAAGTGATTATGCTGACTAAAGATTCATGCATAGCTACTTCTTCAGGGTGCGAGTATTCAGTTTCTGAGGCTCGAGCAGTGACTAAAAATGGATGTAATTTGTCAGAGAGAGTTAATCGATTGCTCGGAATGGCTGCTCAGGCATGTGAGGAAGGTGTAGAAAGAGTTCATATCCTCGATGGATTGAGGGATTATGCGATTTTGGCAGAACTATTTAGCAATGAGGGGGTCGGATTAATGGTGCATAGCGATCCTTATGGTGAAATACGGCAAGCAAAAAATAGTGACGTATCAGAAATTCTATCAATCATTCGTGGAGCGGTCATGGATAGTGAGCTTTTGCCAAGGCATAGCGCAGATATTTTCTCCTGTATCGAGGATTATTTTGTTTTGGAAATTGATGGTAATGTTGTCGGGACCGTTGCAGTGCATTCTTGCGAAAGTTTTGTTGAGCTTGCTTGCCTCTTTGTCAAACGCAACCATGAAGGCGTTGGTTATGGTAAGCGGTTGGTTGATCATGCAGAGCAAATAGGAAAGAGTCGTGATGCGGAAAAAATTTACGCGCTATCTACACAGGCTGCAGGTTTCTTTGAAAAGCTGGAGTGGCAAGAGGGAAGTCTGAATGATCTGCCGATTGACAGGGTAGGACAATTGAAAGTGAGTGGCAGGAATTCAAAAATTTATTTTAATATCCTGGCCTAGAAGGTGAGTCTACGATCTTTGCTTGATGCTAAGATTAATTTTGTGATTTTTCTTCTTCCTCTTTTTCTACCTTGATTGCCTCTTCCTCTGCCGTTTCGATAGAATGCTTAAATTCGTTTTGTGCTTTTTTGAATTCTCCGGAAGCTTTTCCGATTCCTCTAGCAAGTTCGGGGAGTTTTTTTGCTCCAAATAAGAGTAGGACGACTGCACCAATAGCTATGACTTCGGGTCCTCCTAGAGCAAAGGCAATTAAATATGAACTGGTCATGATTTTGTATATTGAACGGATCTTTTATTCTTTTGAGTCCGTTTCCTTGGAGGGCTCTTCTATTGCGGCCTTTAATTCTTTTTCCGACTCTATGCGCCCCTTTTTGAGCTCTCCGCTCGCCTGTCCAATGCTCCTTGCCAACTTAGGTATTTTTTTTGCCCCGAACAGAACAATAATTATTATTGCCAGGATGATGATTTCTTGTCCGCCTAGAAAAGCTAATAGCTGTGTAGTAATCATTTAAATTAGTTTAGTGGGAATTGAATAAGTGCGCAAAAGGAAAGTTTAGTGGTTTCTTTACATGTAAAGCTAAAGAATTAGCATTGTGATTAATGGACCCTGATTCTCTTCCTATTTATGATTCTGAAGAAGCTATAATTAAAGCTTTTTCGGGAAAAGGTGTAGTTAGGCTTGTTCTTGAGGCTCCGACAGGTTCAGGTAAATCGACTCAGATTCCTAAAATATTGCTCAATAATGGGCTAATTAGCAAAGGGCAAGCTGTCATTTTGCAACCTAGGCGGGTCGCAGCCAGAATGCTTGCTAGACGGGTCGCTTATGAAAGGAAAGGGGCATTGGGAGAAGAAATTGGATATCAGATTCGTTTTGAAAAGGTTTTCGGGAAGAGTACAAAGGTCCGGTTTGTGACTGAAGGGATTCTTTTAAGGCAATTCCTTGATGATCCTAGTTTGAGAGGAGTTGATACTATCATATTTGATGAGTTCCATGAGAGGCACATCCATGCGGATGTTATGTTAGCTTTGGCTATAAGGTTACAAGAGACCACTAGAAAGGATCTGAAAATCATTGTGATGTCGGCAACGTTAGATTCTCAAAAGATAGCAGAGTACCTTGATAGTTGTTCGGTCGTGCGCTCTGAGGGGAGAGCATATCCAGTCGATGTGGTTCATTTGAATAGAAATTCAGTCAAAGAGCCGTTGTGGGATTCGATTGTCAATGTTTTCAAGAAGGAGATTATAAAGAAAAACATTGAAGGTGATGTGCTTATTTTTCTTCCAGGTGTTTATGATATTAGGAGGACAGTGGAAAGGCTGAGAAAAGTGCCCAAGCTTAAAGGGTGTCAGATACTGCCGCTGTACGGTGATTTGTCTCCAGTTGATCAGGACCGCGCTCTTACTAAAGGTGAAACAAGGAAGATTGTTGTTTCTACCAATGTTGCTGAAACATCTCTTACTATCGATGGGGTTAAAATTGTTATCGATTCAGGTTTAGCTAGAATTGCAAGATTTGATAAGGGTAGAGGAATTAATACGTTAAGAATTGAAAAGATATCCCAGTCCTCTGCGCAGCAACGTGCCGGCAGGGCTGGGCGTTTATGCCCAGGAAAATGCTTCAGGCTTTGGTCTGAGAGTGATCATGCGGCTCGAGAAATTGATCTAATGCCAGAGCTTTTACGGCTAGATTTATCTGAAGTGTTACTTTTGTTGTTAGTTGCAGATATTAATGCCGAGCTGGATTTAAAGTGGGTGGATTTTCCATCAGAAGAATCACTGAGAGCAAGTCTTTCTATGCTAACGACATTGGGAGCAGTTGAAGGGGGTTCGAATAAAGTTACTGAGATTGGTCGAAGAATGGCAGCGTATCCTGTTCATCCGAGATTTGCGCGCATGCTACTAGAAGCATTAGAAAGTGAGTGTGGCGCTGAGGCTGCTTTGTGCGTGGCTTTGTGTCAAGGTCGCAGCCTTTTCATTCGCAGTTCATTAGTAGAGTCGAGTGAGTTTTGCCATCCTGATGACATTTCTGATTTCCAACCAATGATCAGGGCTTGGTTATTTGCCTTCAGGGCACAATTTAATTTCAATAAATGTGATGCTTACGGGATAAATGCAAAGGCAGCGCGTGAGGCTGGAGCCATCATGGAAAGCTTATTAAATATTGCAAGAGGGCAGGGATACGGCATTGAGTCACTGCGAAGTGATTGTGATGGAGAGGCTTTAGCTAAGGTCCTTCTCGTGGGCTTTTATGATAACTTAGCAGTTAGAATGTCTGAGGGGACGTTGTCTTGTAATTTAGTGGGGTCTCGGAGAGGTAAATTAACAAAAGGAAGTGTCGCATCTTCTGAGCGAATAATAGTGGCTGCAGAAGTTGCTGAGATTGAGGGTAAAGATGTAAATGTTATGATTTCTAAGGCTACTTCTATTAAAATGGATTGGCTTAAGGACGTCTTTTCCGATGAAGTCAAAGAGGAGGAGGTTTGCCGATATGATGTCGGAACAAAGAGAGTCGTCGGAGCCCAGGTTACAAGATTTCTTGATCTTGAACTGAACTCTAAATCTACTCAAAAATTTCCCCATGATCAGGCCGGATTAGTGTTAGCAAATGCCGTCATTGAACAAGATTTAAAGCTCAAGGGGTGGAATAGTGAATGCGATTCTTGGTTGCGAAGAGTCGATTGCGTGAGGAAGAATTGTCCTGAGCTTGGCCTTCCTGAATTTAGTGAAGAAGACAGGAGACTTGTCATTAATGAATTCTGTCAAGGCTCATCTAGCTACAAAGAGATTAAGGAGCTTAATGTTTGGCCATTTTTGAAAGTTTGGCTTTCGGCCGAACAGAGGTCATTTATAGAGCGATTTGCTCCAAAAAAAATAACACTCAGTAATGGTCGCGAGATTAAAATTGTATATGAAGAGGGAGGGCCTAAAATTTCTATCATTCTACAAAAGCTGTACGATGTGATGAGTGTACCGAAAATATGTAATGGGAAGGTGCCTGTTCTTGTTGAGATACTTGGCCCCAATCACCGTCCGGTCCAGCGTACCGAGGACCTTAAAGGTTTCTGGTTATCTGGTTATCCAGAGATTAAAAAACAGTTAAGGGGAAGATATCCTAAGCATGAGTGGCGGTGATTCATTCTTTTTTGTTAATTGCCAAGAACTGGCTAATGTAGAAGCCTTGAGATATTGAATTAAGAATTATGGACATAATCTTTCTAGTAATTGGTTTGATAGGTTTGTACTTTGGTGCCGAATGGTTAGTCAGTGGCAGTTCGCGGCTAGCATTAAAGGCCGGAATTTCGCCTTTGGTTATTGGATTGACGGTAGTTGCATTAGGTACAAGTGCACCAGAACTTGCGGTGTGTTTGAGTTTGAATTTCAATGGTAGTCCTGATGCGGCTATAGGAAACATTGTTGGGTCTAACATATGTAATATTCTTTTGATACTTGGATTTAGCGGGGTTGTTATGCCTCTTGCTATAAATAAGCAAGTTTTGCGCAAGGAAATGCCTATCTTGTTAATCGTTTCATTTCTGCTCATTTGTATGTTGGTTGATCAACGGTTGTCTAGGTTAGAGGGTTACGTGCTAGTTATTGGTATTGTTTTGTACGTTGCTTCTAATTTTGGTTTATTTGGAAAGGGTTCGAGAGTTGATGATGTTGATCAGGGTGAGAAAATTAATGGGAATGACAGGTCCTTTGTATATCTTTTTATTCTAATTATTTTTGGATTAGGCTCACTTGTGTTGGGAGCAGATTATTTTCAGAGAGGTGGAATTGGTATTGCTAAATCTTTAGGTGTTTCTGATGCCATTATAGGATTAACGGTTTTGGCTTTTGGAACATCATTGCCTGAATTGGCGACTTCGATAGTTGCCTGTATGAAGAAGCAGGGTGATCTTATCGCAGGTAACGCGATAGGTTCATCAATTTTCAACATCCTAGCAATTCTTGGAATTACCATTATGGCCAAGCCAATGCCTCAAGTTAAGGGGATCGATCCTGCTGACTTAATTTTTATGGTTGGGTCAGTATTTCTTGCCGGAGCGCTAATGATGGGAAAATTAAAATTAGGCAGAGTTAAGGGAGGTGCAATGATCGGAGTGTATATTCTGTACGTGATTTTAATTCTGAGAAGGCCTTAGGGAGTGGCTGAATTTAAGAGTTTAAGAATGGAGCTTGATGGTATGCAGGACTTAATGACCATTTGTAAATTCCGCTCAATTCCTTCGCTCTTGTTATAGTAGATTGAATTGGTTGCAGCTACTACGCCGATGACTGATCCGGTAACGTCGAAGACCGGTGATCCGCTCGACCCTTTGGCAAAATCAGCAGTAATAGCTAATCTGGGCGAACCTTTTTCTTTGCCTCCTCTTTGTTTGTAATATCTCGATATGATGCCTCTGGAGACAGTATAAAATCTCCCTTCTGGATGACTTATGACAATAACATCAGACCCAATAGGCGCTGATTTTGCGATGGGCAGCGGTGTGAATCCATCGCCTTTGAGCTTAACGATGGCAAGGTCATCTTTTTCAGAGGATGCTACAATTTTTTCTATTGGATACAGTTCGCCCTGAATGTTCATTGCGCCGAAGGCTCCAGCTTTTGAGTTTTTCATAACGTGATAGTTGGTCACGGCCAGGCCGTCTTTTGTTATTATGAAGCCGCCAGCAATATTTCCATGCCACTTGGAGCATCGGTCACATTTATAAATGTTCCCCAAGCAGAGGACGCCGTTTTTTCGTTTCTTGTAAATTTCCGAGCTGTGAAGTCCTGAGTTGGGTGCTTCCTGAAGATCGGCATTAATCTTGTTTTGTTCTTTGAGTTGTTCGGAAATTAATGAAGCGTCGGCGGTCTTATTCTCATCTTTCAGTTCACCTAATTTTGTTTCGAATAGGACTTTAATTACGGCATCGTCGATGGGTCGATCATTGCCGTCACTTAGTGCTTTGATCGAAAATAGACCGATCAATAAAATGGTAGAGAGCAGTTTGTTTTGAGGAATTCTCATATCTAATTTATTGATTTTGGGTATTTGATTTTAAAGAGTCTAATAAAATTAAAGCGTCTTTCCAGTGAACTTCATCTTTGCTGTATTTGATGTAAATATTAAGGGCAGCTATTGCTTCTTGGTTCTTGCCCAGTTTAGCTAGTGCGTATCCTCTTGGCCGATAATAATTATAGTAAGTCGGATACTCTGCGACTGCTTTTCCCGACCATTTAGCAAGTTCTTTCCAGTCCTCCTCATATTCTGCATTGATTATTCTCAATGAGTATCGGTCCCTTTCTGATATAATTTGAGAGTCTAGGTATTTGAACCAGCCCTCAGGAATGACAGACTTATCATTGAGTCTTTTTGCTGAATCATAAATAAAACGTATGGATTGAAAGTCCAAGTAACGAGCTGCTTTGGCTGCGCTCTGAACTGTGATGCCTTTGGCTGTAAGGTTTGCTGTTTTAACTTTGTCTGTAAGTTCACCCATAATAAGAGCGGGCCAACTAACGTCTAACAAATCTGCCGAGAAAAGTTGGTCGTCAGAAATCTTAAGGAGTGCTTCTTTGAGTTTCTTAATGTCTTTATGAGCCATGAGTATACCTAGTTTGGTGGGTATAAGTATACTTTCTAAGACTGGGTGTTTTAATCCTGTCCATACTGCATCAATGTTAACGGATTTACCTAAGCGGATATCGCCCGATTGTGTTTCGGTAATTATTGTTGCTGCATATGTGAACGGCTCCTGTGCTCTATCTCTATTTTTTTCGAATGTTTTAAATAATCGGTCACGTAAATCTTTGTCATCTGTGTCTATAATTGAAGGGGTAGAAAAAATGCTGAATGATTTTTCAAGGTCAGGAATATTGCTTCGCATCAAGTTTTCAATCAATTGAAATGAAAACTTAACTTGGTTTTGATCTCGCGGCATTAGCTCTGCCAATTCAAACCAAAACCTTGGTGAACTTTCTATTGTGGTGCCGCTTAATGCCCTTCCAAGCAGCAAACTGAATGCATCCTTTTCAGATAGGACTTTTAAGTCTACAGATTGTTTATAATCACTAATGTTAACAATTTCATCGGGTTTTGAATTGGGATAAAGTGCAGCTATCAATTTATGCATTGATTCACCAAAGGGAATCGAAGATTTCGCTCTTTCGAATGAAGTTCTAATGGCAGTGGTTAATATTTTTTGTCTTTGTCTTAATTGATTTGGGACTTTCCATTGTGTTGATTCATTAAGAATTTTTTCTGCTAAATCTAATGAGCCGATAGACAATGATTTTTCAAATAACTGAGCAATGACGGCAAAGCTTGAGGCGTCTAGAATTTCTGAGCTGATATTTTGGTAGCATTCGGATAACGATTCGTTGGAGTTTAAGTCAGCGCTGGCAAATGCGCCGTAAGTCTGTATGGCTGATGCTATTCTGGGATTTTTCCTGTCGAGTAGAGGGTGTGTTATTGCGTGAGTAATGTCTCTTTTCCTGGACAATGTTAGTGCTTCATCCATAGAAAAAACAAGAAGCACTTGAATTAGTTGTTGTGGGAATCGGTCGTCTGAAATTAAATCGCGCAACATTTTTCTTGAAGCCGAAAATTTATGGCAGCTTGAATAAATTTGAGTGAAAGCTCTTTGAAACGAATCTTCTCTGAGCGCTCGAGGGTATTGCTTGGAACTAGAGACAAGCACATGTAGTTTTAAATGCTCTTCTCTTGATAGATTAAATAAAGATGGGTTTGCTAAGGCTTTGTCGATATCTACATTTTTCAATCTGGAATCATTCAATCCGCTAGGAAGTGCAAAGTTCAGCCATTCTGGTGAGTGCGAATTAAACCAATTTTGAATTGCTTCTGTGAATTCTTTGGTCGTGACTATGCCCAAGCTTATTTCGTTGAGTCGAGATGTGAGGGTCTGGTGGACTTGCGGATCGGATCGTATTTCGGCGTCCTTTACTTCTCTTGAAAGAAGCTGTTCTTCTTTTGTATAATCTTCAATTTTTCTATAAATTTGAGCCAGTGACAATACTGTCTGAGGCCTATTGCTCAATTTTTTGTTTGAATCTAGTAAGGTTTCCAGTGCGTTTTTTGGTCCCTGTGTCTCTGTTTTACCATTGATGGCTAGGTGAGCCCATAATCTAATAATGGTTTCAGTGACTTCATCATTTTCTGAGTCTTCATCTAAAAAGGATTTTATGTTTTCGATAGCGTTGTTATGATCGTTAATAACTGAGAAGCTGATCGTTTTGTATAGTTTAGATCGTCTATCAAATTCTTTGTTACCTTTAAAATTCCCATTGCAAATTAGCATGAGTAACTCATGGACGTCTTTTTGCAGGTTGTTTTGAATTTGTGGTAATAAGAAGCAAAGCGTAGTTCCTACTTCATTGAGAGAAGAGGGGCACCATCTGAGCCTATGCATTAATAGATCTAGCTGATCATAGAAAAGAATGACATTGTTAGAGGCTATAGATTGAGCAATGATTTTCTGGACCTGTCCGGACTCAGTTAAATTAGGGATTCTTAGATCAGTTACATTTAATTTAGCCTTTGATGCCTTGCGCAAGTTCAACCATTTTGGCCACCAAGTTTTTGAATGACTCCAATAAAGACTCAATTCATTTCCATTAGAGGCTAGTGATAAAAGTGTTTCTAATGTTTTGGGAGAGGATGTGATTTTTCTTAATGAGGGCTTTGTATTCTTTAGTGAGAGTAATTTTTGTAAAGCCTGTGCATTTTGGCCTAATTCAAGATGAATCATTGTTGCTCTCAGAGTGAAGTCGATTGGCTGAGGATGGGAGTCAATGCCGTCATTGGTGGATGTATATAAGTCAAGTGCTTCAGTGAATAGTTCTTGGGATTCTTTTAACTTTCCAAGTTCTCCGATTGCAGTGTACCGAGCGGATGGAGAGAGTTTGGCTCTCTTGAGTATTTCACCCAATACTTCTTCCTGTTTTTGAAATTCTCCTTTGCGCTGATAATGTCTAGCTGATAAAAAACGACCCTCCAAATTAAAGGTGTTGTCCGGAGGGAGTTGGCTGCAGGCATTGATTAGTGCAGGAAAGAAAGGCTCGGTTAGGAGTCGGCACTTTCCATTTTCCTCTCTCAGATCAACTATTGCGGTGAGCTTCCATAGTCTTTCAGCATAAGTTGAATCGTTTGGAAATTTAATTAAATATGCCGCGCTATATATGATGAAATCATCAATTCGGTTTGGATTGTCGAGTTGATTAATTTTGTCAGAGAGTTTTTTTTGAGTGTCGAAATCGACTAGTATTCTTGACAAGTCAACTTCTTTGCTCAGCTTAGCCTGAACATACGACTTAAGGTTTTTGCTTATACGAATGCAGCTTTGTTTTAAGGCTTCATTCCCAGTATCTGGGTTTAACAGTTTGTCTATTGCCTTTCTGATCGAAGGCGGAGGTGATTGTGCCTTGCTGTACTCTGTTAATGAGGAGACTGATGACAAAGTGAAGCAAAGTGCGGCAGCCACTTTGTAGAATGGTATATTCAGTCGCATTGTTTACTTTTTAAGTTATTGGTATTGATATAGCAATATTAGGATTGTTTTGTATTTAGCCAACGTGGGGTGCCCGTTCCACTAATAACAATAACGATTTCACCTTTCACCGGTTTTTGTGAAAATAATTTAGCGAGTTCAAGTGCGTTTCCTCTTTTAAATTCTTCGAACTTTTTAGTTAATTCTCGAGCTACAACAATTGCTCTTTCCTGATCAAGGGTTGATAGCATTTCAAGGGTAGATGCGATTCGGTAAGGAGAGTCAAAGAAAATAGAAGTTTCTGCTCTGTGTAATGATTCTTGAAGTTCATCTTGCCGGGCCTTTTTCTTGGTCGATAAAAAACCGCCAAAATAAAAACGATCAGCAGGGAATCCCGACCCAGCAAGAGCCGCGGTCACTGCTGACGGACCCGGGATCACTATAACTTCGCAATCTTCTGATGAGACTAGATGAACGAGTCTTGATCCTGGATCAGATATTAATGGAGTTCCTGCATCAGTTATATAAGCTACATCATAACCGTTTTTAAGTTTTTCAATAAGATTGGCGGTCCTAGAAGCCTCATTGTGTTTGTGCAAACTTATTCTGGTAGTTTCAATTTGGTATTTGCTTAACAGTTTTCCGCTGTGTCGAGTATCCTCACATGCGATAATGTCGACGGCTTTTAAGCATTCGATTGCTCTGGGTGAGATGTCCAATAAATTTCCGATTGGGGTGGAAACTATGAATAGTCTGCCTAGCTGGCTCTCCATTAAAATTATAAATAATTAAAAACCTTCACTTATACGAGCCGATATTTTTTTTGCTAAATCATTAGCGGCTAGTTGTATGGCTTGTCGTTTAGTTAATTGAAAGTTTGAATCCAAATAACTAGTGCTACGGCCTATGATTGTACCTTTGTCTAATGTTTTGCCAGTAAGGTTTTCTTCAAGAGAAAATATCATCTCGATAACGATTTCAATTTCTTTGGTTTTTAAAACGTTTTCACGCGCAGATCTTAATTGCTTTCTTGTTATTTTTTCAATTGTAGCGAATAAGGTGGCATCAGAATGGTTAGGTTTGGATACCCGATAGGCACCAGTTTGGTGTATGGCTTTGATTGTAGCATTCGTTACAAGTGTTTGTAATCGGGGCTCGAGGGTCTCATTTTTGAATATAGGTACAGAGATTGAGCTCAGTTCTTGCAGGTGAGCGGGTTTATTGTTTCCAAGCCGATAGCCTATGCATGAGCTCATTCCGATCAGAATGATGATAGAATGTATAGCGAATTGTGCTTTTTTTAATCTATATGATGACAAAGCTGAAAATAGTTAGGCGGTTATGACTATTGGAAATCGAATCTAACTTTCTGAGGGGGGAGGAGGGAGTATTACTGGTCCCTTCTTCTCATTCGATATTGTTTTACTTGAATCGGAGCGAGGTGAAAGTGGCAAATCTTCCTTTGGTTCCTTTTCTATTGGAGTTTTTACTTTTGATGCTCCCTGTATGGGGGAATTCTTTTGAAAAAATGCAAGCTTCTTTAAAGCATTGCTGCGGATTATAGGGTCCTTGGAATTTGATGCTTTTTCGTAATAGATTACGGCGCTCCTTAATTGATTTTGCTTCTCATAAAATAAACCGGTTTCATAAAATTGTTTTGCTTCAATTGCTTCAAATTTTGCTAGCGCAATCTTGGCTTCTTTTGCTCTGGGGCTATTTTCATAAGCGACGATCACATCCTCCATGGCGTTCCTTGCTGATACAATGTTTGCATGGTCCCTGCTGCCGGTCTCAATTTTTTGCCGTGCAATTTCTCCGATTCTGAATTGTGCTTCTGGTGATTTTGGGTGGTTAGGATGTTTGTCCACTAGTGACTGGTAAGCTGAAATTGCTAAGGAGGGCTTCTCATCAGCTTGATACAGTTCGGCTATGGCGAATTGAGCGAGTGGAGCTAGGGTAGAGAAAGGAGCATTGTCTATGATTGATGTGAACCATTCAAGGAGGTCCGATTGTTGAAACTTTTTTGGAAGAAAAAATACTTTATGGTTACTGTTTTGCGCTTGTGCAGAGCGCGCGATATCGTATTGGGATTGAATTGCTTTTATGTAATTAGGGCTTGATTTGTATCTGTCTACAAAGTCCTGAAAAGAAGAGAAGGCTTTCTTCAGTTTTCCTTTTTCCATGAAATGTTCAGCCAGTTTAAATTGGCTGGTTGGAGCGGACGAAGTGAATGGGTAATTTTTGATGATGTATTGATATTGAGAAACGGCTTTGGATTTCATGCCGTTCTTTTCATAATTCAAAGCTTGGTCTAACTTCTTTTTAGCAAGCGGTTCTTGAGCAGTAAGTTTTTCTTTGGTTGGTACTTTAGATAGGTCCTTTTTAAAGTAATCTAGGATTTTTGCGTGGGATGAGGGGGCCACACATAAAAAGAAGAAACAATGAGCCAAAAAAAGGATTAAACGGAGCTGGCTTTTGGTCATTATAGATCGTATTTGCATCATTGGATAAAATCAAGGCAGAGTAGTCTTCAGATTTAGCACAATTATGCGCTTTATGAATGATGCTTACACATTTATTTGATTACAAAATTTTTAATTAAGTTGTTTCATGAAGTGTTTTACTGACAATTCTATGCAAATAGTACAATTGCTGTGTTTGCGTTTTAGCGTAACTAAACTAAATATCTTCTTCCTGAAAACAGGTAATTAAATTGAAAAAAAGACAATTTGTTGATCATGTCCGAATTTACGTGCGGGCAGGTGACGGAGGTAATGGCATAGTGCATTTCCGAAGAGAAAAATATGTTCCAAAGGGAGGGCCTGATGGTGGAGACGGTGGAGACGGTGGAGACGTTATTTTGAAAGTTGCTTCAGATACAGACAATCTGACTCATTTGTTTTTCAACTCACGATTAATAGCAAAATCTGGAGCTCATGGTCAGGGTAGGGGAAAGCATGGCAAGTCTGGTAAAGAACTTGTTGTTAGGGTTCCTCCTGGGACGCTTGTCTATGAGTCTGACCAGCCCGGAGTTTCAATAGAGGAGCTCAAGCTGAAAGTTGAACCTATAGCTGATCTTACAATGAATGGAGAGCAATTTGTTATTGCGAAATCCGGAAAGGGAGGCAAGGGAAATGTCCATTTTAAATCTTCCACTAACCAAGCCCCTCAGGAGCATACTCTTGGTGAAAAAGGTCAAGAAGGATTTTTCTATCTTGAATTGCGGCAGATTGGTGATGCTGGGTTTGTTGGTTTTCCTAATGCAGGCAAGTCCAGCCTGTTGAGCGTTTTATCATCGGCAAAGCCTAAAGTTGCTAATTATCCATTTACTACACTTCAGCCTTCAGTGGGAGTTATTGAATTCAATAGTGCAGTGCGAGCTACCGTCGCAGACATACCTGGTATCATTGAGGGGGCGCATGAAAATGTGGGGCTAGGACATGATTTTCTTCGCCACATTATGCGATGTAAATTATTACTTTTTGTTGTCGACATAGCGGGCAGTGATATGAGGGATCCAGTCGAGGACATTCAAACTCTTAGGAAGGAGATTAAGCTTTATAGCGATGAACTTGCTTCTAGAGATTGGATGATTATTGCAAATAAAATGGACATAGATGAGGCAGGAGCAAATTTTGATATATTAAAATCTAGATTTTCCCGCATAGAAGTCATTGGGGTGTCGGCTCTCACTGGACTTGGGATTGAGTCACTTAAAGACAGGCTCGAGGAATTAATAGGCAAGGAAGTTAGCTAGAAAGAGCCATTCCGATTACTCCGCTGACGGCGATAATTCCTCCAAGAACGGACACCATGGTAGGTCTATCTTTTTCAAAGATGAGCGCCAATGGAATTAGGATGATCGGGCTCGTGGCAACGATGGCCATTGATTCGCCGCTAGTCATTGTCTGCAATGATGCTTGAAAGCAACTCACTCCTAAGACAGGGCCAAAAAGGGCAGCAAAAATCAGCCAATTAATTGGTTTTTTATTAACGGGTGAAATAGTCTCTCTTCGGGCTGCGAATTTCTTGATAAGAAAAATTAGTAATAGGAATAAAAAGCCTGCAAAGACTCTTTGGAAGGCCTGACTAATTCCTCCGATTGTGACGTCGTTATAACCTGCAATTGTTGTGGCGTGGCGACTAATAGATGCCCCCATTCCTTGGCCGATGCCTGCGATTGTTGCGGCAATAATTCCTATTTTATAGGATCTGATATTATTTGATCCTAGGTTTTTGGAGTAAAGTGCAATTGAGAGTCCTGCAAGGATGCAAAATATATAAATGAGAGTTTCTGGATTAATTGTGTCGCCTAGCCATAGCCAGTCTGATGAGGCTCCGACTAATGTGGCTGTACAAAAATTAATTAGAATTGTTAACCTAGACCCGATTTTTGAAAGAGCGATGAATAGAGCGATATCGCCAATTCCAAAACCTACTATTCCGCTGAATATTAACCACTTAGAGGCTTCTGCATGGAAGCTCTTTGGATCAATAATTAATGTGGCAACGCCCAAAATAAATGTTGCAATTAAAAGTCTAATTAGGTTTGCGGTGATTTGATCCATCTGCCGCGAGACCTTTGTGTTACAGATCGCTGAAAAGGCAAATAATATAGCAGTTGAAATCGCAAAACTCATCAGATTCAAGTCATTAGTAATAAGAATTAGCAGAAATGAACTCTTTATGATAGGGAAGTTTAGGCCACGACGTATAATTTAAATATACTACAACTTATAATAATGAATCTAGGTGATCAGAGCTCCCATAACAAATTGTGGATAAATGGGAGTATCGTCGAAGAAGGAGAGGCTAGGGTCTCTCCATTTGATCATGGTCTTTTGACTGGTGATGGGGTCTTTGAAACATTGATTTCTTATGATGGCGCTATTCCGTTTGCTTTTACTAGGCACTATGAGCGTTTGACGAAATCAGCTCAACCCTTCGGATTGAATGTCCCTGAGCCTGAACTCTTAAGTGATGCGTGTCAGGCGGTCCTTGCTTTGAACAATGAGGTTCCTGCACGATTAAGGATTACAATTACGGCAGGGAGGGCTCCGCTTGGCTCTGAGAAGGGCTCGGATTCTGAGAACGTTATTGTTGCATCTTCCGAAGCGCCTGAACAGCCAGCTCATAGTAAAGTTATTTCCGTTCCATATTTAAGGAACGAACGTGGGGCCTTAGTCGGAATAAAGACGACATCCTATGGAGAAAATGTTGTGGCTTTGGCGCTTGCGCACTCTAAAGGAGCCAGAGAAGCAATTTTCGGCAATGTGTCCGGCAACTTATGCGAAGGGTCCGGCAGTAATATTTTCATTGTTGCCAATGGCCAATTAATAACTCCACCACTTTCATCAGGATGCTTGGCCGGAGTTACTCGTGCTCTGGTGCTTGATATATGTAATAGAATTGGTATTGAAGTAAGCCAGATTGATTTCCCCGTGGCTGATCTGACCAGTGTTGATTCAGCATTTCTGACTTCAACTCTTAGACAAATACAGCCGATTGAGAGTATTGATGGGGTGTCCTTGAATGAATTGGAGAGCAATCATTTCTTGAAGATAAGGAATGAATTTAATGGATTAGTCCAAGGTGAAATTGATCCTTAGTTAGTGCCTTCAGTGCTGGTGTCTGTTTTTAGGAAAATAAGAATTATAAGCATTCCAAAGGCAGAAAGGAATGATCCAGCGTAAATGACTTCCTTCGCTCCATAGACGCGGGCAATTTCACCGGCAATTACAAAACCGAGAAGACGGGAAGGCACGGTTATTAGGATAGTAAATGCGCCTTGGATCGAATTTCGGAACCCTGCACCGGACACTTGATCAAGATACATTATAGGAAGAACGAACATTGAAAGAATTTCTAAACCGTGGAAGAGTTGAATAATTAAAGCTGTTTTTAGTGAAGGGAACGTAGCCAAAATTGACAATCTGATAGCCATTGAGCTTAGGCCTACCGTCATTACCCCACGAAATCCTAGCCATTTTTTTAATTTCGTAAGGTTGAGGAGATAAATAATTTCGATAGCAACGCCTATCGAAGTTATTGCTGTGATATGATTATTTTGAATGCCGATTGATTCTTTGAAGAAGACTGACAGGTAAGGGTAGTAACAGTTTGCGGCAGTGTAGGAAAAAAATATGCCGACGCAGAATGGTATTAGTCGCGGAGACAGAAGAACGCGGAAAGCTTCTGTCGTTGGCTTCTCTAAGGTGACCTTTTGAGAGGAGGAGGGGTTCTGCATTAAGTAGGTCGCAAGTAGGGACAGGATGCAGAATGTAACTGCGCACCAAAGTGAATTTGCGATATCTTTTTCACCGCTAAGAGTAAAAAATAAAATTGAACTTGGTGCAATGAATCCAATTGACCCCCAGATTCTAATCTTTTGGTATTCGAGAGCTTTTTCTCCACGCTCTTTCAGTTTTTCGTTGTGATTGAAAAAGTAACCATCTAGTAGAGGCAGAGTGGGGATGAAGGCTATGCTATAGATGGTCCAGCTGAGAGTTACATGAAATGGATCAGTTAAATAATAAACTGCAATTAACGAGCCTGCTGTAATTGAAAAAATAAATCTTAAAATTTTACGCGAATCAATTGACTTGTCTGCGAGATAAGTCATTAAGGCTGGCGTGAAAAGCATTCCAATGCTTGAAACGCTCAGAGTGATGGCGATTTGTCTTGGGCTAAAGTCTTTTGCTTCCTTTAAGAGAAGAGCCATTAATGGAGCTATACTGCCAAGGGCGGCGTAACTCAGAAAGAATTGAATCTTAATTGGGTAAAGATTCATGAATGATTCTAAGCGACTCTATTTGAAGGATTGCCTGAAATGAATGATTTGATATTACTGATCACGCCTTCAAGGAGGCGCATTCTGGCCTCTAGTGATATCCAGGCGATGTGAGGAGTAATGAGTAGATTTGGGATAGTATCACTCATTAAGGGGTGATCAATTTCCGGAGGCTCTGAAGAAAGGACGTCGAGTGCTGCGCCGGCAATTTTGCCGGCTCTTAGAGCGTTAGCGAGATCGTTTTCATTTACTAGACCTCCTCTGCTAGTGTTAATAAATAATGATGTTGGCTTCATTAGTTCTAGAGTATCAGAGTTTATCATGTGTTCATTTTCTTTAGTCAATGGACAGTGCAGGCTTATGACATCGCTTTTTGAAAAGAAGTCTTCCTTGTTGATTCTAGGCCATTCTGGGTGGATTTGGACATTAGATTGACTTCTAGATAAAACATGTATTTTCATTCCCATTTTTTCAGAGATTTTGCCTACTAGAGATCCTATGTTCCCAGCTCCTGCAATGCCCATTACTTTGCCGTTTAATTCTGTTACGGGGTGGTCCAATCTTGTAAAAATTGGACTCTCCGGCCACATTTTTTTTTCTCCTAAATACTTATGAGTGTTTGCACAAAGGTTAAGTAAAAGCGCAAGAGTATGTTGTGCAACGATTGGGGTGGAGTAATTGGCTACGTTACTGACAATAATTCCGGCGTTCTTTGCCGCGTGCAGGTCAATGTTGTTTACGCCAGTAGCACATACAACGATTAGCTTCAGATTTGTAGATTGATGGATGATGCTTGAGGTAATGTTTACTTTATTGGTAATCACAATTTCGGCATCTTTCATATTGGCTAACGTTTCCTCTTCATTTGTGATTTGATGAAAACTGCAATCGCCAAATTCATTTAAAGGGCTTAGGTCCAAGTCTCCAGGGTCCATTGTTGATGAGTCTAGAAATGTGATTTTTGGTTTCTTTGTCATTTTATGATTTTGATATCAAGTTATAATTAATCTGATTTAATATTCACAAACAATGGTAAATAGGGAGAATAATTCATTAAGAATCGCATCTGGGTGGATGGAGAAAGTTGTAGTTATTATTGGTGCTTTCGGTGTAATTTTGGGTGCTTTCGGTGCGCACGCTTTGAAGGTGAATCTAGAAGTAAATGGAAATCTTGATGTTTGGAAGACTGCTGTCTTTTATCATTTGATTCATGCTGTGGTCTTATTGGTAGTTACGTTTTCTCTCAAAAATTTCAATAAGCTTTCGTGGTTTTGTTTTGTCACTGGAATAATCCTCTTCAGTGGGAGTTTGTATTTACTCGCTCTTTATCAGCTTGCCTTTCTTGGTCCGATGACACCTTTGGGTGGAGTGTTATTAATTGGGGGTTGGCTCTCTCTTTTGAGGGCTTAGCGGCTCAATGACTATTTCTGCTAAGCGTCATAACGCATTCTAGGTGCTTTGTTTGCGGGAAAAGGTCAAAAGGCATGACTCTTTTTAGCTTATATCCAGATTTAAGAAATTGTTTTAAATCTCTCATTTGAGTCGCCGGGTTGCATGAAACGTATATTACTGTGTCAGGTGCGAATGCGAAAAGCTGTTTTAGAAAATCTTCGCTACAGCCCTTTCTTGGGGGATCTATCACGACTGCCGTTTCATTTCCAGGCACATCAACATCTTTGAATAAATCTTCTACTTTGCCCGCAAGAAAGGATGCGTTTGATATTTGATTGATCTTAGCATTGAACTTAGCCCATTTGATCGAATGCACAGAGACTTCAATTCCTATTACGCTCTCAAATTCACTGGCTGAAGTTAATGAGAAGAGTCCGGCGCCACAATACGCATCTATAAGATATTTTTGCCCCGAAGATTTTGCTTCTGATTTTACGTAATGAGTGAAATCTACTAGTATTGATGCGTTGTTCTGAAAGAAACTACCTGCAGGGAAATGAAACTCCATGGAGCCTACTTTTTCAATTGCGATAGAGTCTGGTTTTGTATGTATTTTCCCTTTTGAGTCGACCCTAATGAGCAGGGTCGATCCTCTTTTGTAAGTGCCCGCGTTCTCTCTGACGTCTTTTCTTATCTCTTGCAGATTGTCGTTAATGATTTGGTGTGCAATGGGGCAAGCCTCCACGTCGACTAGTGATCTTCGTCCAGGCTGTTGAAAGCCAATTGGTCCGACATCACCATCTTTTGGTTTATTAAAGTGCGGAGTTAATTTTGTTCGGTAAGAATATTTCTGAGGAGATGGGGTAACATCATCTATATTACATGTAATGCCAGCCATGTGGAAGAGTAGCTCTTCGACTTGCTTTTTTTTCCACCTTAATTGTTCGAGGTATTTGATGTGCTGATACTGGCATCCTCCACATGATCCAAAAATATTACATTCTGGCTGAACTCTTTCAGGAGAAGGCGAAATGACTCTTAGTAAATCTGCTTCGCTGTAATTTTTTTGATTGCGATAAATGCGGGCAATTACTTTTTCTCCAGGCACACAGAAAGGGACTAGGATAACCCAGTTTTCGTCAGTCCTTGCTATTCCTTGTCCCATGTTTGTTAGGCTCGTAATTTCTACTTCTATTTCTTCATGGTAATCAAATGGGCCCGGTTTAAATCCGTTCTTCTTTTTGGGATTGTTCTGGGTCATGAGTAATAATTATTTTTAATGAAGTTACTTCTAGATTGTGTAATGGTTAAAACTGATGTATTTCCCAAAATATTTTTATCTTTTAATGTTCATTTGCGTGATCATTTCTATTGGGATTGTTATATTTTTTGCTAAAAGACATAGGAACCCAAGACTAAGGCCTAAGAAAGGCGAAGTATTATTGGTCGCAATTATTTTATTTATGGGATCAGGTTTTTTTTCCCACTTCACAGCAGAGTTGTTAACAACAGACTTTGATGAGGAGAGGATAAAAAATAAGATGAAAGCGGCTCAATCTCGTGGATTAAGTGATCCTAGAGGTTCAGGGGTAAGGGCTGACCGATTAAATGAGCAAGGTTCTGATGAGGGCGGCGCAATTGAACTTCCTTCTGAAACTCCCGATGAGTTTAGAGAAATACTTGAGGATTAGTTATTAGACTTTCCTTTTTTTGAAAAACTTTCTTAGGGACAGCTCTATGTTTGGTTCATTGTCTGTGCTAAGGCTAATTTTATCAACGCCATTACTTTCAAGTATTCGATTAAGATTTGTTTGCCATAGATCTCTATTATTAGAGTAAATCTGACGAATGTTCTCTGAGCGTGTTTGTACAGTTTGAGACGTTCCGGTTTCGGGGTCAGTCAAACGAACTTTGCCCACTCTGGGAAGATCTCGTTCAGCAGGGTCAACTAACTGAATTGCGATGATGTCATTTTTTGATGAGGATACTTTTAAAGACTTTTCGAAATCACTGCATAGAAAATCAGAGGCAAGTAGAATTAAAGATTTGCGAGTTTGGTGTTTAAGTAAGAACTCAAGCGCACATGCTGGATTGCTTTCTTTGTTTTTGTGGGGAAAGAGAAGGACTTCCCTTAAGATTCTCATGCAGTTCGCTGAACCTTTCTTTGCAGCAGAGAAAAACTCAACAGTATTACTAAAAAGTATTAGTCCTACCTTGTCCCCATTTTTTGCTGCGCTGAGCGAGAATATTGCAGAAATAATCGCTGCAATTTTTCTTTTGCTGAACTTTACACTTCCGTAATTGGAGGAGGAGCTAATGTCGATCGCAATGTATATGTTCAGTTCCCGCCTTTCGATGAACTGTTTAACGTAGGGCTCTGCAGTCCTAGCTGTAGTGTTCCAGTCAATTGATCTAACGTCATCGCCGTGTGTGTATTCACGTAAATCGTGAAAGTCGATGCCCCTGCCTTTGAAAGAGCTGCGGTATTCTCCGCTAAATTCATTTGAAACCATACCTCTGGCACGAATTTCGATGCGCCTAGCTTCTTTTAATATCTCGGTCAGTTCGTCCATTAGATTAGGGGACAGGGACGCCCTCTAATATCTGACTGACGATCTGGTCAGTAGTGATCTGTTCTGCCTCGGCTTCATATGTTAATAAAATCCTATGTCTAAGGATTTCTGGAGCAACTTTTTTGACGTCAGTGGGTGTAACGAATCCTCTGCCTTGAATAAAGGCGTTAGCCTTTGAGGCTAAGGTAAGATTTATGGTTGCTCTAGGAGAGGCTCCGCATCGGATATAAGATTTGAGATTCTTATCAATCTTTTCTGGTTCCCTAGTGGATACAACTAATGAGATGATATAATCTTTGATGCTTTCATCAATATAGATTGAATCAGTTGTTATTCTGGATTCGGTTATCTGTTCTTTTGAGAGTATTTGATTTGTTTTTAAATTGATTGTTGAATTACCCATGCGTTCTAGAATTGATCTTTCTTCATCGGGTTTAGGGTAATCGATTATTACTTTTAGTAGGAACCGATCGAGCTGAGCTTCAGGAAGTTGGTACGTGCCCTCTTGATCTAATGGGTTTTGAGTGGCCATTACTAGAAAGGGATCGGGCAATTCATATGAAGTGTCTCCGATAGTGACCTGACGCTCTTGCATAGCTTCTAGGAGTGCGCTTTGAACTTTAGCTGGTGCTCTGTTGATTTCGTCGGCCAGTAAAAGATTGGTAAAAACCGGCCCTAGTTTTGGTGAAAATTCGCCGTTCTGAGGGCTGTAAATGAGTGTCCCGATGACGTCGGCAGGTAGTAAGTCTGGTGTGAACTGGATTCTTTTGAACTCGGCATTTAGGCAACCAGCCAATGCATTAACTGTTAGAGTTTTTGCTAGTCCTGGGACTCCTTCAATTAATAGATGCCCTTTGGTAAGTAGACCTATTATTAGGCTGTCCACTAGTGAATGTTGGCCAATTAGAACGCGGGCCATTTCTTCTCTAAGTGGATTGATCCACTTACTGGCCTTTTCAACTTCGGCAGTGATTTCAATTGTATCAACTGACTTCAAAATATTATGACAATGGGGTTTATGTAGTTTGAATGGGTTCTTCTATAGGTGTCTTGCTTTGGATCTTTCGTTCCCATATGTAGCGCTGAAATAGAACTTTAATTGAAGCGGTAAGTGGTACAGCCAGTAATGCTCCAAGCATTCCTCCAATAATCAAAGACCAGCAGAGGACAGAAAAGATTACGGTCAATGGATGCAATCCTACGGATTCACCAACTATTTTCGGTTGAATGATAAGACCGTCAAATTGCTGGACGGCAATAAATACTGCTAATACAACGAGAACCGAGGGGCCATCTTGTTGAGCTATTGCTATAAGTAATGCGGGGATAGCTGTTAGAATAAATCCAACAAATGGAATTACGCCAAGAATGGCCAGAGAAACTCCAATGATTAGTGCGTAATCTAGTCCTAGTACCATTAAAATTATTCCTGTAAGCGCACCATCAATAAAGCTTACAACGACTTGGCCTCGAAAATAGGCAACGAAGTATACGTTTATTTCTTTAACTACACTCACGATTTCATCTTTTAATGATGAATCCTTGAGAGGGATGTAGTTGTCCCAGTATCTTTCAATGAAGGCTGAATCTTTAAGGAAGAAGAACAAATAAACGGGAATGAGGAAAAGTCCGATCAGATATCCTAGCGCGCCGATGAAACCGTTTGCAGCCTTTCCCACAAAGTGAATTAATGAGGAAGTCGTTTCAGGGCTGTTAGCCCAATTAATAAATTTGTTCCATAATTGGCTCTGTTCTGATTTGTTTTCCTCTGTTGAGGATGGATTGTTGTTAGGCGCTCCGAAAAAGTCATCAAGAGATGAAAGGCTGCTATTGAATTTTGTTAATTGCTTTTGAGCATTTTCAATAATTTCAGCTTTCTTGTCAAAAAGTTGTCCGAGTTCATGAGATGCGGGAATTATTATTGATAAAGCAACGAGAAGTCCAATGATTGAAGTGACGCTGAAAACAATGAGGATGGCCCAAGTTCGTGAATTTTTAATATTTTTTAGTAATCGTCTTCTAGTCCAATTGACTATAGGCGCTAGCAGATATGACAGGATAGCTGCAATCGCTAAAGGAACTAAGACTGGCTGGAGTACGCTTAATATTTTACCCAGAATACTAACAGCGCTAATTACTAGTATAACGATAACAGACATTGAAAGACCAGTTATGGCTTTCCATAACGTTCGCTTTTGAAATGAGCTTGGGGAATTTGTGGATTCCCTTTTGTCTGTGGTTTCCATTTAGAAGTCGTTATGCAAAGTAGCAGTATTTTTATAGATTAGGAATTGAAAATTTATGATTATCCTCCTGCTGCGATTTGGATTATTTCAATAATGGCACCATCATTAATATTTGTAGTTGAGAATTCGCTTTTTCTAAGTGCGGTGCCGTCAAGTTCAACGAGGACAGGAGCATTTGTTAAATTAAGGCATGATAAGAGCTCATCGACTAAAATGGGTTCTTTATATTTGCTATTTTCTTTGCCGTTGAGAGTGATCGTCATTGATTTGATTCTTTTAAGAATTCTGTTAGTCGGCGCATAAAATTGATTGATCCCAATCCTTCCATACTGGATCAAGCCCATTCTCAATGAGCATTTTGCATATTTCGTGTGGGCTTCGATCATCATTAATTTCGAACTGTTCAGTGGCTGATCGTTTGGAGCAGAGTGATTCTGAATCAATTTTGTTATCCAAATCAATGCGCCTTCCTCTAACTGTGTAATGAAGGTCATCAGTTCCTTCACCTGTGTATCCTCCCGGTTCAGTGTGGCTGCCAGCGCTCATTGAGGTGATTCCGAGTTTCGATAAGTTGTTTCTGAGGCTCTTAGATTCGCGGGTGCTTAAGATGATGCCCACCTCGGGAAATGTGATACGGAAAGCAAATATGAGTTGAAGAAAATCTCTGTCGGTTAAGTTGTGGTCGGGGCGGAAACCGCCTGATGCTGGACGAATACGAGGAAAGCTAACTGTGTAGTTAGCCTTCCAGCAATTTTGTTGCAGATAAGCGAGGTGTGATGCTAGGGCCAACGCTTCGTTTTTCCATTCACTTAAACCAAACAAAGCGCCAATGCCTATTCTACGAAAACCGCCACGATATGCTCTTTCGGGGCACTCTAGCCTCCAATCGAAATCTTTTTTGGGTCCGCTAGTGTGGAGTTTTCCATATGTGTTTCTTTCATAGGTTTCCTGGTACACGACGAGAGTTTCGCATCCAGCCTCAACCATGTTGTTGTATTCAGAGGTTTCCATTGGTCCCACTTCCAGAGCGATAGAAGGGATAAAGTCTCGAATTGCTTTGATGCATTTTTCCAAATATCCCTCTGAAACGAATTTAGGATGCTCTCCAGCGACTAGGAGGATGCTCCTGAAGCCTAATGAGTGTAAATGTAAGGCTTCTTTCAAAACTTGATCTATGCCCAGCGTCACTCGTAGTATCGCGTTGCTGCGAGAGAATCCGCAATAAGTGCAATTGTTAACGCATTCATTTGATAGGTAAAGCGGAGCAAATAGCCGCATCGTATGCCCAAAATTTTGTCTGGTGACACTCGCTGATATCCGTGCAAGTTCCTCAAGCTCTTCAGTATTTACTGGGTTTAATAGCTGTTTAAACTTTCTTGTTGAAGGAATTAGACAATTAGCGCGATTGTCGAATGTGTTTACAAAGCTCATCTTTATCTTGAAACTTAAACTTTACCGAAGAAACTCGCAAGTCAGTGAGAGCTTGCTAGATTAAAAACTTAGGATTTATTCGTATTTGATGACATCGTCTGAAAAGATTATTTGCCGAGTGGCTTTTTGGTATTACAGAAGAATGGCCCTTATGCTACTTCTGACAGTGGGGGGGGGAGGATGGTTTTTCTATGATGGTAAATATTCTTGGCCTGCCAAGAATATTGTTTATTTTGCAAAAGAAGCTTTTGATTCAGGTGGCAGAGCAGAAACTTGGCCGGAATTCAAAGATTCTTTGGCCCAAAAAGCTCAAGGTGTAAATATAGGTGAAGAATCGATGGGTTTGCTTCAGAAGGCTCATTCTGATGGTGGTGATGATCAAACTTGGCTGGAGTTTTCGAAGTCAACAAAAGGTAAAAGCGTTTTAAAGAAAATAAATGATGTAACTGCTCAAGATGCTTATATTAATGGCCAGAAACGCAATATTACTTGGGAAGATTATGCGGAATTAAAACAATACTCTAAGGATAAGGAGTCCGCAGTTCAGAGTGGAGTTGATGGCTTGAATCTATTTGAGGGATGTTATAATGCATTTGCTGCCGCGACTGCCAAACGAGATTGGGCAGTCTATGGCGTTGTTTCATCAGGCCAACAAGGCTGGGAGGTCAAGAATCCGAAATTTCATTCTGCATCTGAAATTAAAGGCCAGATCATCATTGCTTTTTGTCTTTGGGTCTGTGCGGTTTGTGTATTTGTTAATGCATTAATAAATAGCAGAAGAGTATTAATTGTGGATGGGGATAATCTTGTTTCTGAAAAGGGAGAAACGATTTCTTTTCAGTCTATTTATCGGATTGATACCAGAAAGTGGGCAAAGAAAGGCTTAGCTTATGTTTTTTATGATGAAGGTGATGGGGCAAAGAGAAGAGCGGTTATAGATGATTTAAAGTTTGTTGGAGCAGATGTGATACTTGATCGGCTGAAGGATGGAATTTCTGGTGAAATCGTGGAAGTTTTTGAAACTGAGCAGCAGGGCAGTGATGGAGAATCATAGGGCTTTCTTTTCTCGGGAAATATTTATTAATAAGTTGATTCCTACTGGTTTTTTTTAAAAAAACTGAAATCTTTCATTTAATCGGTTGATAAAAGTAATTGCTGACGGTATAGCCAACAAGTTAACATAACTAAAATATATTTTATATGGCTGATAATATTGCAGATAAAGTTAAAGATATAATTGTTCAAAACCTGAATGCTCCAGAAGATCAAGTGACTCCTGAAGCGAAGTTCATAGAAGATCTGGGCGCTGATTCATTGGATACCGTTGAGCTGGTGATGGCTTTTGAGGAGGAGTTCGGGATTGAGGTTCCTGATGAAGAAGCTGAGAAGTTGGTGAGCGTTGGGGCAGTCATAAGTCATATCGAATCAATTAAGGGGGAGGGATAAAATTCTCTCTATAGCTGGTACGTTTGCCGCTTAATTTGTTTTACGTTGATTCTCCTATCGTTGGGGCGATATAACGGTGTCTGTATTTATATTCAGGCTTAAATATTAATAATGTATTCTCAAGATGACATACAATATGCTTTAGAGTCCACGGAGGTTCTATTAGAGCCTGACCGACGCATTGATACTTTCGGGAGCACATCATTTGAGTTTCACCTCATTTCTGAATTAATGGACAGTGTTAACGAAACTAGGGTCCGAGAGGGAGTTTTACATGCTGATCGGCCAACAATCATAAAGCCTGAAGCTTATTCTGATCTTGAATTTGAGGGGTTCGGCGAACAGGCCGAGGCTTTTTCTCAATGGTTACATGAGAATGCTGCGGATTTATCTATACTGAAATATGGATTCAGCTTTCGTAAGGACAAAGTTCGCGAAGATGTTGTTAACGAGCCTTTTAACGACGTTAGGGATAAAGTGATGGAAAGGGCCAATAGAAATTCAAACCCGCTGTCAGCTGTGATACATGGAGTTGATGATGCTTGGGAGGTTTGCCTATTGAAGTTCACCGTCGAAATGATAGGTAAGTCCCAAGGCATAAATGTTTTTGATTTTCAGCGTCGAGGATTACTATAGCTAAAAGTGAAAGTCTATTTGAGGCTCCTATTTGCATTTGTGTCATTGGGTATTTTATCTTTATGTGTTGTTGCTGTTTATTACTTATGGGACAAAGAGATTGAGCCTGAACGCAAATTGCAGACTCAAGTAAATGAAATCAAAAAACTCCCCAAAATTAAGGTGGATCATGGTTCTCATCTTTATGAACGGGCGATTTCGTTAATGCAAACTGGAGAATTGATTGCGGGGATTGAAAGTTTGCACAAATTAATAAAATATTATCCCGAGTCGAGCCATTTTGAAGAATCAAACCGAATAATTGGTGAGATTAATTCTGATCATTTACTTTCAAGGGATAGTGGCGAGGATAAGCATGAGTACACTGTCAAAAGGGGAGATGCTCTGAGATCGATTGCTCAAAAGCACCAGACTACTGTCGGGTACATACTCCATGTGAATGGCAGAATGGGCTCAAAATTGCAACCCGGTGACCAATTGATAGTTTGCCCATTACATTTCAGTGTGCTGATCAACATGAAGGCTAAAACTATATCGCTAAGGAACGCACAAGATAAGTTATTTAAAAATTATGAATTAGTTGGAAGCAGGCTGCCTCAGGGATGTCCTTCCTCCATGGATTCCACAGTTGAAGGATTAGTAGTTGGGGACGGATCTAGATTCATTGAAATAGGTTCTTCTGAATATATTAATGCACCGAAAGAAATTAGGTGCGAACGAAGGGGGGTCCCTATACGTTCTTTGACTGGAGACGAAGATAAAGATAAGTATGCGACAGGTTTTTTTGTTTCGGACGATGATATCGAAGAGTTAGCTCTTTTAGTCCGATCTGGATCGCCGATTTACGTTAGAAATTAATTAACTGCGCACGAGATAAATATGGGGACAAAGAAAATACCAAAGAAGAAAATCTCACCGAAAAAGAAATATCCTGTTTCTTCCTGGAAGAGGGTTGAGATGGCCAGGCATCCTAGGCGGCCCATGATGTTGGATTATGTGGCATCATGTTTTGATGATTTTATAGAATTGCATGGAGACAGACACATTGGAGATGATAGCGCTATGCCTGCGGGCCTAGTTCGAATCGGTGGTATTAAATGCGTAGTTATTGGCCATGAAAAGGGTCGTGACACTGATGAAAAGTTGAAACGTAATTTTGGTAGTGCGGGACCCGAAGGTTATCGGAAGGCCCTTAGGATGATGAAATTTGCCGAAAAGTTTAAGCTTCCAGTTATTTCAATCATTGACACTCCAGGAGCTTATCCGGGAGTCGGAGCAGAAGAAAGGAACATCGCAGAATCAATTGCTTATAATCTGAGGGAAATGATGCTGTTAAGAACGCAAATTATATCCATAGTCATTGGTGAGGGTGGTTCAGGTGGAGCACTGGGAATTGGCGTTGCTGATCGAGTGATGATGATGGAAAATTCATATTATTCAGTAATTAGTCCTGAAGGATGTGCGGCCATTTTGTGGAAAGATAGAAAGTATGCCCCTGATGCAGCCAATGCAATGAAGCTGGATGCTAAGAGCTTAAAGCGGCTTGGTATCATTGATCGAATCGTCCGCGAGCCTTCGAAAGGAGCTCATACTAACCCGGCTGTAGCATCTAAAAATTTGAAAGACTCAATTCTTGATGGAATCAAAGAGCTTTCGGATGTGCCGATCGATCAATTGTTAGAGCAGCGATATAAGAAGTATAGAGCTATGGGTGAATTTATTGACTAGCATTATCCTGCTCTTAAGCGAGCACCAAATGCAGATGGTTAAATTGACTGGATGTACTTTTTTACTGCCGATGAAATTTCATCGGCAATATTACATAGAGGCTTTGCAAATGGTGGACTGAACCATGGGAAGTTGCCGGTTATGTCGTGAATTACTCTGATCTGCCCATCGCAATTATTGCCAGATCCTATTCCTATTGTGGGAATTTTTAATGTCTCAGTAATTTCAGTAGCCAGATCGCTTACTACGCTTTCTAGAACGATAGCGGACACTCCTGCATCTTCTAAACATATTGCGTCTGAAAGGATCATAGAATATTCATCAGTGCTTTTACCCTTTTTCTTATAGCCTCCTTCGCTTTCTATGCTTTGTGGTAAGAATCCAATATGTCCTATAACGGGAATGCCGCATTTAATGATAGCTGTAATTTGAGGAACTACTGAAGATCCTCCTTCGAGTTTGATCCCATCGGCTCCAGCCTGAATGAGCGAATGGCTTGAGGTGATAGCTTGGTCTGGACTTTGATATGATTCATAAGGCAAATCAGCTACGAGTGCGGCATTATTAATCGCAGGTCTGCATGCAGATGTGTGATGGACCATCATGTCAATTGAAACGCTTGTAGTGTCCTTGTGACCAAGAACAACCATTCCGAGAGAGTCTCCAACTAAGATGAGGTCAATTCCATTCTCGTCTAGGATTCTAGCTGTCGGGTAATCATATGCAGTTAAAGCAGAAATTGGATTGTCTCGATCCTTAGAGGCTAAAGAAGTAACTCTTGATGGATGAGATTGGTGAGTTTGATTTACCATTACCAGATATTAGTAATTTTAATTAAAGGGGACTCAGAGGATTCTATATCATTAAGGTGCTGCAGTATTGTTTTTTTTTGGTTAGTCAAAATGAGTGAGGGCACAATTGTGGATAATGGTTCGAGCACAAACCTTCGTTCGTATAATTTCGGATGCGGTATTGTGAGTTCTTTTGAATTATGGATAAGTGATCCTGCGTAAATTATATCAAGATCAATTGTTCTCGGAGAATTTTTTTTCCTCTTTTCTGGTCTATCAAATGCAGATTCAATTTTTAAACAAAGATTAAGAGCGTCTTTAGGCGCAAGGGATAGAGGAAGATTGGCCGCTGCGTTTAAAAAATTGTTACTTTCTATAGCGCAATCGACAGGTTGAGTCTCATAGATAGGAGAAAATTTTGCCTCTTTAGGGCTTTGGCAATGATGGAGTAATAATCTTTTGGCTTGACGAAGATTTGAGAGCCTATTGCCAAGGTTGCTCCCAAAAGCAATTCCGTAATCAACCTGATTCACCAGATTATTTAGCAGTAATTAGTTTAACTCCAAGACATCTTGCATGTCATATAACCCCGAGTCACGACCAGACAGCCATTTCGCCGCATGTATTGCTCCATTTGCAAAAGTGTTACGGCTAGAGGCTTTGTGAGTTAATTCTATCCGCTCACCATCATTTGCATAAATTACTGTATGATCTCCAACGACGTCCCCTCCTCTTAATGAGTGCATGCCAATTTCTTTAGCAGTTCTTTGCCCCGTGATTCCTTCTCTTCCGTGAACAGTATCCTCAGCGTATGAAACTCCTCTACTTTTAGCTAATATTTCGCCAAGTCTCTTTGCTGTGCCGCTTGGTGAATCTATTTTCATGCGGTGATGCATTTCTACAACTTCTAGGTCAAAATTATTGCCAAGAATTTGAGTGGTCTTTTGTGTGAGCCAGAAAAGTGTATTTACTCCTATGCTGAAGTTTGGCGCCATGACAATTGATATTTCTTCGGATGCTTTCTTGATTGATGAGAGATCATCATCAGAATGTCCAGTCGTTCCTATCACTAAAGACTTTCCGTGTTTGAGTGATTCGCTGAGGAGGTCCTCTGTGAATTTGTGCGAGCTGAAATCTATGATCACATCACATGAATTGACATGGTCAGAGATAGGGTCGCCAACATCAATGCTGCCAGAAACATTCACCTGACTGTCATTATTGCAGCAATCAATGACCGCCATTCCCATTCTTCCTTGAGATCCGGTAACTAAAATGTTTAGTGTTTCATTCATTTAAAATGCTGGTTTAAATTCAAATAAGACTAAGATTTTTGAGTAAACTAATGAGATCAGTTTTGGCCCTTTCATTGAGGCCCACTAAAGGTAATCGCAATTCATTGGATATTTTTCCTGTTAGAGCCATGGCCTCTTTGATTGGGATTGGATTAGTGTCGAGGCCAAGCAACCCTTCGAAAAGAGTTTTGCATTCAGCATTTATATTTTCAGCTTCATTAGATTTGCCATTCAAAGCGGCTTGAACTAGTGATGAAAGTTGTGAAGGTATAATGTTTGATGCTACGCTGACTACGCCTACGGCGCCCATATTCATGAAAGGCAACGTTAGAGCATCGTCACCACTTAAAACCTCATATGATGAGGGTAAGGTATTTTTAATTTCTTCTACACGGGTAACATTACCTCCTGCCTCTTTCATTGCGCAAATATTTGGGCACTCGTCATGTAGGCGCGCTTGAGTTTCAACCGATATTTCGATTACGGAACGACCAGGAATGCTGTAAAGCATGATTGGCAAAGAGGTTTCCTTGGCAATCGATTTATAATGCTGGAAGAGTCCTTCTTGAGAAGGTTTGTTGTAATAAGGGCATACTAAAAGCGCAGCACTGGCCCCGGACTTCTCAGCGAATTGAGTCATTTCGATTGCTTCACGAGTACAATTGGATCCAGTTCCAGCAATTACAAGGCCTCTGTTATTAGTTGCATTCACTGAAATTTCAATAATGCGTTTGTGTTCCGCGTTGGTTAGTGTTGGGGATTCGCCTGTGGTGCCGCAGGGGACGACCCCGCTTATGCCGTTATCAAACTGAAAATCAATCAGATTGCGTAAAGAATTCTCATCAACATTGCTATTGATGAATGGTGTAACGAGTGCTGTGTGTGCTCCTTTAAACATTAATTTTTCCTTCGAAGACGATTTTTGCAGGCCCAGTTAGTGTGACATTTTTATAAGAATCATTTTCTTTTTCCCAAGAGACTTTCAGTGTATCGCCTCCCTTCACATTAACAAAAACTGGTGAATTTACATGATTTAATTGTTCATGGATGAGAGCGTTGGCAACCATGCCTGTTCCACAAGCGAGTGTTTCATTTTCAACGCCACGCTCATATGTGCGAATAGCTAGTGTGTCTGATGATTTTATTTTCTGAAAATTGACGTTGGTCCCCTCTGGTTCAAATACGGAATGATGACGTATTGCTGATCCTGCTTTCTTTATGTTAATTGATTCGAGTTCATCGACTATTAACACGGCATGAGGAACGCCCGTGTTAATAAAGTGAATGAGTTCGGATTGTCCGTTTATTTCAATTGGAATGTTTAGCTTAAGATCAAATGGATCGCTAAGCTTTATTTGAACTTCAGAATCTAATATTTTTGCGGTAACTACGCCTGCCGCAGTTTCGATTTTTATTGTTTCGCTTTTCTGTTCTTGAATATTGTATACAAACCGAGCAAAGCACCTAGCCCCATTCCCGCACATCTCTGCTTCATTACCGTCGGAATTGTAATATCTCATCCTATAGTCGCCATTGGATTGGGGGGGTTCAACCGCGATGAATCCATCTGCTCCAATTCCCCTGTGCCGATCACAGAGGTCCGCTATTTTATCCTGTTCTAGCACGTAATTGAGGTTGAGATTGTTGATTATGACGAAGTCGTTCCCGGCTCCGTCCATTTTGGTAAAATTCAGCATATCAAAATTAATCAGGTTTTGAGGCATCGGCCAGAGGTTTTACAAAATCATGGACGAGCTCTTTGAGGTTTGACTGGTTTTTATTTTGTGAAATAAAATCAACGATTGCGCTGCCTACAACTACCCCATCGGACATTCGTGCGATGTCTTTTGATTGTTCAGGGGATGATATTCCAAAGCCTACAACAATTGGCAAGTCTGTAAGCTGCTTAATAGATAAGATTTGTTCTTGGATGCCATCGGCTAGCTTTGTTTGTTTTCCTGTGACTCCTTCTCTTGATACGTAATAAATGAAACCTAGAGCACTATTTGCTATTTGTGAAATTCTAGCTTTTGGAGTTGTGGGTGCAATTAAGCGAATTGGGAGGAGCCCTTTTGCATGGCACAGCTCTTCATTGATGCTTTCCTCCGATGGGGGAAGATCAAGAGTTAATATACCATCGGCTCCCGCGATTGAGGCATCTTCATGGAACCGTTCATATCCATAATTATATATTGGATTGAGGTAGGTAAATATGACTATCGGAGTCTGAGAAATTTTTCTAAAGCTTTTAATAAGATCTATTACGTGATGAACTGTAGTGCCGGAATTAAGGGCTCTGCTTGCTGCCATCTGATTGACAATTCCATCGGCTAGGGGATCTGAGAAAGGGATGCCGATTTCAATAATGTCAGCGCCCGCTTCATCTATAGAGAGTAATATTTCCAGGGATTTTTCTATAGTAGGGTCTCCTGCACATACATATGCTACAAAAGCTGCCTTTTTGTCTTTTTTTAAGTAGGTCAAATTTCTGTTCTATGCGATTTTTCATGAAGCTCAATTGCTGGAACGTTAGCTTCTCATTTAGATTGGGCAAGAATGCTTAATTCTATCTGTTAAGTATATGTCAAAATCGAACCAGAATTGTTTATTT
>CACJBM010000006.1 GCA_902591645.1 uncultured Verrucomicrobiota bacterium | reverse complement strand
CACTCAATCTCAATGCCAAAGGATACTCTTTGCCTGAAGCTTTAAAGTTCTGAGTGACTTGATCCGGATTAAACTGAACGCTCTGGGGAATCACTAATTGCGACTTTGAACTTGATTTAATTAAAGTTTCAACTTTAACCCCTTCCTTCTCACTTACATAAAAGACACCTGAGAAATACATCAAAAGATCCCTTATCGAAGTCGTTAATGTGTCCTCTTTATTGATAGCCTCTCGTGTAATTGTAAGAACTGCTGGATTGTTTGAGGTTTGGGTTTGTGCCGTTTCATATTTTCTATCAGCCAATACCTGATTCGCCTCAAAGTTGACTCCCCATGCATTAAGTAGTTTCTCTATATTTGAGGATGTTGGTATACCAGGCGCCTGCGGAGCACCGCCAAACTGCTGCCTCTGTGGTTGCGACTGGGCAGCCACAGCACTAAAAGAATCGAGAAACGCAACAATATTGCCACCTCTTAACAAAAATTGATCAAGCGCAAATTGAGCATTCTCTGAAATTCCGGCTGGATGAACAAGGAGAACTACATCGACGTCTCCAGGAACCTCTTCAATATCCAAACCCAAATCTACTAAGTTACTTCCAAAGTCAGTCGGATCCGGATCGTAATCTCTCTTAAGTTGAGTATAAAATTGCCACGGCCTATTCTGTTGGCCTTGTCCTGGCTGGGCAAATGGAGTTGCTGGTCCGCCTTGAACTGGAAGCGCTGACATTAATCCCACTTTAGGAGCCCCTTCACGCGTCACTTCCACTATCGCTCTTGAAATATCATATTCCAACATTTGCTCTCTGTTTGGATCAATGAATGGAATCGAAGATTTCCTATCTAAACAAGTAATGGTAAGGCCAAGATATGCCGGCTCATTTAAACGACCTGGAATGCCCTGCAGATTATTTAGCTTGGCCCTATCCTCCTCCTCTGAATCAGGAGAAGGATCGACTCGTTCTATTTCGATAAAGCCACCGCTGGATCCTCTTTCATATTCTTTCAATAAAGAATCAACCCTCTTAGCAAAAGGTATGAGCTCAGGTCGCATATTGTCTTTATCCTTAGAAACAAAAAATGACATAGTCACAGGAGTATCTAACTCTTCGATTACATCTTTTGTTCCTTGTGAGAGGGTATGAATTTTATCCTCAGTCAAATCAATCTTGAAAGGGACGTTAGTCGACACTATCAAATTAAGTGCTAAAACAATTCCGAAAACAAGAGCCACTCCGATCGCTGAAAACAGCCAGACCTGAGCGCTCTTATTCTTACTAATTTCTTTTGTAGATGACATACTAAACTCAATAAGTGGTTAGGAGCGTTTTGATTTAATTACAACGCTAGTCAGAAATAGGCAAAAACCTATCATTGACAAATAAAAGACAACGTTAGAAAACGAAATAACACCTCGTTTCATTTCAGTGTAATGGGCCCAAGTCCCTAGGGATCCCAAAACATCAGCGACTGCTCCCCCCCAATTATCTGCCGCATACTCCAACACTGGCGGAATAGCTATCAGCAATTGACCAAAACAAAGCGAAAGCGCAATTATTAAGCAAGCCACTGAGCTTCTTGTCAGAGCACTGACCGCACAAGTTATCGCCAATGCTCCACCTCCATAAAAAATACACGCTAAATATCCACCCCAAATAGTACCATTATCAGGATCCCCGAGATAAGCGACAGTGATAACTACCGGAAAGGTAAAGAGTATTGCAATGGTAATGACTGACAGAGCAGCTAAGTACTTCCCTACAATCGCATGCCAAACAGCTAAGGGCATTGTTAGAAGAAGTTCAATAGTCCCAGTCCTTTGTTCTTCGGACCAAAGGCGCATACCAACAGCTGGCGCTAGAAACATAAGCAACCACATGGGCCAGCGGAAAAACGAAAATTCAAGCGAGGCATCCTGCGCATTAGGAGCAAAAAAGTCATCCAACAAAAAAGTTAACGACATTGACAAAAGAACAAAAATCACAATGAAGACATATGCTAGCATTGAATTGAACTGCGCTTTCAATTCCCTATTATAAACGATCCAAATATTTTTAAGAGCACTCATAAATTATGAACTTAGTTGTTTTTTCTTGATGCCGGTTAATTAGCTTTGAATTACTCCCTCTGGCTCCTCTTCCTTGACCTTACTTTCTGAAATTTGGGTATCAGTTTTAGTTATTTCACGAAATACATCATCAAGCCTACCTTCATCAACTCTAAGTTCCTCTAATAATAACCCCTTTTCCTTACAAAGGTTAAATATACTTTCAGCATTTGTATTCACTTTCTTAGACGGAATAACTTGCCCTGAAAATGAACTTTCGGTCGAAGCAAATTCACGAACAGTTTCCACTCCGCTAATTGAAGAAAGTTCAGATCTAATGCCTGAACCTGCCATACCGCTAATCTTAATTGTATGAGCCCCGGCCCCTGCCGCTTTCGCTTTTAACTCATCAGGCGTCCCATCAGCAACTACTCTACCTTGATCAATAATTATCGCCCTTGTACAAGCCGCTTCAACCTCTTCAAGAATATGAGTTGAAAAAATAATCGCCTTATCTTCACCCATACGCTTAATCAAATTTCTAACTTCTTGTTTCTGGTTAGGATCAAGTCCGTCCGTCGGCTCATCTAACACAAGAATCTCAGGGTCATGAAGTATTGATTGTGCAAGGCATGTGCGATGCCTGTATCCCTTTGATAAAGTATCAATACTTTGCTGTTTGACCGGACCAAGGAAACAAGTATCAATCGCAGCTTCGACGTCCGACTTACCTTTTCCTCTCAATTCAGCAATGAAACCAAGGAACGAAGAGACCGTCATATCAGTATATAACGGCGCAGATTCCGGCAAATAACCAATCTTTTGTTTGGCCGCTATTGAGTCCTCCGACACATTAATACCGTCAATAATAACTTCACCTGAAGTAGGAGGCAGATAGCCGGTCACCATCCGCATAGTAGTTGATTTACCAGCGCCATTCGGCCCAAGAAAACCCAGCACTTCTCCTTTCTTTACTTCAAAAGAAATATCATCCACCGCCAATTTCTGCCCAAAGCTTTTTGAGAGATTTTTTACTGATATCATACTTATTTTAACTATTAAATTGGAGGGCTTGCATAATTATCCGAAAAGTTAACGGATAATATAACGTATCAAGGGGGATGATTTGTTTACTCAATTGTCGTTTTATTTCAAGTTATAATCTGCTAAAACGCCTACTATAACTAAAATGAAATTTATATCCTGGAACGTCAATGGCATCCGCGCCTCTATAAAAAAGGGTTTTTGCGACTTTTTTAATGATATAGATGCTGATTTCTTTTGTATTCAAGAGACGAAAGCCAGACCTGAGCAAGTTGATTTAAATTGGAATAAGAAACACCATTCATACTGGAACTCGGCGGAAAAAGCGGGTTATTCAGGAACAGCAATTTTCAGTAAAATAGAACCACGAGATGTCTTTTATGGTATCGGAATCAAACAACATGATACAGAGGGAAGAGTAATCACACTAAGCTTTGATGACTTTTACCTAGTAAATGTTTATACACCAAATTCTCAAAATGAATTACGGCGATTAAAATATCGGCAGTCCTGGGATCAGGCATTTCTTAAATATTTGAAGAGCCTAGCAGAAAAAAATCCGGTAATACTTTGTGGAGATCTAAACGTGGCTCACTCTGAAATCGATCTAGCTCGCCCCAATGCAAACACCAAAAGCCCAGGATTCACAAATGAGGAGCGCGAAGGATTCAATCAATTAATAGAAGCCAACTTCATCGACACTTTCCGTGAATTCGAAAAAGGCGCAGGCCATTACTCTTGGTGGAGCTATCGAGCAAAAGCAAGAGAACGGAATGTAGGATGGCGCATTGACTATTGGTGCATATCATCACCACTAATTAGCCGATTAAAATCATCAACCATACTCAGCCAGATAATGGGATCTGATCATTGCCCCGTCATGATGGAGCTTACATGATCAACTTGTCGGCCTAAGCTACAATTTGAAACTTTAATGAAAAATTTTCTTTGCCTCCTTAACATCATTGCTAATTTGATCTTTCAAATCATCTACGCTATTAAATTTCTTTTCTTCACGGATATAATTCACAAAAGAAACCTCAAGATTTTCTCCATAAATCATACGGTCAAAATTAAATAAATAGACTTCAAGTTTCGGGTCAGAATTATTAGAACCCATGACAGTTGGTCTTATTCCTAAGTTAGCAACTCCTTGAAAACTCTCACCTTCAAGGTTAGCTAATACTGCATAGACTCCATTCGGAATAGCTACAGGTTCAAAAATATCAATGTTTGCTGTAGGAAAACTCATCCGCCGACCAATCCCATCCCCTTTTATTACCTGCCCTGAAATGGAAAATTCTCTACCAAGCAAACTATTTGCATCCTTTAGATCCCCGCGCTTTAAGGATTCCCTGACACGTGTACTACTAATCACATCTCCACTCTCATCACACACACGATCAATCCCATTCACTTTGAATCCCAAGTTCTTTCCTAATTCAGTTAATAGATTAACATCACCTTTACGCTCATATCCAAATCTAAACTCATTGCCAACAGAAATAGATTTAAGTCTGCATGAATCAACTATCTCACTCACAAATTCTTCTGCTCTCTGATTTGCCCTGCTCTCATCAAAATTAATAACCAACAAATAATCGGCACCTAGGTTCTCAATGAGATTTTGCTTGTGTTCCGAAGGCGTAATTATTGGCGGAGATTGGCTAGGAGACAAAACGCTTAAAGGGTGAGGGTCAAACGTAAGGACAACCGCCGGGTTTTCATCGGAGCAAATAATATTTCTTATCACTGCCTGATGTCCAACATGAACCCCATCGAAAAAACCAATCGCTAAATTAACAGGATTTTCAATTTCATTGAGTTCTGAAAAAGCATTTAACCTGAGCATGTTAACATCAAAAATTTAAACCCCGCGCAACCTTGACACGTCAGCCAGACTCAGAGCTCTTTCAGCCACACTCTCCCGCGTACCATTCTTGAGCTCATCAAATGTAATGGCCCCATCAGCTAAAAATTTTCCAGACTTCGTCCTCCGTAATGAGCTCAAGTGCGCGCCACAGCCTAGCTTCGCCCCTATTTCATGGGCATAGGTTCGAACATAAAACCCCTTACTACACACTACTCTAAAACCAAATTCAGGTAATTTAATATCACACAATTCATAATCATAAACATGAACAAGTCTTGGGTCCCTTTTAACCTCCTTCCCCTCTCTAGCTAATTTATACAGAGGAACCCCATCCTTTTTGATCGCGCTAACCATTGGTGGAGTTTGGTAAAAGTCACCAGTGAACTCACTTAAAACTGAATCAATTTCATCCTCCGTAAATTTTTGCACTTCAGCCTTCTCAATTAATTCTCCTTCCTTGTCCTGAGTCGACGTCACCTCGCCTAGCTTTACGGTCCCCACATATTCTTTGTCCTCTGCCATCAATAGGTCCTGTATTTTAGTGCCACGCCCAAGCGTAAGAATAAGAAGGCCCGTTGCCATTGGGTCAAGAGTACCACAATGGCCTATCTTCTTTTGTTTGAGTGTGCGGCGCGCCACAGACACAACATCATGTGATGTCATGTCTGGATCTTTATCGACTAAAAGAACTCCGTCTACGTTGTCCATTGATCAAGTTATTGTATTACAAATTTCGTCCAAAACTCTCTTCTCAACTTCATGCAACTCACCATTCACTCTGGCACCTGACGCAAGAGGATGGCCACCGCCACCAAAATGAGAGCAAATCTTACTAACGTTGGCTAAGTTAACATCTTTAGAGCGCATACTGACCCGCACACTGCAATCTTTGAGTTCTTCAAAAAAAACAGCAACCCGAACACTATCAATTCCTCTAATCAAATCTGACAAATTTTCACTATCTTCGGGCTTTATTGAGAGCTCTTCTTTAGTCTTCAAATCAAGACACCAAGAAGCGACTTGATCATCAACCGTCATTCTTAAATTTCCAAGAAGCTTCTTAAGCAGTTCAATCCTTCTATATGGATAACGCTCATAAACAGCCGATGATAAAACTCCGCAATCAGCTCCCATTCGCAATAAATCGGCAGCCACTTCATAGGTTCGAGCAGTTGTGGCAGGATATCTAAAGGACCCAGTATCGGTGGAAATTCCTACAAATAAGCTATCACGAGAAGCAGCAGGGAAAGGAAAACCTTCATTTGAAATCAATTCATATATTATTTGCGCTGTTGCCGGTGATTCTGGATCTACGTAAATAAAGTCTCCATACCCCTCATTAGTTATATGATGATCTAAATTAATAACTGGCTTCACAAGTTTTACAGCTTCAATACATCCCCTTCCAAGTCTTTCATGATTTGCTGTATCAAGAGCAATACACAAATCGGCATCTATATGATTCCGCGGAGGCAATGAAATTTTATCGGACCCTCCCAAAAAGTTTAAATTCGAAGGGCACCCATCCTCATTAATCAAATTTACCTCCTTCCCTAACTCCTCAAGACTTGCACCAAGAGCAATCTGAGAACCAATAGCATCTCCATCCGGCCTCACATGAGAAATAATAACGATTTTTTTTGCATCACGAATCATCGCCCCTATCTCTGCAAGTGAAGAATTATTATGATCAAACATTGGGAGAAATATTCCTAATCAATCGTCAGAATTGGCATTTAAAGATTCATCAGACTCCTCGTAATTTATTGGATCCAAGCTGTCTATTATATTTAAGGTTCTCACACCTCTTTCTATAGATTCATCCGATTTGAAATGCAGCTTTGGGGTGAACTTCATAACCACCCTTTTTGATATTTTCTTCTGAATCATACCACGCTCCTTATTTAAAGTATTAACAACTTTGACCTTTTCTTGATCAGATCCAATTACCCCAATGAATACATGCCCATTACGTAAGTCTGGAGTTACATCAACATCATTCACTGTAACTAAAGCGTTAAAGCCATAATCCTGAGAGATTATAGATCCAATTTCCCGCTTTAACAATTCACGAACGCGTAATATACGCTGACTCATAACCTTATTTCTGAAAACTAGCTGTTATAAACTATAAGAGATTTCGTGTTAATTATACAATTACCCAGAACTCACACTTCAGAGTGTCTGTTCGACTTTCTCTAATTCGTAACATTCAATTATGTCACCCACTTCATACTCTAGATAATTCCCAAGACGAATCCCACACTCAAGACCAGTCTTAACTATATCTGCATCATCTTGAAATCTTCTTAATGTCTGAAAACCTCCATCATATACTGATTGTCCCTGCCTAATGACACGGGCACGGGCCTTACGGCTAATCTGGCCTTCATTAACAATGCAACCTCCGACTCTTCCACGTTTGATCTTGAATATTTCTTTCACTTCAGCCCTGCCAAGTAACTTTTCACGGGTCTGTGTATCCAACATACCAAGCATCGCTTCCTTAATCTGATCAATGAGCTCATATATGATACTATACAAACGTATTTCGACCCCCTCTTGCTTGCCCAGCCTCAAAGCCTTATTTTCAACCTTAACACCAAATCCAATAATAATTCCATCAGAAGCACTACACAACAACACATCAGATTCTGATATCGGACCTGCTGCTTTGTGCAAAATTTCAATATCAATTTTTTCACTTTTGATATCCATGAGTGAACCCTCAATCGCTTGAATTGATCCTTGTACATCTCCCTTCAAAACAATTTTTAATGTTTTCTTTGTGGACCCGACATCCGCCCAGATATCCTGCAACCGAGCCTTGTGCGGCTTCATAAGCTTTTCTTGCCTCAACTCCTCCAGCCGCTCCTCACTTAATTTTTTCACAGCCCTTTCGCTATCCATTACAACCAGCTCATCGCCGACCTTAGGCACTCCACTAAAACCCAAAACTTCTACAGGCATTGACGGGCCCGCTTCTTTTAACTGATTTCCAAAATCATCAAGTATTAATTTCACCTTACCAAAATAAGGACCACAAATAAAGGAATCCCCAATTTTTAAGTTACCCGTTCTAACTATAACACTTGCTGTTGAGCCTTTACCCGCCTTGCTACTTGCTTCTATCACAATCCCCCTCGCGGCGCCTTCAGAATTTGCTCTAAGCTCCATCACCTCAGACTGCAACGCTATCATTCCAAGCAAATCATCAACACCAAGACCTTCCGTAGCTGAAGTTTGAACGCATATTGTTTCACCGCCCCAGTCCTCAGGAGTAAGGTCATTCTCTTGAAGTTGAGAAATAACTTTATTCACATCTGCACCAGGAAGATCAATTTTATTGATAGCCACTATTATGGTAACACCCGCAGCACGTGCATGACTTATAGCTTCGTGAGTAGTTGGCATAATGCCATCATCCGCCGCCACAACAAGAACAACTATATCTGTAATATCTGCTCCTCTAGCACGCATTTCCGTAAACGCAGCATGACCAGGAGTATCAATGAATGTAATATTTGCCCCATCATGCTCAACGCTATAAGCATTAATGTGCTGAGTGATTCCTCCAGCTTCTCCGGCCGCAACACGGCTGGACCTAATTGCATCTAAGATAGAAGTCTTACCATGATCAACGTGCCCCATTACAGTCACGACTGGCGGCCTAAAAGGCAATTCATCCTCACCTTGAGCCTCCGGCTCTGGAGGAGGTGGCTCTTCAAAAACCTCTTCCACTTTATGAACGCCTCCGCCCTTCTCCCTTTTTTCTTTCTCAAATAAAAACCCATGATTATCGCAAATTGTAGCTGCCACTTCTGGCTCAATCGAACTATCTAAACTAGCAAACACATCCAACGCCATTAAATCCTTAATAATATTAAATGGCTTAATCCCCATCTTATCTGCTAGATCCTTGAGGATAATAGGAGGTTTAATGTGAATCACTTTTGCATCATCAATATCATCATCTGCCACATCACCTTTAGGCGCATCTTCTTGCACCTCACCATCAATCAATTTTGATATTGGAGGTAAAATTCCCCCGACTTTTGATGGCTGAGCCTCCAGCTCTTTCTTTCTACCTTTTCTCGCTTCTCGTTTTTCCTGCTCTTCGAAAAGAGACAACGCTTCCTTACCATTGTCGTCTGAAACGCTCAGAGACTTATCTACAGATTTTGCATCATCGGATTGCTCCTTATCATCTTTTTGATCGGATTCTTCCGGTATGGAATTTGATGGCATTAATTTGTTTTTTAACTTTCATGGGTGCTGACTCCGTAACTTTAAACAGATTCCAGTTCACCCTCTGATTCTTTTTCGACCTCGGTTCCTGCTGACTCCTCAGCGCCCTTTGACTGGTCGTTGCCTTCGTTTTCAGCGGCACCCTCATTATTACTTTCCAGATCAATCTTTCTTGCCGCAGCACATATCTTTTCTGCCGACTCTTGGTCTCCTTCAAGAATCTCAGAGACATCACTAACATCAACCATAGAGAAAAACTCGAGATTAACTATGCCTCCTTTAACCAATTTGATAGCAGTATCAATATCAATATTATCTTCACCAATGTGCGTTACAAATTCTGTAGCAGCATCTATTACCCGCTTTTCAAAGATTTCAGTTTTCGAAGCATCTTTTTCAATCTGTACGTCCCAACCAAGCAGTCTTGATGTGAGCCTTGCATTTTGTCCTCTCCTACCAATAGCCTTTGAAAGCTCTTCCTCATCTACCGTGACCCTAACTTGATGCTGTTCCTCATCAATTTCTATCGATCTAATAATTGCCGGCTTGAGTGCATCCGTTACAAATTCTGTCAGATCCTCGCTCCATCGGATTATATCAACTTTCTCGTTATTGAGTTCTCGGACTATATTTTTAACCCTAGCGCCTCTTAATCCTACGCAAGCTCCCACTGGATCAACCTTAGGATCCGCAGAATAAACAGCGACTTTGGTTCTGAAACCAGGTTCACGGGCGATCCCTCTAATCTCTACTGTCTGATCCGCGATTTCACTAACTTCAAATTCAAAAAGCCTTCTAACAAAATTTGGGTGACTCCTAGACAAAATGATCTCAGGACCCCTTGCCCCATTCTCAACAGCCACCACATATGCCCTTATCCTATCGCCTATGCTATATTGGTCTGTTGAAACCCTCTCACGCGAAGGCATCGTTCCTTCGAACTTGCCGAGATCAATCATTACGTCAGATTTATCAAACCTACGCACAGTTCCACCAACAATATCACCAGCACGATCCTTAAATTCGTCGTAAATCATAGCTTTTTCAGCTATACGAAGTTGTTGCATCATCGTTTGCCTTGCAGTCTGTGCCGCTATCCTACCGAAGTCTGTTGGAGTCACTTTAACTTCAATTTCGTCGCCTAACTGCGCCTCTGGATTGATTTTTCTGGCTATATCCATTGAAATTTCTTCGTATGGAGATTTTACATCTTCTGATGCAATTAGTTTTGCAACTGCCACAATATCACCCTTTTCCGGATTAACATCGACTCTCAACTCACGCGCTGGCCCAACACTTTTGCGAGCAGCCGAAAGCAAAGCAACGGAAAGTGCCTCGACCATAGTTTCTCGGGCAATTCCTTTCTCTTTTTCATAATATTCAAAGAGGACCTGGATTTCGCTTGTCATTTCTTTTTACTCTAAGACGAAAAAAGAGCGGAACTAATGGCCCACCCTTTCTTCAAGCATATAACTATAGAGTTAGAGTCCTTACCGTCAAGCTGGAAACCCCTAATTGAATAGATTAGCCTAATTTCTCATCACTACTACGCTTAATCTCTATTTCACCTAAAATAGCCTCCTGCCGCACTTGAAATTCATTTAGCCTAATAAGCTCAAGTAAAGCCAAAAAAGTAACCATTACCTCACCTTTTGTTGTAGCCTCAGCAAATAACTCAGTAAATTTGATTTTTTGTCCTTTATTAACGCGAACCATTAAATAATCGATTTTATCGCTAACAGTAAATCTATCATCGGCTATCTCAGCCAAATCTTCCTCATCTTCAAATCTCTTAAGGATTCCCTGAAAGGCTCGGATAAGATCAAATATACCAACATTTAAAACCGGTTCTTCATCATCCTTCTCCTCAGCGTCTTGTCTCTCTGAGGCAAAAATCTGCTGGTTGTCAGCTTCCCGCTTTTCTAAATAGTATGCGGCATCTTTGAATTTCTTATATTCAACTAATTGTCTAATCAACTCCCACCTAGGATCCTCTTCATCAACATCCTCCTCCGGAGCCTGCTCGTTTCTTGGCAACAAAGTCCGACTCTTTATATACATTAGCGTTGCTGCCATGACTATAAATTCACTAGCAAGCTCAATGTTAAGAATTTTAAAGGTTTCGATGTATTCTAGATATTGACTCGTAATTCTTTCAATAGACACATCATAGATATCGACCTCGTCCTTCTTAATTAAATAAAGAAGTAAATCGAGGGGGCCTTCGAAAATTTCTAATGATACTCTGTTTTCGGCTTCCAAAGATTTTCAATTAAAACGCGATATATAAATCTATATAATAAATTATAATATGGGAAATCTTATACTTAAGATTTACAGATTTATTCTTAGTTCTGTTTCAGTTTGATTGCAACTTGATCAACCAAGTGCTAGGAATCAACTGAAAACAGCTCCCTTAGCTCAGCTGGATAGAGCAACGGATTTCTAATCCGTAGGTCGCAGGTTCGAGTCCTGCAGGGAGCGCTTCCATTTAATCTAGTTAGTTTATTTCCCGCTTTTCAGATAGGCCACATGAAATAAGGCTAGGCTAAAAGTGTTGAAATATAGTGATTTTAACTTCTATAATTGTCATTTGAGGGACTTATAATCATCAATCCTTTCCTAAACTTCTTACATTAAATAATAAAAACCAACTTGCGACCATCGAGGAAACAAGTAGAGTCGACCCTTCAAAAAAAGCGCGGATAGCTCAGTTGGTAGAGCAGTTGGCTTTTAACCAATTGGTCCTGGGTTCGAGTCCCAGTCCGCGTACTTTCCCCCAAATAATAGAGCTAAAATCACGGGATTAATAGTGCTCTCAATTGAGTGATAAAACAGTTAGTCTATTTACACTAAATCTAATTAAATTGAAGCTCACAAAGCATCTTATAAACACCGCCTTGTTTACACGAAAGCTCCTCGTGAGTTCCTGATTCAATAAATATACCATCTCGGAGAACAAGTATTCTGTCAGCCTCTCTGACAGTAGCTAATTGATGCGCAATAATGATTGATGTTCTCTTACTCATTAAACTTTCTAGGGCTTCATGAACCAACCTCTCTCCCTCTGAATCAAGTGAACTAGTTGCCTCATCAAGCAACAAAATAGCCGGGTCAGCTAGAATAGCACGCGCAATCGCTATGCGTTGACGCTGCCCACCTGAAAGCTTAACTCCACGGTCACCCACGATTGTTTGATAATCATCAGGAAAAGATTGAATGAATTCATGAGCATTAGCCTTTTTAGCAGCTTGTATTATATCGACCTCTTCGGCTTCTGGATAACCATAAGCAATATTATCTCTTATCGACCCTCCAAACAATAGAACGTCCTGAGGAACAATTGCCATCTGCCCTCTCAAATCGCTTAGAGAATAATTTGCAGCATTTTGTCCATCAAACTTTAATTCTCCAGAGGATGGATCGTAGAAACGCATAAGTAGCTGAAATAACGTCGATTTACCTGCTCCACTAGATCCCACAATCGCGACCCTCTCACCTGCATCAACTGATAAATTAATCCCCCTTAACACCTCCACATCTTTACGCGAAGGATAACTAAAAAACACATCGCTAAATTCAACTTCACCACGCAAACGCGATGTCTGGCCATCGGCATGAGCCACTTCAGGCTCCTCACTAAGGATTTCACGAACTCTAACGGTTGCCCCAACTGCTTTATGGAGTTGACTCAATATATCTGGAAATGAACCTAAAGCGGCTCCTACAAAAATACTAAACAATACAAATTGAGTAAACTTTGCAGCATCAATTTCCCCCCTCTCTAGCATGCCCGCTCCATACCATACGACAAAAGTAATCACCCCAAAAAGCGCAAAAATAATGAACGAAACGAACAATGCACGAGCCTTAGAAGCACTGAGGGTCAAATTTACAAATCCTTTAAGAGACTCTGAGTAGCGAGACTCTTCATAATTCTCATTAGTAAAAGCTTTCACGCTAGCTATTCCATGAAGAGACTCTTCAACTACCACATTACTAGCAGCCAACTCATCTTGAGCTTCTCTGGTCTGCACACGAATACCTCTACCAAAAACCCCCATCAAAATAACAACGATAGGAACACATAACAACATGACCATTGTTAATTTCGTTGACGCAAATGCAATGAATAAAATACCACCTACCAACATTACAGATTGTCGAATAATTTGCGGAACAGTCAGTATTAAAGTGTCTCGTATTAGTGTAAGGTCTGCAGATATGCGACTGCAAAGCTCTCCAACTCTGCGCTCCGAAAAATAACTCATCGGCAATCGAACTAGTTTGCCATAAGCATCCTTTCTTATATCAGCAAGAGCTGACTCTCCAGCAAACGCAAACCACCTAATACGCCAATATGCTATAAATGCTTGTACCGCGAGAACCGCAATAAGAATTAAAGCTACTCTGTTAATATTCTCTTCAACACTTTTTGGGTCTGCAATAGCATCGCTACTACCCATTGATCCACCTATCAAAATCCCCATCAAATACGGAAACGCAAGCGATAAGGTAGCGGTTAAAAAAAGACAAACTAATGCCGAATAAAAATACAATCGGTAAGGGTTTAGGTAGGTAACAAGTTTTAATAATTCACTTAAACCCTTATCTGTCTCGTCATTATCTATGTTCTTCTTATTCCTTTTCCACATCTTTCTGGACGCCAACTGAAGGAGCTATAAGCAAGAAACGCAAGCATCCTTATTGCTGATGATCGATTGCAACTATAATCTCCCTGTTTAAGCTACTCAAAAGAATGGCTATTATGCAATTCCTAAAGAAAAACACTATATTGCCAATAATCTTTATTCTTTCTGTGCTGATAGGTACAGAATTACGAGTTCGCGATCTTGGAATTCGGCCAATGCACACCGATGAAGCAGTGCAAGCGTACCGAATGGGCACTCTACTGGAGGGTAATGGCTTTGAATACAACCCTAGCGACGGCCATGGCCCAGGCCTTTTGCTCTTCTCTCTTCCCGTTACCCTAGTCAGAGGGGCCTCATCATACCTAAAGCTTGACGAGACGACACTGAGACTGACTCCCGCCGTCTTCGGCATCGCACTCATCGCAGCTGCCCTACTCTTCCGTAAACTAATTGGCAATACTGGGACCGCTGCCGCAGCCTTCCTGACGGCCATTTCACCAATGCATGTGTTCTTCAGCCGCTATTACATCATGGAGTTACCAATGGTGCTTCTACTTGCAGCCTTCATTTTCTGCATCTGGAAATATTTCTGTCATCAAAAACTCAAATGGATGATATTTGCCGGGCTCCTCGCTGCATTGATGCACGCCACTAAGGAAACCTTCGTAATTTCAATTTTTGCATTTGTATCCGCAGCTCTCATCATCTGGATCATTGAGGAGGCCACCAAACGGAAAGCGGCAAGGCTGGCCGTCATTCCCCTCACCAAACATGTCACTATCGGCGTGCTACTCTGTCTGATCTTTTCAGCTTCACTCTATTCAATCTTCTTCACCAATCTCGATGCCATCCCAAAAAGTTACTCTACTTACCTGAACTATATGGAGCGCGCCGAAGGAAGCGGGCACGAGAAACCCTTCATGTATTACACTGAACTGCTCAGCTGGAAAAAAATGGAGCTCTATACATGGAGCGAACTATTAATACTCGTACTCGCCGCAATTGGCGCACTTGCAACCTTTCTCAGGCGTGACCTACCGAAGAGAACACGGGTTTTCCTAAGACTCCTTGCCACCTATGCGCTATTAACCCTCTTGATCTACTCTGCCATTTCCTACAAGACTCCCTGGTCAATCCTCGCCTTCCTGCACGCAGCCATCCTACTGGCCGGCTTCGGTTTCAGTTCACTCCTCATGCTATGTAGTACAATTCCTAATAAGCTGACCAGTAAAGGCACCCAACTACTAACAATCGTTGTGCTCCTCCTCGGATGCTGCAACCTCTTAAAGCAGGACCAGATCGCCAACTTCAAAACCACACAGACAGAGGCCGGACAAAAGAGCAAATTTGCTCCAAACACCCTTAAAAATCTCTGGTATAAGCATTTCAATCCATTCCCCAGCTCACGTTCACAGGCCCCTTTTAATTCCGATCGGAACCCCTACATCTATTCTCACACTTCCCCTAGCCTAGTCTCTAGACTTGTAGCACAGGTTAATGAGCTACGGAAAATAAACCCCCAACTTTCCGTGCTTGTCTGCCATCCCGAAACCGGCTGGCCGCTCCCCTACTACTTCCGGGACATTCAAAAAGCTGGCTACCCGCAACATCCTCGGGACCTTAAAGCCTCAGTAGAAAACGACGTGGTCATCTGTGATGCTGCCTATGATGAGCAACTCACCTCCACTCTAGGCGACCGTTACATAGGCCCCGATATGATGAACCTTCGAGATAACGTTATGCTTCATATTTACATCGAAAAAGAACTATTCATTGAAATGGTTAACCGACGATCTGAAAAATAGTAATGCATGAAGAAATACATAAGATCGGAGCTCACGCCATGGCTACTGAATTTCAAATTTATGTAACAGGAACCAATGAAGCCAAAGCAATGGCCGTAGCCTCAGCCGCACTAAGAGACCTTGAACCACTAGAATCCGAACTAAGCCGCTTTAAAAGGAATAGCGACATCTCCAGATTGAATCACTTACATAAAGGCGAAAGTACACCTATAGGGGTTGCAGCTTTAGACTGCATACAGCTAGCACAAGATATTCATAGTGCTACAGAGGGCGCATTCGATATCACTATTGGCCCTTTAATTGCTGTCCTAACGAACCCTGATCAGAGCCCCCGGGATCCATCTAGCGAAGAGCTTTCCAAAGCAATCGACGCCATTGGAATTAATAAAATAAAACTCAATCATGACTCATTAACTGCCACTGTTTTGTCCGATAACCTATGGCTCGATCTTGGAGGAATAGGTAAAGGGTATGCTCTAGATCAAATGGCCTTAATTTTAAAAGAAAGCGGAATCAATAACGCCATGTTAGATGCAGGTGGAAGCACGCTATTAGCCTTTGGAGATGGTCCCGATGGCAAAGGGTGGATAGGAGGTTTAGGTGAACCGGATTCGCCCGAAATCATATTAAACAATAACTCTTTAAGCGGATCAGGATTCAGCGAGAGAGGCGAGCACATTATTGATCCAAGAAAACATTGCCGGGTACCTATGAAAAAATGCAACGCGTGGGCTCTGGCACCTTACGCCGCTCTTGCAGATGCTCTTTCAACTGCATTCCTTGTCATGGCACCAGAAGAAATTGAAACATTATGTGTAAAACACCAAGAAATTGAAGCCATCTTGCCTTCAATTTAATTACTCACTTTCCTGAATGCCTTATCCATGATAAAGCAAAAATGCATACAGACAATTTGAGGACTCAATAATACACAATACCTTGATGCCATCTTATTGAATCTTTAACTCCATGCTCAGGAACTCAAAGAACAATCATCTTAAAAGCGTAGTTTTATTGCTAACCCTATCGACCATTTGCCTAACTGTTTTTTGGTTTTGGTTAAGATTCGAAATGGCACGGCACGGAGCCTCACAACTTCACTTCGCTGGAATCGCCCAATCAAAAGGAGACACATTAATCAGACAAATATTAACGGGAACATTAATTCTAAGCCCTACGCTCTTACTTATATTTTATTCCTGCTCAAAACTATTAACCAAATATATAATTCGTCAGATCATACTCCCCTTCAGTTATAGCCTAGGAGGATTCATCGCCATCTGGCTTATCATCGATTTAAGCGATAACGGCCCAGACCTATCGAAAGCGGGCACCCCAATGCTTGGTATAGCAAAATACTACCTAGTTCAAATACCTCAGATCCTTGTAACCATACTTCCAATTACGCTCCTCTTATCAATACTTTACGCTTTAGGGAAATTATCTAGAAACAATGAAATTATCTCAATGATCAGCTCTGGCCTTAGCCTAAACAGAGTACTGGCCCCTATTTTTTTTATAGGCCTTTACTGTTCATTAATTTCACTAACATTAAATTACGAGTGGGCCCCAGAAACTGATGCCCACAAAGAAACCGTCTTGATGTCATTTGATACGAGCGACGCTCAATCCCAAAACAACCAATACAAACTCAACTCTCGACTTTACCGAAACAGAGCAAACCATCGAACTTGGTTCATTGGCGCAATGCCTCCTAACCTAGCTTCAGCAAAACTTAGAAATGTCGAAATATACCAGTCAGATGAAAATGGAAAATTAATTCAGTCCTATTATTCAAGCCAAGCAAAGTGGAATCATTTAAATAATTCTTGGACATTAATCAATGGAACCATCATTCAATTTAATAAAAATAGCGAAAACATCGCTCAACGAAAATTTCACAACCTTGTCATTACAGACTGGAATGAGACGCCATGGAAACTTTACAGTGGAAATATTAACCCTGAAGAACTAGGCATATCAGGTCTGTCTTTTCATCTAAAAAGCAACTCAGAAAAATCCGCTAAAAGCCTCGCCGCTTTTAAAACTCACTGGCACTATCGGTGGGCTCTACCGCTAAGCTGTTTAGTCATAACACTAATTGCATCACCACTTGGAATAGTTAGTTCTAGACGAAATTTAACAAGTAGCGCTACAGCCGCAATGATCATTTTCTTTTTAATGTTACTATTAACAAATCTTTTTCTAGCCCTTGCTCAGGGAATGAAAATTCCAGCTCCACTCGGAGCCTGGTCAACAAACCTGATAATTACTTGTATCGGAATAATATTAATAATATCACGTCGAAATAATAGTGAAATCTCAATGCTCTCAATTATAAACTATTTAAGAAAAGGGTATGGGAAACTATTACCTCACCACCAAAAACGAACAAGCAACCAACTCTCTTCATAACACCAATAAAAAATCACCCTATGGCAATTACCGACTCATGGAACATTCGCCCTCGAGCCAATGTGTGCAGCAAAACAAAACAGCCATTTCAAGATGGCGAATCTTTCTACGCAGCAATATTCAAAGACAATGAAAGTGAAACATACTCACGGTTAGATTTTAGCACAAAAGCTTGGGATGAGCTTATCGATGATTCTGATAAAGAAGGCCTATTTTCATTTTGGCGTTCAAAGTTTGAAGAAGAAGCCCCGCCCCCATCAAAAGAAGTTGTAGCAAAAGAAAGCGCCGAATCAATGCTTCGAAGACTCATTGATGAAAATGAGGAAAGAAGTGAAAATGCTAGGTATATACTAGCTGCAATGCTCGAACGTAAAAAAATATTAAAACCCGTGGATGTAAAAGAAGATGACAATTCGAAAATGCTTTTTTACGAGCACTATAAAAGCGGCGAAGCTTTCATTGTGCTTGATCCGCTTCTTAATCTCAGCGAACTGGATGCAATACAAGAAGAAGTGTCAGGCTGGCTCGGAAGCAAAGAAAATACACCAAAGGAAGAAGAGGAAAACATCGCTGACAGCACCAACCAATCAATATCCTAAAAGTGCTATAATTTTCCTAACTTTCCCGATACTATAGCGTTTTTCAAAAACCTTAAATCTGCCTTTTCTTATTTTTTTTAGAATTAGCGAGTAAATTCTACCCATGCACCGAGCGGCCCTTAACGAAGCGTAATCTCTTTCACAGATATTTGCTTCCGCTTCTTTAAAATAATGATCCGCTCGGTTCGCTTGCAACTCCATAAGATCAATAAAAGCACTACTATTCGCGGAACTAACTAAATTTTCTTTCATTATATTGCACTTCTGAAAGTCTTCGTCAGGGATATATACCCTACCCATCTTATAATCCTCGCCAACATCTCGAATGATGTTAGTCAGTTGCAATGCATAACCTAAATTAATGGCGTAATCCTTACTTTGCGGATCATTCGCACCAAAAATTTTCAAGCATATCAAACCTACAACAGAAGCCGCTCGGTAGCAGTATCTTTTCAAGTCATCAAAGTTTGCATACTCAGTCCCGCAAACATCCATCTCCATCCCTCTAATAATTTCGACAAAAAGCTCTGACTCGATTGTGTATTTTTCCCTTAAAAAGGACACTTTACTTTGAAGAGAATTTGGATCCAAAAATCCATTAAGTAAACCGTCTTTCCAATTACCAAGCATTTCCATTCGCTGATCAAAGGTGAATCCCGGCTCATCGGCTATATCATCAACGACTCGGCAAAAAGCATAGAAGGACTCCATGTCTTTTCTTTTCTCTTTTGGAAGGCACAAAAGTGTAAATGCCAAATTCGACTTTGCATTTACTGTAATGGTCTGGGCATCTACTCCTTTCACTTAACAAAACCTAAATCAATATCAATTTCTGACCAAATAATCACCTAGTTGATAACTAAACGCGGAATTTTTTACCTAATTCTCCCCCAATGCTCTAACGGCCAATAAACCATTAACCCTGGCCCTAATAGATTCTCCTCAGGAACAGTTCCCCACATCCGACTATCCGCACTATCATCACTGTTATCACCCAAAGCAAAGTACTGCTCTTCTTTTAATGAGATCTTATTAAGCCCCATACGGTCTGGCAAACCCGGCATGCGCCTCGTTAAGGTATAGCCGTCATAATCCTCTGACACCCTCACAATACCAAATTCAGTTGCAAGCTCATTGTCGACATAGAGAGGACCTCCATTTTTGCGAATTTCTAATTCGTCTCCAGGTACTCCACACAACCTTTTTATATAATGTTGAGACTTCATGCCTCCCCCAATACCAATAATGCCCTTAGTGTTAAAAACAAAAACTTCACCCCTGCTAGGACTACGAAAGTGATAGGACATTTTATTAACCAAAACTTGATCCCCAGTATCGCAATGTCCTCGCAACACAAAATCATTTTCTATCGGCAAATGATTACCGTTAACCCAATGAACATTCACCTCTCCGCTACTAAAATTTGAAGAACGGCCAATATTTAATGCTGACCTTAATCCTAGACCTCCGCGGTTCTTTTCCTGAAAAAGATTTTTAAGCGGAACTCCAACTTTAATTGGCTCCATGTTGCTGTCCTCAAAATAAATACGGGTAGATGTAAAAAACTTAAATCTAGTTACTTCTTGGAATTTTTCAATTTTGGACCCTTTAGGAATCGTGATATCTACATATGTTCTACCTTGAGAAAACTTGTCCCAGGCGGTTCGGATTAAACTCGGCTTTGAATACTCAGGATCCCTGTCAGGGTCATGCACGTGACAAATGATACCGTTCAATGTGGGCTGCATCGAACCTGTAGGAATTCTAAAAGGCTGCAAGCAATATGACCTAATCCCTATAGCTATAATTATAGCCACAAATATAACTTCAAGATTCTCCCGTATTATAGGGTTTTTAGGCGGCTTTACTGCTTTCTCACAAATCTCAGTCAGCTCTGTTGCTGTTACCTTTACTCGCTCTTTATCCTTCTCAGAAATTGCCTCATCAAAAGCTTCAAGCCTCTCTTCTAACTCTTCGTTATCTTGCTTTGAAAGAAGATCTTTTTTATAAGAAAGAAATTTTCTAACTCCTTTCCTTAAAAGCTTCGCTCTCTTCAAATATTTTGGACGCAACATAATACCTAATTAGAAGATGACTTTAATACTTTAATAAAAGCCTCCTGAGGAATATTGACTTTACCAATAGCCTTCATCTTTTTCTTTCCTTCTTTTTGTTTTTCAAGCAATTTCCTTTTTCTGGTAATGTCACCTCCGTAGCATTTGGCCGTAACATTTTTCCTCATAGCACTAATTGTCTCACGAGCAATAATATTACCACCTACTGCGGCCTGAATAGGAACTTTAAATAATTGCTGTGGAATTACTTCTTTCAGCTTTTCACAAAGCTTCCTCCCATAATTTTGAGCCTTATTCGTATGAACGATCGAACTAAACGCATCCACTGGCTCTTCGTTAATTCGTATATCCATCTTAACCAATTTTGCAGGCTGATATTCAGCATGCTCATAATCCATTGATCCATAACCACGGGTCATACTCTTCATTCTATCGTTAAAATCCACAAGAATCTCATTCAAAGGAAGAACTGATGTTAGCATCACTCTCGACGAATCCAAGGTCTCCGTATGCTCGATCGATCCACGCTTCTCCATAATTAATTGAATTAAATCCCCAATAAATTCATTAGGCGTAATAATGAAAGCTTTAACAGTAGGCTCTCGAATCTCATCTATTTCGGCCGGGTCGGGTAAGAATGTCGGGTTATCTACAGACACCTCTTCGCCATTAGTTTTTCTCACCTCATAAATAACACTCGGATATGTTGAAATGACATCCATATCAAACTCTCGCCTCAAACGTTCTTGAATGATTTCCATGTGCAAAAGACCTAAAAAGCCACATCTGAAACCAAACCCAAGCGCTGCAGAGCTTTCAGCAGAAAATTGAAAAGCGGCATCATTTATTTGCAACTTACCCATCGCTAATTTCAATTGTTCAAAATCATCAGTAGTCACTGGATAAATTCCAGAAAAGACCATCGGTTGGATCTCTTTAAATCCAGGCAAGGGCTCTGACGCTGGCCGCTGCACCTCGGTAACTGTATCGCCAATTTTTACTTCAGATGAAGACTTCATATTGGCAATCAGATAGCCAACATCTCCAGGCCCTAAACTCTCTCTCTTCTCCATTTTTGGCGTAAAGACTCCCACTTCCTTCACCTCGTAATTCTTACCAGTGCTCATCATACGAATTGCGGTCCCCCTTCCCAATTTTCCTGAAACTACCCGCACATACGAAACTACACCTCTAAAGGAATCAAAAATCGAATCAAAAACTGAAGCCCTCAGCAATTGATCAGTGGACTCAGATGGCGGAGGAACTCTCTCCACTATCGCCTCTAAAATGTCCTCAATTCCAGTTCCAACCTTAGCACTGGCTTGTATCGCCTCCTCTGCAGGTATCGCCAATATATCTTCAAGCTGTTGGTGAGCCATATCCAAATCAGCGCTTGGTAAATCGATTTTATTAATTACGGGAACAATGGTAAGATTCTGCTCGGTCGCTAAGTGTAAATTCGCAACAGTTTGAGCCTCCACCCCTTGAGCTGCGTCTATTATCAATATGGCACCTTCACAAGCCGCTAAGCTCCTAGACACTTCGTAAGAAAAGTCAACATGGCCAGGAGTGTCCAAAAGGTTTAATTTGTAAGTCTTTCCATTAATAGCTGTATACTCCATCGTCACAGGGTGTGACTTAATTGTGATACCTCGCTCCCTCTCCAAATCCATAGAATCTAGTAGCTGGTCCTGCTTTTCCCTTTCTGAAATAGTCTGAGTAAACTCCAACAACCGATCCGACAGGGTAGTTTTCCCGTGATCGATATGGGCTATAATTGAAAAATTTCTTGTTTGCTCTGTATCCATACTAAAAGGCTACCAATAAGAGAAAGCCTAATTCATAAAAACCCTTATAATGGGGCAGGACTTTAAATCGCGAACCATCCCTTGTAAAGCCCCTCAACCACCTTGCATCGGCGGCATGAGGGCCACAACATGCCCATCTCTCAATTTATAGCCCCTATCAACATAGTCATGATCTACCGCAGCCCTGATAACGGAATCCCATTTCCTTAATTCTGCCCATTCTTCATATAGAAATTGCAAAAGCTCATCTATATTGCATTCACTGAAAGGCACTTCTATTTCTATTTGATGCTCTCCTACAGCATCCCGCAAAATCGAGAATAAAATTATTTTCAAAACCATAATTATAAAATTGGATTTGCAATGACCTCTTCCTTTAGCTCTCCTATTACACGAAGGTTTCGATACTTCCCATGGTAATCAAGTCCATATCCAACCAAAAACAAATCATCTACCTCAAACCCAACAAAATCAGGGGTTAAATTTGCTTTCGTTTCTTTTTTTTTCTTCAATAAGGTAAGGCTACTAACTTCTATAGGATTAGATTCACGATTTATTCTCTCAATTACTGTCTCCAAAGTCTTTCCTGTATCAAAAATATCATCAATAACAAGCACGTGCCGACCAGAAAAATTAGGCATTCTCATGCAATTAATAAAAACCTCACCACTACTCTTTGTTTCTCCATAATAACTTTCCACGACCAAACACTTCATATCAAAATCAATTTCTAAGCGTGCGAACAAGTCCGCAGCAAGCATCAGGCTTCCGTTCATTATGGACACAACTGTTAATTTACATTTATCATATTGAGTTGAGATACATTTAGCCAATTCGTCCAATCTGGAATTAATTTCAAGCTCACTGAAAAGAACTCTCTCCAAATCGTTAATATTATCATTTGTAGACATCTCAAAATTCTAATCCAACATGGTTAATAGTCACAAAATATAACATGACCCAGGATCAACATAACATATCAGATATAAGAATTTCTTACACAAAAGCTAAGTTAAATATTGAGGAAACAAATCCTTGTCCTTTCAAACAATTCGAAAAATGGCTCAGCGAAGCCATTGAATCCAAAACAGCTGAAGCTACTGCCATGTCTCTCGCTACAGTCAATGAACAAGGCCAACCCTCAGTCAGAACGGTCCTTCTAAAAGATTTCAACACTGAAGGATTTGTCTTTTACACAAATTATGAAAGCCGTAAAGCTACTGAAATTGATTACAACCCAAATGTCGGAGTTTGCTTTTTCTGGAAAGAACTCGAACGGCAAGTAAATATAACAGGAACCACTTCAAAAATCTCAAAGGATCAATCAGAGAAATATTTCAAAAGCCGGCCAATTGGGCATCAAATAAGCGCCTGGGCTTCAACTCAAAGCAGTAAAATCCCCAACAGAGAATGGATTCTTACTCGAGAAAAAGAGCTAAACTCCAAGTTCTCAGATGGAATAGTCCCGTACCCAGAGTTTTGGGGAGGTTTCCAAATATCACCTATTGAAATAGAATTCTGGCAAGGACGTGAAAATCGTTTTCATGATAGAATAGTCTATCGTCTCGAAGAATCGAACTGGTCACGATCAAGGCTAAGCCCATGAACCAATTAATTACTCCCCCACAGAACCAACTGCTGACCATACACTGGGCCCAAACTCAACACTGATTTTATCCAAAAGTCGATCAGCTTCATCAGAGTTTTGGCACAAAGCGTATAAAGTAGATCCTGATCCAGACATTAATGCAATTTCTGATTCCTTCTGCTCAAGTAGCCACATTTTCATATTCGCCAGACCTAGATATTTCTGAAAAACTGGAAGCTCCAGATCATTATAAAATGAACCCCATGCAGTGGATTGAGTCACATAACTAACCTCCGGCAAAGGCTCAGCTGTAGCCCATTTAGAATAAGCCCATGCACTTGAAACTCCAAAATCAGGCTTAACCAATACTGCTGAATAGGCAGGCACAGAACCCTCTAATGCTTGTATCTTTTCACCACGACCCGAACAAATTGCTGGACTGCCATCTAAAAAAAACGGCACATCTGAACCAATGCTTGCCGCAAGTTCATGCAGCTGCTCAGAAGAAAGAGGACATCCGATAATTTTATTCACCGCTCTCAACGTTGCCGCAGCATCACTACTACCCCCTCCTAATCCTGCTCCAACTGGTATACTTTTTGCTAGTCTTATTTTCCCATGAAATTCATTACCAACCTCACATTGCAAAGCTCTTAGGGCTCGAAGAACTAAATTCTCACGATCAGATTCCAAGTTATAATCATTACATTCAAACATCAATTCCCCTGCCCCCAAATTTAAATCAAAATGAAGCTCATCCTTAACAGTTGCAATCGGCACCATTAGAGTTTCAATCTCATGAAACCCATCTTCACGCTTCTCATGAATCTTCAACCAAAGATTGAGCTTGGCGGGAGCAAATTCAAGGTGTCTCATAGGATAGAATTAACAGGACTTTAACCCAAAATAACTAACTACCAAACAGCAATGACTCATAACGTATTTTTTTGGCTAAAAGAAAACACAATGAATAACAAATTTGAAACAGAGGCAAAAAAACTCTCTGAAATCGACATTGTGAAAAGTGGATCCTTAAGAAAACTTGCAGGGACACCAGAAAGGCCAGTGACGGATAAAACATTCACATACCATTTGTGCCTCGAATTTAGCTCCATCGAAAACCACAATGCCTACCAATCTCATGACACTCATCATCATTTCATCAACGAATGTAAAGAGATGTGGGAGAAGGTGATCGTCTATGACTCAGAAATAATCTGATTAGCAATCAACTCCTTTCACTTCCAATTCCAATGAGGGCAAGCATCCTGCCAGTCATTCCCTTTTCTCTCCTATATGAATAGTACGCCTCTAAACTTTGCGAAGTACAGTCAAGATTGTCATGAATAGAATGCGCTGGGACTCCGCATTCCAAGCAATCTTTCCGTATCCAGGACGCAAAATCAACTTCGTACGCTGGGGGTCTAATGCATGGACTCAGCTGCACCACTAAATCATCCGAATCCACTCCATTAGCATTCATCAGCATTAATACTTTTTTCACTACACCCAATTGGCTTCCCCTTTTCCCAGAATGGATAAGAGCAACGGCACGGGAATTCTTATCCGCTATATAAACAGCACAACAATCAGCGACATAAATACCTAACAATAAATCCTTTTGGAAGGTTATTAAGCCATCAACATGAGGAATTGGATTCTTTAGACCTGTTGGAGAATCAACGATATGGACATGATCGCCATGGACCTGCTCAGCTACGGCGACATCATTGACTGAATAACCCAATGCATTTATTCCCTTTTCATAGTATGGTGCCAAAACCTCTAGGGCTTGTTCTTTGGAATAAAGATTAACAGGAAATTTAGAGCGCCTAAGTATAAAGGTATGCTTTATATCAGAAATTTTCTCAAGGGAATTGAAGCGACTTTGGTTAATCTTCACAATGTTTTCGAGTGTTTATTATTTATATCATAATAACTAATAGCCTTGAATCATAAGAGCCCTCAAAACAAAAAGCCTCGGCCCATATAAGGCCGAGGCTTTTATAATTTAACTTTGAATGTATTAATTATTCGTTAATCGTTAATCAGATCAGAGGCCTCCATCACAGCTGACGTGACTCCTGAATCCATTTCAGCCATCACTTCGACTAAGTTTTCGATAATATCCTCTCTCATCTTATCAACTAAATCGATGCCTTTACGTGTGATTTGTACCATCACTTTCCTGCGGTCATCTGACGCATGCAATCTTTGCACATAGCCAAGTTTCTCAAGTCGATCAACTAGCCCAGTAGCAGCGGCAGTCGAATGGCCCATCTTCTTTGAAATATGAGTCATTGTTAAGTAATCCTCTTTTGCTAAGTACCCCAGCAAAAAGAACTGAGCATAAGACACATTTCCCTTGTTAAGTTCCTTCGATAAATTCAAAAGAAAGGAACGTTGTGTGAACATTATGAAATCAGCCAATCGCCCAGCGTCCTTCCTTACAGTTTGATTGTTGTCTGTTACCACTTGCATAATCTTTATTGTTTAAGATTTAATTTATTATAATTAACAATAATATTATAATATATAAAATATCTATGTCTATTATAATTTCTATATTTTTTATATTTCAGTAATATACTTAGTATCCGTTGATTTATATAATACCCAAATAATGAATAATATCAAATTTGTTTTGCATTTATTTTAAATTTTCTCATATCTGAGAAGTTAAGTGTGCTTAATTTTAAAAACAATTAAGTTTTAAAAAGGCCTAAACCCTAAAAGATTTAAATTTTACCGAAACTTCTAAGCTAATAGTTGATACAGATCGATTATCTCCCCTGCCTCAATACTGCTCTTTGGATTTACTTTTAATAATGAGTCCGATTGAGAAAGCGCGAGCAAATTATTAGATCTCTGATTTCCTATTGGGTTAAATTTTCCTTCCTTAACCTTACCGCATACATAATGAGGCCGGTCAGTCTTATTGTGAAGGTCCGAATTCAGTGAAGCCTTTAATGTGCTTAAAATAACAGATTTTTCAGAAGCACCAGCCCTCATAAGGATTGCAGGTAGCACAAATAAATGAAAACAAACGAAGGCAGAAACAGAATTACCTGGCAAACCAAATACCTGGCCATTTTCTCCGTAACTCCCATAATAGATTGGTTTCCCAGGTTTTATTCTTACACGCCAAAAAATCTCATTTACTCCACTTTTTGTTAAGGCTTCTTTAACATAATCTCTATCACCTACACTGATTCCACCAACGACTAAAATAATATCAGCCCATTTTTTCATTTCGCGAAAATCCTTGGAAATTTCACTCATATCATCTTTTGTTCGCGCAATATCAATTTTCTCTAAGCCTATTTTTGAAGCTGCTGCTTTTAGCATCAACCCATTACTGTCATATGATTGGTGAAGTTTTATCTGCTTTTGATCGAAACTTATTAATTCGTCACCCGTGGTAATAATTCCTATACTTGGAAAACTACCAACAGAAACTTCACTGACACCGCCTGCTATTAATGCGCCCAAAGCAGAAGCCTTGACTCTGCTCCCTTGATTTAGAATTTTCTGATCTTTTAACATTACCTCTCCAACTCGCCGAACATAATCGTAAGGAGAAACTTCCGCGTTAATCGAAATCAATCCATTAGCTAAAACTTCAACATCTTCTTGCATAACTACGGCATTTGATCCCATTGGAATCTGAGAACCAGTAAATACTCTGAAGGATTCTCCTGAATCGATCGCCTCATCACACTTTCCCCCAGCAATACTCTCTCCCACTACCCTTAGTTTTTCTGAACCCCCTTCACAATCTGAAGATTTTATTGCATAACCGTCTACACCTGACTGGCACACCTGAGGAAAATTTATTTTAGCTCGAGCATCCCTTAACACAAAACAACCCACAGATTCAGAGACAGGGACAATTCTTCCCACCGGTAAAGGTGTCGACTTAAGAATTCTTTCTAAAGCTTCAGATTCCTCAATCATTTAAAACCTCATTATTTGATTCAATCTCCAGAAGGTTGCTCTAAATTCAAAGGAGCAGCTTCAACATTATCCTCATTTTTACCTGGCTCTTCTGAATATGTTTCATCTATTTGGTTTTCCTTCAACTTAAAGAAAACCCAATCTCCTAAACTAGGATCTCCGTCCAAAATATCAGCACTTATAAATCCTGTTCTTCTCTCCGGACTGACGCTTAATTTTGCTTTTGAGTTTACACCACCTGCACTCATTACATGAAGGACAGTCCCCTTCCTGGGCTTCAATTTAGAAGATTTAATTAAAACGAATTCTAATGACTCCTGCACAAGGCATATTTCACCAATGAAATATTTATCTTCACTATTATTATCTGGTTTTTCCCCCTCTCCATTTACTAGATCTGATGGCTTTTCTTCTCTCTTTCCAAAATCATCATTAACAACACAACCTTGCAGAAGTGTGAAAATCAACATCCCATACAGAATCATGTGAATTTTATACCAATGCATTAAGCTATTATATCTAGTGAACTATAGAATTGATTATAGCAAAAGATTGACTCCACGGTGAAGCTTTGTTTTAGTCACCCAATTCAATCGCTTTGCAATAGAAAACATCAATTTTAGGTGAGATGGCTGAGTGGTCGAAAGCGCTTCTTTGCTAAAGAAGTGAACCTCAAAAGGGTTCCGTGGGTTCGAATCCCACTCTCACCGCCAGATCCAAGCGCATTAGTCGCTCCTAATTTTCTTCATCATTATCAGGCAATTGCAAACCACTATCCTTTCTAGATTTGCCAGAAAAGATTTGTCAGTTTTGCGGAAAAATATTGCCCACCTAAACCTTGCTTTGATTAATGACACCTAATTAAATATAAGCTAATTCGCTGATCGCTGTTATAATATATAACAGCAAAATATATTAATGACTTTAATCGACGCTATTATATTAGGGATCGTTCAAGGACTAACTGAATTTCTACCCATCTCTTCATCAGGACACCTTGCATTATCTCATCAATTATTAGGATTTGATAAAGAATCGGCAGGAATTGAGTTCGATATATTGCTTCATTTTTCAACTCTCCTTGCTGTACTGATTTACTTTAGGAAAAAGCTCATCTTAATGATCATGTCACTTCTCAAAAAAGGCGAAAATAAGGACAAAAAGATGATCTGGCTTCTCATTATAGGAACACTCCCAGTTGTTTTTATTGGGCTACTACTCAAAGACAGCGTAGAAAAAATAAGTTCTTGGCCCATTCTAGTGTGCATCTTGTTGTGCATTACTGGCATCATTTTATTCCTACCGATTTGGCTAAAGAGTAATAAAACAAGAAATCTAGGAAAGGCATCGGCCTTAATTATTGGTTTCTCACAAGCTTTAGCAATACTGCCCGGCATAAGTCGTTCAGGGGTAACCATAACAACTGGAATAATGCTTGGTGTGTCTCCAAAAACAGCTGCCGAATTCTCATTCCTGTTAGCTATCCCCGCGATACTTGGTGGCACTATTCTAAAGATGAATGAGATTTCATCTATCCCAGCAGATCAGTTTGGAATCTACTTGGTCGGTATGATCGCTGCATTTATTACTGGATTAATAGCTATTTTCTGTGTTTTAAATTTGATTAGTAAAGGGAGGTTCGCTTACTTCGGATTTTATTGCCTATTCATAGGAACTACGGGGTTGATCTATTTCGCATCGCGTTAACAATACAATCTACTATTAAGCACCAAGGCATAATAATAGGCGCACAGTGGATTCTATTAACCAAACTTTCTCAACGATATTTTTTCTGATCTTCTTTGCACTAACAGGCAAATCATTATCGGTTTCAGATTATGCTGAAATACCGCCAGCAACAGGATTCGATTTTCCAGTAGGAACTCCCAATGCTGAAGGCTATTATAAAGCACGAGGGTTCTGGCCTAACGGCCACGTTGGAGAAGACTGGAACGGAAAAGGTGGAGGTAATTCTGATCTTGGCGATCCTGTATATGCAATAGGTGAGGGAATCGTCGTTCAGTCTCGTGACGTTCGCCGGGGATGGGGAAACGTCATTATTATACGCCATGCTTTCATTGATAAAAACGGCACTGCCAAATTGCTTGATTCACTATATGCACACCTCGATTCCAGAAACGTAGTACTTAATCAAATCGTCAAAAGAGGTCAAAAAATTGGGACGATAGGGAATAATAGAGGCATGTACCTCGCTCATTTGCATTTTGAAACCCGTAAAAATTTGGCAATCGGAATGCACAGAAGCAGCTTCTCTAAAACTTACTCCAATTACTATAGCCCAACTTCATTTATCCGATCTCATAGACAATGCACAGAATCTAAAAAAACCTTCAAAGTCCCCATAAATACATTTGCACCGTACCCTGGAGCATATCCAAAAGGCAAAAAGGAACCGGAATCGACGTTTGTTGCAAAAGCTAGCCCGAGCAAAACAATCAATTCTATTAAAAATATTCTGACTAAACCGCCGCAAAGAACATCACCTAAAACAGTGATTTCCAAAAAAGAAACCATTCCCAAGTCAGCTCCAAAAACAAAACCACCCATTGCCAAAAAGAATACTCAAAAAAACCCATCCAAAGTAGATCCTCCAACGAAACAACTTGGTTTACTTGCCCGACTAAGAGCAAGATATCCAAGCACGAAAAGTGGGACCGGGAGAGTTAAGCGGAATAGATTTTCACCGCGTAAGAAACGCTAGTTTTTTCTCAATAATTTTATTTCTTTAGGGATCTGAGAAGATAAAATTCGAAACTATCAACAAGCGCTTTCCAGCTAGCTACAATTATATTTTCAGAGACGCCAACGGTTCCCCACGTTTCATCACCATCAGTTGAAACTATGAGGACACGAGTCTTAGCCGCAGTTCCAGTGTGACTGTCTATGATTCTAACCTTATAATCTCGAAGTTCTATATTCTTAATAGCGGGATAGAATGGTTCCAAAGCTTTGCGCAACGCCCCGTCTAGTGCATTTACTGGACCGTCTCCCTCTGCTACCTTATATGTGCTCTTATCATCCACCTCAAGTTTCACAGTTGCCTCGCAAGTCTCAAAATGAGTTTCAGGATGACGCCGTGTTGAGCAATGATATTCCTGTAATTTAAAGAGTGGGCGATAGTCATCAACGGCTTTTCGAACGAGCAACTCGAATGAGCCTTCCGCTGCCTCAAACTCGTATCCATCTTTTTCCAGATCCTTAAGTTGAGTCAGAATTTTTATAGCAGTTTCACTACCCTTTTCCAAATCATGACCTAGCTCCTTTGCCTTCATTAAAACATTACTTTGCCCTGAAAGCTCAGAAATAAGAATAATTTGAGAATTTCCAACCGTCTCTGGCTCTATGTGCTCATAGCTGCGCGATAACTTTTGTACAGCATTAACGTGCATTCCTCCTTTATGGGAAAAAGCAGTTCTGCCTACATAAGGAGCGCGTTCATTATGTGCATTATTACCGAGGTCATCTACAAAATGTGAGATTTTGGTTAATTTTGATACCTCCGCCCTTAGGTTAACTCCCATCTTCAATTCTAAGTTAGGTATAGCCGAAGTCAGATTACAATTGCCGGTCCGCTCTCCATACCCATTAATTGTACCCTGAACATGAGACACTCCAGCAGTAACTGCCGCAAGCGCATTAGCAACGCCCACTCCAGTATCATCATGCGTATGAATTCCAAGAGGCACATTCAAATTCTCAAAAACATCTCTAGTAATCTTCTGAATTTCATGAGGCATAGTGCCTCCATTGGTGTCACATAAAACAATGACATCAGCGCCTCCTTGTTCAGCTGCAACTATAGTATCTATTGCATGCTCAGGATCGTCCTTATATCCATCGAAAAAATGTTCGGCGTCATATATCACCTCTCTCCCTTCCTCCTTTAAATAATTAGCAGTGTCTCGAATCATTGCCTGATTCTCTTCTGGGGTTGTCCTTAAAACTTCGGTCACATGCAACTTCCAAGTCTTTCCAAAAAAAGTAATTACTGGAGTCTCTGCTTCTAATAGAGTTTTAACCTGAGAATCAGTTTCAACACTTTTATCAGCCCTTCTAGTACTACCAAATGCAGCAATCTTTGCATTCTTCCATTCCCTTTTACGCGCCTCAGAAAAGAAGTCTACATCTTTAGGATTAGATCCAGGCCACCCGCCTTCAATATAATCAACTCCAAAATCATCAAGCTTTTCCGCAACCCGAAGTTTGTCCAAAGAGCTAAAAGAAAGACCAAGCCCCTGGGTCCCATCACGCAGAGTGGTATCATATATAACGATTGATTCAGGAATAGACATATTTAGAATTATAGTTTGGAAGATCTATTTTTCCAGATTGGCGCTTTTGAAGAAATTATTAAAGATACAGAACCAATTCATCAGCGCCTAAGCGATGAAAATGGAAATATGTGGAATTCGTATAGACAGCTGCATCGACATAAATAATAACTCACACTTTGATTCTGACAAGTGGAAACAAGGAATTAAGACTAAGACAAAACATGGATTTTATTCGCTTATCTAATTTTTTATTAGAAAACAAAGTTTGCGATATCTATAGGCCACTCAATGCCCATTTTAGCAGACCTAACGGCCTATCCCTTCTCTATCACAGCATAGGCATTATGATTGTGTATGGACTCAAAGTTTTCTGCTTCGATTCGGTACCATGAAATATTTGGAAAATCATTAGACTTCACGGCAATGTTCCGTACAAGATCCTCCACAAATACAGGATTATCATAGGCCTCTTCCGTAACACGTTTCTCATCAGATCTTTTCAAGAGGCTATATAGTTGTGAACTGGCACAAGATTCGACTAGGCATATTAAATCCTCGATCCAAAGACTAGCATTAAATCGAACAGAGTAAGTCACTACCCCTCGTTGATTGTGTGCCCCCCGCTCACTAATTGCTTTCGAGCAAGGACACACTGTTGTGACTGGTATTTTTAATACAATTTTTGAATCAACTTCATCTTGATTGGCAACAGTTTCGAAATTGACTTCATAATTCATCATACCGGTCGCACCACTTTGAGGCGACAATTTCTCAATAAAGTAAGGAAACTTGATTGAAACTTTTGAATGTTTAGCGCTAAGGCGTCCTAGCAACTGTTGTGGAATAGAATGTAATTCGTTAACACTTAAACTTATTGGACTCTCATTTAATACCTCAACAAATCGGCTCATGTGAGTTCCTCTACATTCCTGAGGTAAATTAACTGCTAAAGAAAATTCGGCTACTGTGTTCTGTTTTGACCCTGATTTATCATGAATTTGTATTGGATGCCAATACGAAGAGATTCCCACCCAATCAATTTTTATACCTCTCTCATCAGATTCTGATTGAGTATCTATTAAATCCTCCATGAAACTAAATCCTAACTATCTATAACTACAGATTCTCCTAAGTGGAACCCGCCTAAAGTTAGCTCATCAATAAATGCAATGTTCCATGAATGGAACCTCTACTTTAATGAGTGTATCTCTCAATATTAGTAAAATTATTTAAGTAAATTTAAAGCGCGTGAGCGTTTAATCTCTCTAGTAATCTTCCTATGAATTTTTGCTGAAACACCTGTGACCCTACGCGGCAAAATTTTACCTGTGTCAGTTGTAAATAGCGTTAAGACTTCCGGATTCTTATGATCTATCTTCTCGACGGGTATATCTAGACGCCTTCGAGGCATCTTACGATTTGCTTTTCGAAGATTATAGGCGCGCTGCTCAGTTTTAGGTTCCATGAATTGATTATTATAAATAAATTATCGAAGCTCTCGATGCAATGTTCTACGCTTAAGAAATGGATTGTATTTAACTTTTTCCAATCTCCCAGGAGTTCTTAGGCTTTTTTTATTCCTGGTAGTTACATATCTTGATGGAGGCATATCGTTTTCACGAGCCTCAGTACATTCCAAAATGATTGTATCGCGAGCCATTATATTCTGATAATTTTAAGTTTGGGGAAGTGAGTTTAGACTCTTTTTAGAGATTTTCAACCCCAGAAGCATCATCCATAAATCCCGAAATACCCCTATCAGGAAGCCTTCGACCTCCTCTATTGCCACTTTCCCGTTCAATTTGAGCCTGACATTCTACAGTGTAGCGAGCAAATGGAATCGCCTCAAGTCGCGCGTTGATTATCTTTTTCTTAGACATTTCACAAATTCCGTATGTTCCGTAGTCAATACGCTTCAGGGCTTCTTCAATTTCATGAAGCGCGTCTTGCTCTTGGGATAATAGGTTTAATGCAAAGTCTCGATCATATGCATCACTCCCGGCATCTGCCTGATGCATTCCAAATGCGGATGAGTCACCTGCATCCGCATCAGATCTGAGGTTATCTTTAGCCACTCCCGCCATTGCATCCACGAGTGAATCACGTAAATCTAGGAGTTTTTGCTGTTGATTCTTTTCAAAATTTGTAAGGACTGACTTCCTCAGTTCTTGCCTCTCAGGAAGTGGAGGGAATTTAGCTTCTTCTTCCTTTTTCTTTTGTTCTTCGGCTTTCTTCTTTGCTGCAGCTTCGGCCTTCTTCCTTACCGCTTCAGCTTTCTTCCTCGCTGCTTCAAGTTTCTTCTTTTCTGCTGCTGCTTTCTTTTTTTCTGCTGCTGCTTTCTTTTTTTCTGCTGCGATTTTCTTCTTTTCTGCTGCGATTTTCTTCTTTTCTGCTGCGATGGCTTTCTTTTTCGCTAATGCCTCTTTCTTCTTTGCTGCCGCAGCTTTCTTTTTTGCTAATGCGACTTTCTTCTTTGCTAATGCCACAGCCTTCTTCTTTGCTAATGCGGCTTTCTTCTTTGCTAATGCAGCTTTCTTTTTTGCTACTACTACAGCTTTTTTCTTAGCTAATGCGGCTTTTTTCTTAGCTAATGCAGCTTTCTTCTTAGAGGCAGGGGCCTTTTTCTTTGCGGAGACCTTCTTCTTTGCGGGGGCCTTCTTCTTTGCGGGGGCCTTCTTCTTTGCAGTTTTTTTTGCCATATCCGGTGATATTTTGTTAGTTACTACAGTCTCAAATAATTCAATAAAAAAGTATGTTTTCTAGGCTCTTTGAACCCAAAAATTGCGACGCAATCATTAATTCCAAAAGCCTCAACCCGCAACCAAAATTACTACCTGATCAACTTAACATAAATAAAACGTATAAAGATGCCATTAAGCACTCCACATCAGCGGTATAAGGAATGTTGATAAAGCCCAGAGAATGAAGGCCAATGGCATTCCAACTCTAGAAAAATCCGTAAACTTATAACCTCCGGCACCATAAACGTAAGTATTCGTCTGATAACCAATAGGTGTAGAAAAACTTGCGCTAGCTGCAAACATCACCGCAACAACAAGAGGTCGAGGGTCAACATCTAAAGCTGCCCCGATTGTAATCGCTATAGGAGTCAACAAGGCAGCAACAGCATTGTTACTGATAATCTCAGTTAAAACAGCGGTAATAAGATAAATAACAGCTACGAGTACGTGAATATTATTAAGAATTGCTGCCCAATCAGTAACTTTAATAGCAACACTTTCGACAACTTTCACCTCTTGCAAAGTACTACCAAGACCTAACATACCAAAAATCATAAAAACCACTTTCCAGTCAATTGACTCGTATGCCTCTGAAGGCTCAATGCAACGGGTGAACAAAGTGAATAATGCAGCGCCCAGCGCTAAAACAATAAGTGGCGCCACTTTAAATGATGCTAGCATCATAAAAAGCAACAATGCACCAACCGCAAATGGAACCTTTGACCTCCTAACAGAACGGCCCTTAGTCTGTGATAAGTTAATAAAATCGCGCTCCTGCGAGAGAGTATTAATACGATCAACACTACCTTCGACTAGGATCGTATCTCCAAAAGCAAGTTTTACATTTTCGAAGCTATCCCGCAAGTTCACACCCCGTCGGTGCACTGCGAGAATAATCACCCCAAACCGTTCGCGAAAATTCAAATCCTTTAAAGAGCGACCCACAAGAGAAGAGCCTGGACCGATCACTCCCTCGATTAGAACAGCCGAATCAGTTTGTAATTTTTGGAGACCCAATTCGCCTTCAACTCCAATTTCAATGCCTGTAGTTTCACCGGCATCCATTACACCTTCGACTCTTGTCTTAACTAACAATTGATCACCTTCTTCAAAAACAATCTGATCGATTGAGTCTGTAAGTTTATTACCAGATCGAGCTACCTCAATTATTCGAAAATTACGAATCTTCCCAAGTCGAGAATCCTTAATTTTCTTACCTATTAACTCAGAATTCTTACTAATAATTGCAACCGTTAGAAATTCTTTGCCTTCGTCCGACTCAAAAAGAGTGGAGAGAGTCACTCTGTCAGGTAACAGCCTCCTCCCAATAAAAAGCATATAGAAAAATGTCACCGCAACAAAAATAACACCCAATTTGGATACTTCGAACATACCAAACTCTTCAAGCCCTCTCTCCTTAGCAATTCCAGACGCAACTAAATTAGTTGAAGTGCCTATAATAGTACAAGTTCCTCCAACAATTGCAGCGTATGAAAGCGGAATTAAAAACCGGGATGCCACTAGATCATGTTTACGGGCCAACGCTAAAAGAATGGGCATAAAGACAACGACGACAGGTGTATTATTAACAAAAGCAGAAAGAGGCGCCACAATCAGCATCATGATCACAAGAATCCGCATCTCTCTTGTTCCAGCCAACTTTCCAAACCATTCTCCTAACGCCTCAATAGTGCCCGTCTTTTCTAAAGCCGCACTCAATACAAACATGCATGAAACAATTATTGGAGCTGGATTAGAGAACACTGCCAATGCCTTTTCCTCTGGTAACATTCCCGCACCCACAAGCAGCACGAATGCACCCATGGCGACCAAGTCCGGCGAAAACCACTCCTTCACAAAAGCGATAAAAACTAGTACAAGAATACTACAGACAAAAATTTGATTGAAATCCATGAGGTTGGTAAGTCCAATAGGAAAAGATAATTAACAATCCATAGCTAATTTTTTATAGTATATAATTTAACATTCATTATACATGCCCACTCTTCTCATTGCTCTTGGTGCCTTTTTTCTTTACCTCATAGCTTACCATACATATGGAAAGTTCCTCGGTCGAAAAATCTTCAAATTAAGCACAGAAGCAAAAGTTCCTAGTATTCAACTGAAAGATGACATTGACTTCGTGCCAACCAAAAAAAGTATTATTTTTGGTCATCATTTCACCTCAATCGCAGGGACAGGACCTATCGTTGGTCCCGCACTAGCGGTAGTCTGGGGTTGGCTACCTGCACTATTGTGGGTGATTTTTGGCTCAATTCTTATTGGAGCCGTTCACGACTTTGGCTCCTTAGTCGTTTCAATGCGCAATAGAGGGCAAACCGTCGGGGACATTGCTGGCCGCATTTTAGCTCCTCGCACTCGCATTCTATTTCTATCAATTCTATTTATGGCTCTAACTATTGTACTAGCAATCTTCGGACTAGTTATAGCTTCTGTTTTCAGAATGTATCCAGCCGCAATCTTTCCATGCTTCATCCAAATACCAATAGCGATATCTATTGGTATTCTTATTCATAGAAAAGGGGCTAATATTTTAATACCCTCGATCATTGCGTTAGCTGTCATGTATTTGAGTGTTTTTTATGGCAATGACGGAACACTTGGAAAATTCAACTCAAAACTTGCTGACTGGTCAGTTATAACATGGGTCATCGTCCTCTTGGGATATTGCTACTTCGCATCGGTGCTCCCGGTATGGACTCTCTTACAACCAAGAGACTTCATTAACAGCATGCAGCTATTGAGTGCAGTTGGCCTTGTATTGGTTGGGTTAATTGTGGCTAGTATATGGGGCGGATTCCCAATCGAAGGCTCAGCTCGTCCTCCACTTGAAATCGTTGCCCCCGCGACAAGGTTAGGGGCAGACGCACCGGATGGAGCACCTTGGATCTTTCCCTTTTTATTTATAACAATCGCATGCGGTGCTATTAGCGGTTTCCATTGCCTTGTATCAAGCGGAACCAGCTCAAAGCAGCTAAAGTGTGAAACTGACGCACAATTTGTTGGATATGGCTCTATGCTGACAGAGGGTTTTCTTGCTGTCCTTGTCATCTTAGCTTGTGTGTCCGGGTTAGGCCTAGGGACTGAATCTAGTAATGGTAATTTTTTAACAGGAAAAGATGCTTATTTGGCTCGTTATGAAACTTGGGGAGGAGCAAAAGGACTTGGTGCTAAAGTAGGAGCTTTTGTTGATGGGTCTGCCAATTTTCTAAAGGCACTAGGACTTGCTCCGCAATTTGCAGTTGCTCTCATGGGCGTTTTCGTTGCTTCCTTCGCCGCTACGACCCTGGACACGGCTTGCAGACTCCAACGCTATGTGATTCAAGAGATTGCTGCCACTTTATCTACAAAAAAATCTAAAGCCGAATCCAATACTAAAATTAACTTAAGCCTAAACCCCCTGAGCTGGCTCACAAACAAACACGGAGCAACTATCCTAGCTGTGATCCTAGCCTTTGGTGTCGCCGCTAGTCCCACTACTGGATTGGAATGGTCCTGGGAAAATGCAGGGAAAGGAGGACTCAACTTATGGCCACTTTTCGGAGCAACCAATCAACTGCTAGGTGGCTTAGCGTTCCTTGTCATTTTATTTTGGATGCGCCGCCGCAACCTGCCTATTTGGTTTATAGCAATTCCTGCAATTTTTATGTTAATCCTTCCTGCCTCAGCAATGGTCATTGAGCTCTTCAAACCAAATGGGTGGATCGCAGGACAAAAACCCCTTTTAGCCACAATCGGATTAGCCGCAATCGCTCTTGAAGTATGGATGCTAATTGAAGCCTCTATCGCTTGGCCAAAAGTAAAAGGAGTTTTAGAACAATCACTTCCACCAATTAACAGTCAATCTGATACTCAAAATGACGGCGGGAGGAGCTGTTAAAATTCACTTATTGCCAGCATAATTTGGATTAAGTTTAGGGACCTTTGCTCCTGTCTTTTTCAACCACTTTGATATCTTTGCATCCAACTCTTTAATTTTCTCTGGCATTTTATTTGAAAGCTCTTCTGATTCTCCAATGTCTTGAGCAAGATTAAATAATTCATATTCTTTCCCATCATAACGCTTAATCAATTTCCATGAACCACTCCGTATGATTGTATAAGGCATAACTCTTCCCCGATAGTGAGGGAAATGCCAAAATAAGTCTTCACGATTTAGAGAATCTTTGCCTTCCATTAAAGGCTTTAAATCAAAACCATCAATAATACTCTTAGAAGGCAATCTAACTCCAGCAGCAGCACAAATAGTTGGGAAATAATCAACACTGCTCACTGGTACATTGCTAATTGCTCCAGCTTTGGTAACTCCTGGCCAATGGACAATTAAAGGAACTCGTATACCACCCTCATAAGGGTAGCCTTTGCCGGAGCGGAGCGGAGCATTATTAGTTGGCCCCAGCAACCCCCCATTGTCAGATGTAAATATAATGACCGTATTTTTACTAAGATCATATTCGCTGAGCTTTTCTTGGATCCTGCCCACTGCTTGATCCACACTTTCAACCATAGTCGCATAAGCTGCATTCTTTTGTTTAACCTTAGATGATTTGTTGATCTTGCTTTTGTATTTATCCAACAAAGAGACTTTCGCCTGGATCGGTGTATGGACCGCATAATTTGCAAAATAAATAAAGAATGACTCTTTCTTATTTCTCGAAATAAATCCTAAGGCCTCATCACATTCCCGGTCAGTGAGATACTGTCCCTTCTTTCTTCCCGGCAACCCGTTTATACCCTTTAATCTCTTATTAGAAAAAGGATCATAATAACTAGGAGGCTGCCCATAATCACATCCACCATAATTTTCATCGAATCCTTGCTTCTCGGGATACCAGTCATCTGCACCCAAATGCCACTTCCCAATATGGCAAGTCTTATACCCTAACTTTTTAAGTTGTTCTGCTATCGTAATTTCTTCATTTTCCATCCAGAGCGCATTTTTTGGGCACAAAACTTTATTGGCTTTAGATCCGATCCACCCCATTGGATTCTTTTTATCATTTGGAATTTTCCCGCCTTGAAACCTTGCCCGTATCCAATCAGTAACTCCTAACCTTGCCGGGTACCTTCCAGTCATGATTGCGGCTCTAGTAGGAGAACAGACTGCGCAAGCTGCATAGGCATCTGTAAACCGCATGCCATTTTTAGCTAAATTATCAATATTGGGCGTTTCATATATCTTACTGCCAAAGCAACCAAGATCAGTCCAGCCAAGATCATCCACATTAATAAGGATAAAATTAGGTTTATCTACAGCGTGCAGAACAGGACTTATTAAATAAATACCTATAGAAACAGTAAGAAACCTCATAAAATATCTCATTCCGATCATTATAGAGGATAATCAGCATTGCAGTCAAATTCGAGAATCTCTCTTGTCATCAGCTCAAACTCATTTCATCATTCAATCTCAGTAAGAATAAAACACACGCATAAATGTCAAAATCCGAAGACGCACTAACTAAAGAAAAGGAATTACTTAGCTCTGTAGCTAATAAAGGCACAGGAGCAAAATTAAAAACATACTCTAAACTCTGTGGCCCAGGATGGTTGCAAAGCGCCATAACTCTTGGAGGAGGGTCATTAGTGGGTGCACTTGGAGTAGGAGTTATTGGAGGAGTGAATTTCATGTGGGTCCAACCTCTCGCAATGATTCTTGGCGTTGTCATGTTAAGCGCAATTGCATACGTAACACTTTCAACTGGAGAAAGACCATTTAGATCCATCAATAAACACATTTCACCATTCCTCGGTTGGGCATGGCTAGGTGCTACGATAGTTGCAAATTTGGTATGGGTATTACCTCAATTCAATCTAGCTTTTGGAGCAATAGCTACTAACCTTGCTCCTAACATCCCTGAAACCATAGGATCAAAATTGTTGATATCAGCAATGGTATTAACTATAGCGACAACAATCATTTGGTCTTATGGCGCTGGCAGCAAAGGAGTTGCTCGATTCGAATTTCTCTTGAAAATCTTAGTTGGATTAGTTGTCATTTCATTTATAGGCGTAGTAATCGTTCTTACTTTCGCTGAGAATTCTCCATTAAATTGGGCCAATGTTTTCAGTGGCCTCATGCCTGATTTTGGAGCGCTGTTCAGACCTTCTGAAACTTTTATGCCATATATTGATCAGCTCGATCCAACCAATCGAGACAAATGGACAGCTGATATAGTTGGACGCCAAAGAGATAATATCATTGCAGCCTTTGGTACTACAGTTGGCATTAACATGACTTTTCTTCTTCCCTATTCAATGCTAAGAAGAAAGTGGGGTAAAGAGCACCGTGGCCTGGCTATTTTTGATCTTTCAACGGGGTTGTTTATTCCTTTTGTTATCGCGACGGGTTGCCTCGTCATCGCTGCGGCCTCCCAGTTCCATGGTAATATGGAGAATAATAAATTCGAAAATAGCCCTTCGCTAGTAAAGCAATTAACTAAAGAAGAGAACCCCAAACTAAGCTCTGAGGATAAAGGAAAACTAGAAGCTATCTATATAGCAATGCCGTCCAAAGAAAAAGCCAATGCTACTCTCGAAATGATGACCGCTAAAAGAACTCAGTTTGAATTAGCAAATGCCCTCAAACCTTTCACTGGCAACCTCTTCTCTCAGTACGTATTTGGAATCGGAGTATTAGCCATGGCTGTATCCACAATAGTCATACTAATGTTAATTAATGGATTCGCCATTTGTGAAATGTTGGGAGTTCCAGACGGTGGAACTCCTCACAGAATTGGCTGTTTAATTGTAGGAGTTATTGGCTTCTTTGGGCCAATAGCTTGGGGTGAACTCGGACCATGGTTAGCAATTCCCGTATCTGTATTTGGCATGACTTTACTACCTATCGCTTATATAACATTCCTCTTAATGATGAATTCAAAGAGTTTGCTTGGAGACAGGCGCCCCGAAGGATCCTCCCTCCTCAGGTGGAACATTCTTATGATAATTGCTACGACTGTTGCTACCCTTGGTGCAGGATGGGCGTCTCACGCAAAGATTGGATGGTGGGGACCTGGCCTAATCCTTCTTTTTGGTATCCTTGCTCTCGTGACACGTCAGAAGACAACACCCAATACAAACTGAATAGAATTTATTTAGAAAACGCTTTGTAACGAGATGCGAAATAATCCCTCCCCGGGATTTTTCCATTACCAACTAAATAGCGATACCGTAAAGATAAGGAATCCCCTTTCGCAATTTTCTTAACAAAATAAGCTCCGAATCGTCCATAATCACGATACGCGGAATAAGTGTTCCCTTTTGGAATAGTGGGATGACTCATGTGCTGAGCAAAATACATATCCTCTCCAATCTGAAAACTTTCAGCTGCCCATGGAAGGTCTTTATCCTTTTTTAAATTAAGGCCATCCTTATGAAATATATATTTGGCAGACTTGTTCTTTGAAACTTCATTACTTGGCCTGAATTGACACCCGGCATGTTCGGGATCACCATTCAACTCAACGTCCGCGTTTACAGCCTTCAGAGTACTATCAAAGTCCACCTGCAAATAAGCTCCTTTTCCTTCGACTCTTTTAAAACTCTGGGTGCGATTCTCTTCAATGAAAATAACTCCATCAGTTGTTACCCAGTGAATTAAAATATTCAAGGAAGCTCCATCCTTATCCGAAGTTGATTTAATTATCTTTTTATATATCTGATCACAACCTTTCATATGCCAAGAATCGACTTGTTTCCCAGAAAACCTTGTCTTCGACCAACCTATGAAAATTCCGCGGTGATGAGTGAATTGACCTCCAGCACCTTTAGTAATCGGAGCCTTTCCCTGTTTATCGAATACATGAGTGTACACCTTGTAGGTTTCATGCCTAGATTCAGCTGTAGTTTTATCATGCGCCGTCATTACTCGGGCCACAACTTTTCCTCCATCCAAGACATCAATGTGTTTTCCTGCTAGCTCCTTAATTTCGAAGTCCGCGTGTGCCAAAGAAACACTTAGAGCAATAATTGTTAGTGTAATTTTTTTCATAGTTTATAACGTTCAGTTATCTTAATCCGATAACAGATTTTACTGTAATTTTAAATATAATTTACTATCACCTGTCGTCCAAATTCGAAGGATACTATCTTCTCCTCCTGCCGCAATTATAGTTCCATCCTTACTAACGCTTGATGAGTGGATGAATGTAGCCGCGTCAGGCAAAGGCTTGTTTGCTATTCTAACTGACTGATCTCCACTGCTAGAAATCAACTGTTCTCCAATGCCCATATATGCAATTGAACTGACTCCTTTAGTATGGCCTTTAACTGTTTGTTTTTGACTGCCTTTTTCAAAATCCCACTCCTTAACAACTTGATCAGCTCCTCCACTTGCTAAAACAAATCCGTCTGCTCGCCAAGCAACATCAAGAACATGGTTTGTATGCCCCTCAAAGCTGCGCTCAAGAACAGCCCCCTCCATATTAAACACTTTTACGAAACGATCAGTTGCCGCGGTAGCGATAAATGCCCCATCTGGACTAAAAGATATTCCCGATATCGTATCGCTGTGAGATTCGGTGTTTGAGCAAACCAATTTACCCTCAGCAACGTTCCAAACCTTTAACTCTCCACTCCTCGATGGAACTCCTCCACCCGATGCTAATAATTTACCGTCAGGGCTATAAGATAAAGAATTTACTCTATCAACTAAAGTTTTAGAATCTTGTAGCCCTCCAATCTTTTTGTAAAGATCCCATGTCGGAGTCAAATCCCAGATCCTGACTGTCTTATCTGCAGATGCCACTAAGATTTTTTTTCCTACCGCAACAATTGCTTTCATGGGACCCGGTTTAGTAGCAATAACATCACACGGCTTTCCCGCATTTGTTTCCCATGAATAAATATTACCATCATCAGAACCTGCAAAGACCTGAGACGAATCTGTCGAAAAAGTAACGGTTCTGAGAATTTTTTGTTCTTGATCCACTCTTGCCTTTAAATCCGTATGAATCTTGGTTGCTTTTTTTAAATCATTCTCCGCATCTGCTAGCCTTAGCTTTGATTTAGAATCAGCGTCGACTGCTCTTTTTAAGAACCTCTCAGAAATTTCACGGCTACGAGTTGCTTCCAACTGTTTCCTCTCGACATCTTGAACTTCTTTTTCTTTTGCAGTTAAGGCTTCTGTCGCTTTCTTTGCTGCTTCTTTAGCAACGTTAAGCTCAGGGTCCTTTGCTTCTTCTTTTTGTTTCAGATCCACTTCAGATTTGGACTTGAGATCCTTTGCTGAAACGAGTTCAGTTTTCTTTTTCTCTAATTCTTCTACTGATTTCTTTTCCGCATCTTGGGCCTTCTTTAATGCTTCTTGATCCGCTTTTAATTTCTTATCACTTTCTCCTAATTGCTTTTTCCTTTCATCACGTATCTTCGTCAAAACAGAAACTTTCATTTCTTTCGACTTTTGCTCTCCACTTAATTTCCAACCTGCATCCCCATCAGCAATCAACTTACCATCGCTCATGTTCCAAATGCGAATTTTAGCATTACCAGAAACGGAAGCACAACGCTTCCCATCATTTGATACGGCTATCGATATAGGCACCTGATCATTATTTATTTGTTTGAGCTGATTTACCTTACCTTCTCCAACTTGCCAAATTCTAAGTGTCGAATCGGCACTTCCTGAAACAAAACCCTTCAGATCTTCACCAAAAGAACTCAATGACACAACTTTCGCAGTGTGCCCTTTAAGTTCATGAACCTGAGCCAGCGACGCCTCAATCGACAATACCCTTATTACCCCATCATCGCAGCCACACGCCACTTGCTCCCCTCCATTAATGACCGCCATTGCATTGATTGGAGAAGATAATTTTACCGTTGCAACTTGTGACCCTTCACCAATTTTTCTAGAACTGACAATCCCGTCAATAGACGTCGCAATGATATTTCCACCCACTCCAAATCCCACTCCTGTTATTGCCGTAACATGATCTTTGAAAGTTACAACTTTCTTGGATTCAGAAATATAGACCTTAATGGAACCGCTCTCATCTCCAACGGAAAACAATTTACTATCACTACTGACCCCAGCAACAAGCGGCACATTATCAACCGGCTCCGCATCATACACCAGATCAGGATCAGCCTGTTGCCATAGTTTAATATTTCTAAATCCCCCAGAAGCAAGTTGCCCATCACCATTAAAAGCCAAGCTCCCAACAATATCTACATGAGCCGATCCGCCTTTGCCCTTCAGTCCAGTATCAACTAATTCACCAAGACTCTTGCCCGTTGGCGTGTGATACATAAATATTCGATTCCCTCTACCAGCTGCAACATATTGATTGTCTGGTGAAACAGCCACAGAGTAAATTGCATTAACCTTCTCACTCATAGTAGCAAAGTTGACCTTTTTTTCTGCTGCGAGTGTATCATCATCTTTTGCTCCCTGATTGATCCACAACTTAAGCAAAGCAAGTTCCTTGGGACTCAAATTTGGCGCGTTAGATTTATTCTTGGGCGGCGGCATGAATTCCTCCTCCTGATGAGCAGCTTGAAGAAAAACCAAACTATCCTCAGCATTGCCAGGGACAATGACCTCTCCACTATCAGAGCCCTTCATCATTACTGAAACGTTCTCAAGGTTGAGCTTCGCTTTCGCTTTTGTTGCATTATGACAAGCGATGCAACTCTTCTTAAACACGGGCGCAATATCTTTTGCGTAACTGACTGGCTCTTTTTGATCGATAGATGCAATAGGTAAGGGCTGAGCAAGAACTACATCGCACCAAACAAATAAAATACAGGATGAAAAGATAATAAATTTCACGAAAATTAATTTGCCGCGGGAGGTTCTTCTGGAGCCGCGGGAGGTTCTTCTGGAGCCGCGGGAGGTTCAATGATTTTTATTGAAACATTGCCTTTAGTCTGTAGATCTATTCCATTGAATTTCAATTTAGCAATCAACTCCAACTCAATTAATCCAAGGTTCGCATCAGCCATAATTTCAACCGGAAGATCAATAGCTGACTGATCTTTATTTGCACTCACTTCGACAACTTTTACCCCTTTGGTTCCATCAGGTAATATTGCACTTAATGAAACGCTATCCGCAAAACCGTATAGCCTATCAAAATTTACTACAATTTTAGATTTAAGCCCTTTTCCTAATTCAACCGGAGTTTTGCTATCCTTAAATCTGATAGGGCACGCTTCGATTTTTACAGTTACCGGCTTCGAATAACTAACAAACTGAACATCTTTCGGCTTTGCTCTATCTGAGGCCCGCTTAAGTTTCTGGTCAGCACTTTTATTCTTCTCTTCAGCCTCTTTTAATTTCTTCTCAGCTTCCTTGAAAGACTCCTCTGCTGGTCCAACCTTAGATTCAGCTTCAGCGATTTTTTTCTTTTTTTCTTCTTCTGTTTCTGCACCGCTAGATTTTGCCTCGTTCACAGATTTCCTTACAGACTCAAGCTCTTTCTTAAGCGTCTCTAGTGTTTTCTTTGCCGCCTCCAAAATCTTGGTCGTATTCTTCTTTTGCTCTTCTGCAGCTTGGAAAAGCTGTAAATCACGCCTATATCCTAATTTAGTCGACGCCCTCAGAACAAATTGATGAGTACCTTCCTTATACTTATTGTTATCCTTATTGTTCAACAAAGGTATTACGAGCTTATGAGAGTCCTTAGTCTTACCCTTATCGACCTGAATCTGAGGGGCTTTGCCCATTCCAGGAAAATCAACAGGAACAATAGTAACCTTATCCTTAATCTCAGAAGTCGTTATAAATTTGATTGGAATTTCTAGATTTCCACCTAGCGAGCTTTCCCAGACCTTATCTTCGGCGGGAACGACTTTCATCGGCGTTTGCTCCTCAATCGAAGCCACAGTAATGCCTGAGCTTGTTCTTGAAATAACACGTTCCTGGTCAGCATCATTTACTGTCCAGTTAACCGTTAGGCTCTCAGCTTCTTTTTGAACCTTTATTCCCTGCACTTCTGCCTCACCAACAATCTTTACTTTACCTGCCCAGGCCGGTGCCTCCTCATCGTTATAAAATGACAAAGAACAGTGATTTTTTCCTTTCTCTAATTTTGTACTTTTGACTTTAAAACTTTCTGGAAAACCTTCTGCTTTTAATTCGATTTCACCATCAAAGCCATCTCTACGAAGAACGTACACGTCTAAATTTCCAACCTGCCCTCGTCTAATCGCAATTCCTTCTCTGACAATTTTTTTTCCTTTGTTATTATCCCCTGCTGGAGCTGAAGCTGAAACCAACAGGTCAAAATCAGGGCTAGGTTCTCGAACAATCATTCTGAAAGGCGCTTTAGTAGCAAAATTATCACTAAGAGCCACACGTATCTTACAATCAATATCAGCCTTAAATCTATATATTGGATCACGTGTATTGGTAGGATAACGCCGCCCTCCCACATTAGCCTCTTGATCATCAGCCTTTCCAAGAATGGACGACTTCTCTTTTCCCTCCCCATCAATAATCACTTTTTCCACCACAATCGATGGGTCGCAATAACTTACCAATCGATGAGCAATTACCTCAATTACATATTCCTTATCCTTCTCGACATTGAATGAAAACCAAGACTTTTTGCCTGGATAAAATCGCCCGCTAAGTTCAGAAGGAAAAGGAATTTCTTGTGCATCCTCTGGAGAAGAATTTGATCCTCCATCAATCACTGGTGAAAAATTAGATTTTGCTATGAATATCGAATTTGAAATGTTATTGCCTTCGCCCAACGCATAATGAAAACCTCTGACTCCTGCTCCCGAAGGTTTCACTGGCATTGTTTTCCTTCTTTCCATTTCTGTTGGAACATCAACATTAACCTCTATCCTTTCAAGACCATCATCCCCAGAAGGCACTCCGCCAGGAAGATTTTTCCCAAAGATTTGAAAAGATTGCGTTTTACCTGGCTGTGCAGATAGAGGCAAAACAAAATCTATTTGAGGACCTTGCCGGAATTGAATTCTATAATTATATCCAGCTCCTCCACGGGCAAGAAAATCGGAAACTCTTAAGAGATATTCTCCGTCAGAAGTTGAAGTAAATTCAATTAAAGGATCCCCGCCAATCGATTCTCTTGACCTCGCCAATTCAATCCCGGACTGGTCAGTCAGGACTAATAGTGCGTCAGCCCTAGAATCAATTCTCTCAGCAAAACAATCAATAAAGTAATGACCTCCGTTCTTGACCGGAATTCTGTAATAATGCGCCTTACCTTGATCTATCACTCCATTCATCACCATATTATCTGCAAGAAGAGCCGCCTTCGTTCTATCCGACACTTCATTAGGAGCAACCTTTTCTTCCCTGTTACTTACTGCAAAACTAATAGGGTATGTCGTTCCGTCCTTACCTCCAAACCTTAAATCGTAACTGCCAGAATTCACTGATTCTGCAATATTAACCTTGAAAACTCCTCCCCCTAAAGACTCACTAGTAATGCCTGAAACATTAAAAAACAACTGGCCTCCAGTAGTTAAGTCAGCCCCTTTTAAAGTAATATCCACAGATCCGCCTGCCTTCCCCCCCATAGGAAAAATTGAATCTAAACGTGGAGCCGGCAGCTGCGCCTCACCTGAATTTCCCAATATAAAAATCAAGCACAACCATGAAATTATGTAACCAGCTCCTCGCATAGAAATATTATAGAAACGCAATGCTTAATGGTTAAATAAAAATTCTTTTGTATTCAAAAGAGCCCAAACGAGATCCTCGTAGGCCATTTTATTTGCTTCCTTAATTTTTTCTCCAGCCTGTTGAGTCTTTTTATTAATGTAGGCAATGGCTGTCTTCATCTCATCGTCTTTAGGTTCACGAGAAAATGCTCTCTTATACAACTCAACAATCTTATCCTCATTAGCCCTGTCTCCTTGAGCAGAAAGCTTATCTGCACTCCCCCCTGCACCTGCTAACTTGTCTTGAATGTTTTTTGAATTCAGTAAATGTAGAGTTTGCGCTAAACTAGCACCTTGAGCCCTTTCACATTCGCACGCGCTATCCATTTCTGGACGACCAAAGACCGTAAGAAAGTAAGAGCTAGAATTGTAACTGTCATCAGGTAAAGAAACGGCTCTAGTCCCAGCCAATTGTCCCGAAAAGGCTGTCGATGATCCTGTAATTCCATCGATCGAATCTAATAACACTTCAGCTGTCAGGCGTTTAGGAAAATATCGAGAATAATTTTGCCGGTCTCCCGCATTATGATCATTGGGAATCGCGCTCAATTGATAGGTTGTTGAATTACAAATTGTTCGAATCAAATCCTTTATATCATAATTAGATTTAACAAAGTGATCTGCTAACGAATCCAATAAATCAGGATTGGTCGGAGGATTAGTAACCCTCATATCGTCCTCTGGTTCCACGATTGCACGATTGAAAAAATGCTTCCAATAACGGTTAACTAACATTTTGGCGAAGAACGGATTACTTTCTGAGGTCATCCAGGAAGCCAAATCCAATCTAGGATCATCCTCTGGATTTATAGTAAGCTGCTCCCCTCCCAAAGGTTTAGGCTTAACATTTTCTCCAGACTTAGGGTTCTTTGCGGTAGCTAATCCCACATTGTGGAAAACCGCCTCTTCTCCTGGAACGTCAGTCTTCTTCTTGCCTACCCGAGAAAAGAATGCTGAAAAACCATAGTAATCTTGCTGACTCCACTTCTCGTATGGATGATGATGACATTCAGCACATTGAAGCCTCACTCCAAGCAACACTTGAGCAGTGTCCTGTAGCCTTTCCTTTTGATCAGTCACATTCCTGAACCAAGCAGATGCTGGGTTATGAGATATTTCTCCACGCGCTGTAACTAATTCAGTAATCAGTTGATTATATGGCTTATTCGCATGCAGGCTCCCCATCAGCCATTCATGGAATGCTTGAGTGCCTCTTGTGTATGTATTGCCTTTCCTCTTATTACGTAAAATAGCAGACCATTTATTTGCAAAATATTCAGCATAATCAGTCGTAGAAAGTAGACTTTCTATCCACTGCGATCTCTTTTCAGGATCATTATTGGATAAAAAACCTTCTACCTCTTGGAGAGAAGGTAATCTACCCGCGATATCAATCGCAGTTCGACGAATGAAGGTCGTATCATCACAAATTTCAGAGGAAGGCAAGCCGAGCGTCTTTAATTTATTAAAGACCTTCTCATCAATAAAATTCTTAGCGACAGGAAAATTGTCAGTTGGAGCCCCTAACGGTATCGTGGCTCGAAAAACAGATACCTGTTCCTGAAAACGAATCATTACCGCCATATCACCGGTCTGATCCTTCAGCATTGTAACTAACCCAGATTGATTAACTTCACCCATTTCTTTTTGATTGGATTCATAACTAACAATGCCAGTGACATCCCGAACTGACCCATCTGTATACAATGCCTCCACAGCTAGCTGCTGCTCCGTTCCCGGCTCAACGATACGTGAACTTGGATAAACTGATATACTCTCTAGCTTTGGATCTTCAGGACTACCATAAGGCATCCCTTGCTCCATCCACCTAACAATGGCCTTGTAATCCCATGAGTCATGCTCGAATCGAGCACCTCCTCCATGCGGCAAATCACCTGCTCCCTTCCTCAATAAAAGACTATGTTGGGGAGCTGCAGGAAATAGCCTCCTTCCCCTACCTTCTTTAACTAAATATTCAAAATCCTCGGTCGGCTCAAAACCAAGTAACGAAAGTTTAAATCCATTTTGACCCTCAGACTTGCCATGACAGCCTCCTCCATTACATCCATGTTTTGTAAACAATGGAACAATTTCATTCGGAAAATTGATTGGTTGCGGAGTTTCAAAGTGTTCTACCGTCAATTCTATCTGAGCTGACAATCCTTCATCAGTCTTTGCTGTGACCTTAACTGAACCATTAGCAAGAGGCGTTACATGGCCGGCATTAGAAACGCTAACTATGGAAGATGGATCAGCCTCGTAACTCACTGATCGAGTCATATCAGAAATGTTTTCCCCAGTAACTACGAGCTGAAGATTAGCATCTGGACCAATTAATTTGACCTCCTCATTTGGTTTTGAAATGGCATAGATATTTAATTCCTCGGCTATTAGATTTGTTGCCGCTAACGACAAAATAATTATGTGATAAAGTCCAATTCTCATAGGTATTCTTACTAGCAAATATTAAATTAATTCCTTAATGGGATCATATCCTTCTACTAAATATCTAGGCCTTCCTCCTAAATCAGTTACGGTAGTTTGTGACGCATCAATTCCCATATTTTTATATAGTGTGGCAAAAATCTCAGCAAAATGCACGGGTCTTTCTACTGCCTCACCGCCTAATCGATCAGTCTTTCCTATAGCCCCTCCTACCTGCATTCCTCCCCCTGAAAGCAATGCACATGACACATTTGGCCAATGGTCCCTCCCTGCATTTTTGTTAATTTTAGGCGTTCTGCCAAACTCACCCCATGCAATGACCGTCACATCGTCAAGCATCCCTCGGTTCTCAAGATCTTGTATAAGAGCATAATAAGCTTGGTCGAAATCAGGTAAATTGTCTTTAGCCCTTTTAAAATTCGATCCGTGCCAATCCCAGAAACTATAACTTAAAGTCACAACCCTAGCTCCAGCTTCGACTAAACGTCGCGCTGTAAGAAATTGAGAATTCAACCGAGGAGCTGCGTCTCCTTGCACTTTTTCAGTTCCGCTTCCATAAAGTTCACGAACCTTAGGATCTTCTCTTTCCATATCCAAAGCCTCCGCGAGCTTAGTTGAGCTAAGAATTTCAAATGCCTGCTGATTAAGGCCGTCCATTCCAGCAACCGATCCAAAAGAATCGATATCACGCCTCAATTTATCAAATTTTTGTAAGAGATTTTTCCTCTCCCCTAACCGATTCAAGGTAATCTCTTCTAACGTCATATCCGACAAACAATCTCCATTCGGACGGAATGGTTTGCATGACACACCCAAAAAACTCGAATGCCCAAAATTATATGGCGTATGTTTCATTTTTGGAGACAAATTTATATAGGTCGGCGTATGAGCCTTGTGCACTGATCGTGAATCCAATTCCGATATCACTGAACCTATTTCAGGCCAACCTCCGGCCGGAGAATTATCGTTATGCCTACCAGTCATGCATTGATAACTATAATGCCTGTCCTTAGCTCCAACCACAGAACGAATGAAAACGCATTTGTCTGCTATGCTTGCGATTTTTGGCAAGTGCTCACATATCTGAACTCCTGGCACTTTAGTCGAAATAGGACGAAACTCTCCCCTGACCTCAGATGGAGCATCCGTTTTGATTTCAAACATGTCCTGATGAGGAGGCCCCCCAGGCATATAAATCATGATTATTGATTTATTGGAGCTTCCGGTCCCACTATCACTTTCAGCCTGTAACAATTGAGGCAACCCGATCCCACCCATGGCTAGCCCTCCAATTTGAAGGAAATTCCTCCGAGTTATACCATCGCAAAAATTACCAGATTCGCGGTCTCCAAAAACTGTTATCATTAGCAACTTAAAGATCAGGAACTACACCATTTAATATTAATTGTTATACCAACTCAGGCATTGGTTTATACCTTTGATCGACTAAATAACGAGGCCTTCCATTTAAATCATTTACAGTGGCGCTACTAACATCAATCCCGACGCTATGATACAAAGTGGCAAATACTTCTTGGAAAGTAACAGGCCTATCATCTGCTTCTCCTCCATCTCTAGTAGTAGAGCCTATTATTTGTCCCGTTCTCATTCCTCCTCCAGCAATTAATGCGTTAGAAACCTTTGGCCAGTGATCTCTCCCTGCATTTTTATTTATTACAGGAGTACGCCCGAACTCACCCCAAACTATAACAGACACATCCTTATCTAAACCTCGATCATGAAGATCCTGGACTAAAGAGGTTACTCCTTGATCTAGTAGAGGAAAATCTTCCCTCGCTCTCTTAAA
>CACJBM010000005.1 GCA_902591645.1 uncultured Verrucomicrobiota bacterium | reverse complement strand
CAGGAAACTGTCCCTTGCAGGGACCCGTCATCATGAGAGGCTCTGCAGAAGCTGCATAACCGGGTCGCATGATGGAATAAATACCATCGGTAGTGTGGCAGGCCATATCGCCAAGTGCACCAGAACCAAAGTCCACAAAACCGCGCCACTTGAACGGATAGGCACCCCTAGTGTAGTGACGCATTGGAGCAGGCCCGATCCATGATTCCCAGTCAATATTGGCAGGAACTTCATCAATCTTCTTCGGATTATCTCCACCCTGTGGCCAGACTGGGCGGTTAGTCCATGTGTGGAACTCCTTAATTTCCCCAACGGCGCCAGCCTTCACAAATTCGTAAGCCAGACGCCACCCGTTGCCGGCGTGTCCCTGATTACCCATCTGGGTAACAACACTCTTGTTCTTCTCATATGCTTTAGTGAGGTTTTGTGCCTCACGTACTGACCATGCCAAGGGCTTCTCAGTGTAACAGTGGATGCCGTTACTGATGGCGGTCATTGAGGGGCCATAATGAGTGTGATCAGGAGTAGCCACAAAAACGACATCCAGCTCCTTCGTATGGTTCTGGAACATTTCACGCCAGTCAGTGTAACCCTTGGCACCTTTCCATTCGTTATTATTGTGGACATTTTTCCAGCTGTTCTTGTCAATCTCAGCAAACGCAACGCACTCTAGGCCGTATTTTTTGCGATTGTTCCAGGCAAATCCGACATGTGCTCCGGCCCTGCCACCAGTGGCCACGAAACCAACTTGGAGCTTACTGTTTTGATTTTGGCCCCGTACGATTGCGGGCATGCCGAGGGTCGAGGCGGCTCCCGTTACGGCCGCTGACTTGATAAATTTACGACGAGTCAATTGTTTAGACATAGGTTTGGTTTTATTAGGTATGATCAATAGTTTGTTCAGTTATGAATTTATATAACGTCTCCCATTAATATTATTATTAAAGTTCAAATTTAGATTAGATCGATTTAATTTTTATATTTCTATAGGCGACTGGTCCGTGGTCACCTTGAAACATGATTGGCCCCTTTGCGGCTTCTTTTCCAGTTACACCGCTTGGAGTAGGCCCCTTCATTTCAACATTTTCGTGCAATATTTTGCCATTAAGCTCAACCTTTATAAACTTAGCATTACTTGTTTTTTTGCCTCCTCCGTCATAACCAGGGGCCTGGAAATCGATCACGTATTTCTGCCACTCTCCAGGTTTTTTACAAGCGTTTACCTTCGGCGGTTGAGCACCATAAATAGCTCCCATATCGCCTCCTCCAAGCTTCGCCTTTCCATAGCTGTCCAAGACCTGAACCTCATATTCACCCATTACATAAATCCCTGAATTCGCTCCTTTAGGAACCATCACTTCCAACTCAATACGAAACTTACCTCCCCACTTCTTCTCAGAATAAATATCCCAGCTCTGCCCATGACCAGAAACCTTATTAATCATAGCTCCGCTACCCTTGCCAGCATCTAGTGTTTTTGGATTTTCCTTAGACTTGCTGGGAACACCCACTACCCAAGCATCTTTACCTTTTGCTTTCTTTTTAGTGGACCAACCTTTGAGGTCTTTACCGTTAAATGGAGAACCGGCATGATGATCAGCAAAGACAAAGCTTAACATCATTATCATTATTGAAAGGAGAGCAGAGAATTTCTTTATCATTATTAGTTAAATGCTTAGTTATTAGTGTATCTCAACGAGGGACAATAATTCTCTAGAAATTTATATCCAATGGTCAAGCATCAATTATTAATCAAAGGACCTAATTTTAGACAAAATCCTATATATTTGGAATATGCCTACTAATTAATTGGAACCTTTTAACTATTATTCATGTTCAGCTAAATATCGTTCAGCTTCCAGAGCCGCTCTGCAACCATCCCCAGCCGCAGTTATCGCTTGCCTATAAACATGATCGGCAACGTCTCCAGCCGCAAAAAGACCTTCTACATTTGTCTTAGTGCAGCTCGGCCCTTGGACAATGTAACCGTTCTCATCTGTCTCAACTAGCCCCTCAAGAAATTGAGCATTGGGAACATGACCAATGGCAACAAAAACACACTTTAATTCAATTTCTGTTTCATCATTGGTTTTCAAATTCAAAACCTTAACTGCCCGCATTTCTCCATCATTGTCAGTTAAATATTCAGTTACCTGACTATCCCAAACGGGCTCAATCTTTTCATTACTTAGAGCTCGATCAGCCATAATTTTTGAGGCTCTCAACTCATCCCGACGATGAATTAAATAAACCTTTGAAGCAAATTTTGTAAGAAATGTTGCTTCTTCGCAGGCCGAATCTCCACCCCCTATTACCGCGACCGGAACGTCTCTGTAAAAAGCCCCATCACACGTCGCGCATGAAGTGAGTCCATGCCCGATCAGTTTTTCTTCACCATCGAGCCCAAGATGCCTCGGATCGGCTCCAGTCGCAATAATGACAGTTTCAGCTTCGTACTGCTCTTCACCACAAACCACATTAAAGGTCGAACCATTTTTTTCTACGGAAGTTACTTTTTTATATTCTACTCTGGCTCCGAACTTTGTAGCTTGTTCCTGCATATGCATCATGAGTTCTGGGCCCATGATCCCTTGCGGAAAACCTGGATAATTTTCAACTTCAGTCGTTGTTGTCAATTGTCCTCCTAGCTGATCTCCTGCCAAAACCAGTGGAGATAAATTCGCTCTGCCTGTATAAATTGCTGCCGTCCACCCGGCACATCCAGTTCCTATAATAATAACTTTTTCCATGGTCCCTTGAGTATGGCGATGATCGTCGCTAGGTCAATCCGAGTTAGAACCATTTTCTTAAGACAATATTTCCTCTATTTTCTGATTAGAAAGGAAATTTCCAACTAATGGCTGAGAAAGGTTCTCTTGCGACTGTTGCCAAGTAGCCAAAATCCCTTCCGGAGTAATCAGTGTCGAAACGTAACGGCTGCAACCGGTCCCATGAGGCGATACAAACATAGGCTCATGAGAAGAAATTCGATGGATTTCCGGAAATGATTGATCAAATCCTGCTGCCATGCCTCCGATTTCCTCACAAGAAAATCCACGTGACCTAGAAACACCAACGGCACTCTCATCGAGAGAGCGTAAACATTCGGCCCCATCATAAAAGTATATAGAAATTGGGGCCATCCCTGAAAAAGCACCTAAGGGAGGTACTGCTAAACGGTCAGTGATTCGGGTACATGCGACGTCCCATGAATTTCCACGTGACAATACATTAAAGCTTTCAATTTTATATTGATCCTGTCCGGACTCCCTCACTGCAAGACCAGTATTTGAACTAGCCCAGGTATACGGATGACTACAAAAGAATACACCTGTCTGATCATTGTCTCCTGGGATCTGAAATGGCACTGGATCCTTCACATGGAGAGCCCCTAATTCATCGCTACGAATGGCATTATAAACCGTGCTCGGATCGAGACCCATAATGGAATCAGATTCAACTATATCAATGTCCCATATTCCGGTCCCACTCTTCTGATAATCAATAAAATTTGAAGGATACGATCTATCTTTTTCCGTTGATAAAAAAAGTTCAACGCCTGTAAGCCCCATAAGTAGTGCAGCGCCCTCAATTGAAACAATTTCATCATTTCCATTTTGTAATTCTTTTTTGGTAAATGATTTCTTTTTCTCCCATGGGCCCAGAACTGAATCAGATGAAAAGATGGCCAACTCAAGACCACGCTCACCAGCACCGACCCCGGTCCTTGAATCACCGTGATTCCGATAACGACCACACAACCAGAAAGTGCCATCAGAATCACAAATTACATTACCGCCTCCAAACCAAAACCCTTCAGACCCAACTTGTGGCTCCACTAAAATATTTGCTGCTTCCTGATCTATCAGAGCACATGCAAGTCGTTGAAGTCGTTCTTTAATTTCTTTTTCCATTCGTATGGACCTTTTTAATTAAGGATTTAATTCTTCATGAACAGCAGTCATTATCTCATTCAATTCATTAACGGTTCGAAAATATGAAGAGCATTGCGTATTTGCTAATAATTTGATTAGCGGATCCCAAAAATGAACTCCGGAAACATCTATCCTATCAAATAAAATTATAGGTTTCCCCTGCATCAAAGGGTCATCAGATTCCTTTAACAGTAACAAAGCCAACAATTCCTGAACTGTCCCTGCACCACCCGGAAAAATAACAAATGCATCTGATCTCTCAATCATCACTTCCATGCGGGTATAAATGTCAGATCTAAGCCAAAAACTCGACAATCCATCAGGAAGACCTTCGAGCCTAATAATGTGCGGAACATTTGATCCTCCGGTCCAGCCCTTAGCATCCACTGCTCCACGAACCACTGCTCCCATCACGCCGGTCCTCCCCGCACCTGAAACACAACCATAACCAGATTCTGCCATTTGCTGACCGAGCTCATAACCATCATCAAGATAACTTTGGTCCTTAATACTAGCAGAACAAAACACACAAACATTTCCTAACTGTCCTTTTAAGGGAGGAGCTTCATAAGAATATATTTCATCTGTCTGATCTTCAGCAACTGAATGTCTTTCCGGATCGGGAACACCTAATTCACGGACCCTATTCAAACCCTCTATGACATTTTCCGGCTCATTCACCGCGAGGAGGAAATCCCTGAAATCCTGTGTAATAGTTCCCAATGATCTCAAATGATTCAAAACATTAAAAAAAGGATCCCATGAATCATCTCCGTTAAGGACTACTGTTCCTTTTTCTTCAAGTTTTTCATCCATCGTCTGGTATCCAACAAATATGGAAACGGCCTTAAAAAGTTCTTCCAGCGTCGCGCCTGGCGTAAACACAAAAGCATCAGAACGGATGATTTGATCCTGAATATTTGATAACGTTACAGGTTGATCTCCATTCGAGTTGCTTATGTCCCAACCCGAAGAGAAGAGAAGATACAGCAACTTGGCCCTCGGCTCGCGTGAAGGATCTTTTTCACCTGCTACACGACCTGAAAGAAGAACATTTGGCATAAAAATTAAATATAGTATCGGAACTCGATAAACTTAATAAATATATTGTTTTGTCAGATTAAAAGTTCCAAAGACTGGAAAATCATTTTTCGCTATACGGTTCATCTCCAGTGGTAAGGAATGCCTTAAAACCAACAGTTCAAATCCTTTTCACATCCAAAAATCGTATCAGTTATTGGCTTTTGCATGGAATCTGCTTAATTCCAATGCTAAGCGCTTAATTTCAATGCTAGACTCCAAAAAAGCCAAAGAAAAACTCGGTCTCGGTAATACTTATGGCTCTAATGATCCATCCACAAAATCACTCAAAGATTACATCAACTTAAAATTATCTGCCCGTGGATTTGATATCGTCGGAGATGAAAGAGATTACCCGTTTCTCGAAATGGGACGATCACTACTAGCAAATTTCCGAGAAAGGGTTCGATTACTCTCTGATTACTTATGTCCCGCTGACGAACGCATTAACAATTTCCTCCTTCAATATTTAAATGATTGCTCCGAGGATCTGAAAGATCTTGGTTCCCTCATACCAGAAGGATCCCTCACCCTCGAGAGACATGGAATTGCAAGATTATTAAGTATTCCCCCAGAAAAAGATTCCTTCGAATCAAATATCGTTTCCTCATACAGAGTCGCTCAAGGCGTTTGTCACAATCCCAGCAAGGATAGAAGAACAACGCAAGGTGTTTTCCATCTAGTAGAAGGTGGACTGCCTATTCCCGCAGACAAAAAATCCGTCCCCAAAAAAGCCTTCGCGAGACTACTGTCTGCTGCCCTTAATCCCCCTGATGAATTATTAACGATCCCTTACACATCAACTCAAAAGTCGCCGACTAAGGCATTCCTATCTTTACTTCTAAGGCCCTCAGTATTTCCAGACATTCCCGGAATTTCAAATGGAAGTTCAATGGAAATTCGATTCTTTGCGCCTGGAAACTTAGTCAGTAATTTAGACTTTGTTGAATCAATCTTTGGTAATGCAGGGGACCCGTTCCTTCCAGAAAATGATAGCTCTCTAGACTCTCATGGATGGAGTGGTCACACTGGTTGCGTCATTTTAGCGCCTCACCTAATCCATCTCACCAAAAAGGAATTAGGCCTACCTCACATATCTGAAGCAACTGAGCGACAAAAAAAGGACCGCATGTGCTGGGAAGATGAATCAGAGCATTACAATGACGGCTCAGCATTTAAAATTACTTGTAGAGATAAAAATGGAGTCATAGTCACTCTGATAGCAGACAATTACTATGGTTATTGCAAAAAAGAGGTCAAATCACAGATCAGCTATGCTTGCAATCTGCTTGGAGGCTGCGAAGAAGAACACGCTGGAGGCGCTATAGCTTTTCCATCATTTGATCATGGAGAAGACTTCGCTTTGAACCCATTATTGGCCGGGGAAGAACACACTTATCAGAAAACATTAGATAACTTATCAGGAATTGCAGTAGAACAGCCCGAAGGATATGCCATCGACAGCTTCTATGATGACATTATCTATCTTCCTGAAAACGCACTAATAAATCAGGAAAATCAGGAAATTACTTGGCAAAATAAAGACGAGTCACAATCCACTATTAAACTCCACCAGAAAAAAACCTACGTTTACCCATCAGGATATAAGATCGAATTGGATCGACCCGCAGCTGGCCGACGGTGGCGTCTAGTCGGCACTCAAGCCGAAGGCACATTTTGTCACAAACCTTGCACCGTCTCGGGAGGAGGAAAATCTGAAATCTCAAAACCTTTGTCTGATGCAATGACTGCGGGGTCAATCGTAATTCCTGACTTCAACAAAACCATGGATGAAGTTCGTAAGATCCTAGAAAGAAACTACTGGGACCGTTATCCTAATCCAAGGAAAACAGAAAAAACAAGCCGATCAATACTCAGCACAAAACGTTCATTGGGTTCTGTATTAAAACTACTTACCCCTTCCGAGGAATTCACTAAGGAACACAATAATTTTATTGATTCAATTTCAAAACCAGCAATCAGCATGGCCCTCCTCATTAAGAGGCTATATAAGCCAGATTGGGGAGAATGGGATGAATGGAGTAAGCGTTTCACTGAAGACATCATTGATGGGAAGTCCGGTTACGAACTAAAATACAACGGTGAAAAAGTTATTACGAGATACCTAAGGGTCGGCTACGAATTGGACGGATCCTGGCGTATTTTCAGCCTCAGAAAAGATTTCCTTCCTGCTAAAAAGTTGCAACGTGAAGATGATATTTCGGTATCAGCTACCCTCAACACTCAATTTAAAAATGGGCTTCACCCTGAATTGAAAGAAGGATCTCATAAATTCATAGAAAATTGTGAATATCGTTTTTTCCAAAGGCCCGATGATGCAATTCACAGAGGGTATGATAAAGCGGCAGAAAAAGACTTTGCAAAAAAAGGGAACTTTTTCTCAAATTATGAGCCCATCGATCAAAAAGATCTTGATGAACTAATGCAAGACGCAATCCACTTCGAGAAATATTCGAGGCCTTTGAAATCCACATTAAAAAAAGCTCATAAAAAAAAGGAAAATGAATTTGTCGTTACAACTGCTCATCCAAGAATTGTAGACGGAAAACCGTCACAAAATCCTCGATACTTGCAGGACAGAGAAGATCTGCATAATGGTCGATCTGAGCATTTGGCAAAGGTCGGCATGCACCTTTATAGGGAAATTGCTTATGACAAACCACTGGCCACACCAGTCAATGCAATCCTTCCAGGGCGACGCCACAATCCACCAAATCCAGAATTAGGGATTCGCGCCTTAGCAGTATATAACCCGTTACATTATCAAGAACTACCTGAACTGTTCATGGATTATATTGCCAGCCTCACGGGTAAATCGCCATCAACGACAGGCGCTGGCTCTGAAGGAGCCTTAACGAAGGGGCCTTTTAATTCTCTCTCTCAAATAATCGATCTTAATAACGCATTAACTTCTGCCCTACTAATTCGTCAACCGCACTTCATTAGTGCCGCTGGTTATGTTGGACCTAAATTTCGCGTGGACCATGACATTAGTCTTATTGTTCCAGAAGTTTGGTCACGAATGCACATTGCCGAAAGAGATCCAAAAATAATGATCCGTGATGGTTTACTTGAGTCATGTGCAAATTTAGAAGGACTTAAGGATTCCTCCCGATTAGGGTACCGAATCACTGAAAAGTTTGTTCACCGATACTTTGGGCGTATCTTTGCTGATCCAGGGAGTATTTTTACAGAAGAAATGCTCCGGCCAGAGCTACAAGACAAAGCAGCATTCAGTGAAGGCTTGAATAATATCGTTGAAACTCAGAAACAAATAGCAAAATTATATTTTGAAGACAGTAGCATTGATGATGCTTGCCCCCCACTCAAGGCTCTCCTGCACATTATGGCATTTGGAGAATATGAAGGAAATGACATCAACAGCAATGAATTACGTTCCCTCTTCGAGCCTGAGAATCTATTGAAAAGTGAATGGTATCAGCAAAGAATAAAAGCCAAATGCCAAGTCGATGAAGGGCTCTATGAAAAACAATTAAGATCACTAGAAAAATTTTCTTCAGATCCAATTTACGAGGATCAACAAGACCGCTTAAAAGTAACAGAGGCTATAAAGACAATCACCAAAAAATTAGAATTGACTAAAGAGCCAGCCTACATTGAAAGCCTCATCGGAACTATCGGAGTAGACCCTGCTGTGATCTAAAGTTCATATAGCGCAATCTCTTATCCTAATTTCACTCACCTGCATTATTTACATTCAGGCAACTTCTTCTTCATTAAGTAAATCCATCTCGACCTTAAGGTTATCTATAATGAATTTCTGGCGGTCCGGAGTATTCTTTCCCATATAAAACTGAAGCATTTCTGATTCTGATTTATGGCGATCAAGAATCACCGGATCCAATTTCATTCCATCACCAATAAATTCTTTAAACTCCCCTGGTGATATCTCACCCAATCCTTTGAATCTTGTAATTTCAGCCCCCTTACCACAAGACTCTATGGCTTCGGCTCTTTCCCTTTCATTATAACAATAGAATTGCTTTTGTTTGTTTCGAACCCGAAACAGAGGAGTATCAAGTATATACAAATGACCCTCACGAATGAGTTCCGGAAAGAATTGAAGAAAGAAAGTTATCAATAGCAGCCTTATGTGCATACCATCGACATCGGCGTCAGTGGCAAGCACAACATTATTGTACCTCAAACGTTCAAGTCCATCCTCTATGTCTAAAGCATGTTGAAGCAAATTGAATTCCTCATTCTCATAAACAACTTTCTTTGAAAGACCAAAGCTATTGAGAGGTTTTCCTCTCAATGAAAATACTGCCTGAGTATCTACGTCACGGGCTGTCGTTATGGAACCACTGGCACTGTCCCCCTCAGTAATAAATAAGGTGCTATCGTTAGCCTTTTTATTTCTGTCTCCATAATGGACCCTGCAATCCCTAAGTTTTTTATTATGAATTTTTGCTTTCTTGGCTCTTTCTTTAGCCAATTTTCTAATTCCTTTTAAGTCCTTCCTCTCCTTTTCTGCACGCTGTATTTTCTCCAGCATCGCTTTTGCGGCATCAGGATTACGATGCAAATAATTATCAAGTTGGTCCTGAACAAAACCCACTATCCAACCACGAATGGCAAGACCATCCTTGGGCGCTGTATGAGTTGAACCCAACTTGGTCTTTGTTTGTGATTCAAATACAGGCTCTTGGATCTTCACACTGATCGCCCCAATGATCGATTGTCGAATGTCGCTTGGATCAAACGTCTTTTTAAAATGATCTCTTACTGTCTTTACAACTGCTTCCCTAAAGGCCGCCTGGTGAGAACCTCCCTGTGTCGTATGCTGACCATTAACGAAAGAATAATACTCCTCTCCATACTGACTCGACGAATGTGTTATTGCTACCTCTATATCGTTACCAATGAGATGCGCTACCGGATAAAGCGGTTCTTCACTCAGATTTTTCTCAAGGAGTTCCTTGAGACCTTCTTTTGCTTTGTACTTCTTACCATTAAAAACAAGTGTGAGTCCTGAATTTAGATATGCATAATTCCAAAGCATATTTTCAATGAACTCTTCACGCCACTTGAAATCATTAAAGATATCCTCATCTGGTTGAAAACTAAGAAAGGTCCCATCTGACGCCTTAGAACTTCTTGCCCTTTGCATCTCATTTGTGACTTCAGCTTTAGAGAAAGTAATTGATTTGGTCTTTCCTTCTCGAAATGCCTGGACCTGAAAGTTTTCGGAAAGAGCATTCACCGCTTTAATACCAACACCATTCAACCCAACAGATTTTTGAAAAGCTTCAGAATCATATTTCGCCCCTGTATTAATTTTAGCCGCACAGTCCATTAATTTACCTAGAGGAATCCCTCTACCAAAATCACGCACAGAAATTGAATCCCCATCCAACTTGACCTCTATAACTTTTCCATGCCCCATAACAAATTCATCAATACAATTATCAATGACCTCCTTAAGTAATACGTAAATCCCATCATCCGGAGCCGAACCGTCTCCCCTCTTACCGATATACATCCCTGGTCGCAGACGAATATGTTCTCTCCACTCAAGAGTCTTTATATCTTCTTCCGTGTATTTCGTTTTGGCCATCTATATTAATTAAAATCTATTAATAAATAATTCAGATAACTTAACTAATAGCATGGAATATAAGGACTATCAAAATTGATCACTTAGATAAAACAGAGGAATGGCCGAAACTTACTGGAAATCATCAAGTCTTTAATGCTTATCTCCATTTATTCACAAAAAAGACGATAATTGAAATAGTTAATCATTGAATACATTGTCGAACTTTACAGGATCAATATCCTAGTAAAATTATACTCATGGATAATCAATCCACAGGTAAGAAACATCAATCAGGCAGAACAAACGGATTCCTGACTGCAATTCTTCTCGCTGCTTTAATCTATATGGCAACGGTTCAGGTCAAGGCCTGGTGGTCAGGTCAATCTGCGACAAAAATTACACCAAGAGCTGTTACACCAAGGGCCGATCTTGGCGAAGATGAGAAAGCAACAATTAATCTGTTTGAAGAAACCTCACCGAGCGTTGTTTTCATTACTACAATTAATCTCAGACGCGACTTCTTCAGTACAAATATATATAAAATACCAGCGGGCACGGGTTCAGGATTCATCTGGGACAGGGCAGGCCACATCGTCACCAATTACCATGTCATTAGAGGTGCTGATCAGGCAAAAATAACGCTCTGGGATCAATCCACATGGGACGCAAAGTTGATAGGTGCTGAACCGGATAAGGATCTTGCTGTATTAAAAATACAAGCCCCTGACGAACGGCTAAAACCAATTAAAATCGGTGAATCTAAGGATCTTCTCGTTGGTCAAAAAGCATACGCTATCGGAAATCCTTTCGGATTCGATCAGACACTCACAACTGGAGTCATTAGTGCACTTGGTCGTGAAATAGAATCAGTGACGAGAAGACCTATAACAGGAGTAATTCAAACCAATGCAGCTATTAATCCTGGAAATTCTGGAGGACCTCTACTAGACAGTGCTAACCGACTCATCGGTATCAATACGGCCATTTACTCACCTACAGGTTCCTATGCAGGGATAGGGTTTGCTGTTCCCGTAGACACAGTAAACAGAATCGTTCCACAATTAATAGAATTTGGGAAAGTTACTAAACCGGGACTTGGGATCAACATTGCACCAGATTCCTTCGTCAGTGGAAGGCTAAAAAAATCCGGTGTCCTAATACTAAATATTGTTCCAGGCGGCGGCGCTGAAAAAGCTGGTCTTAAAGCAACGACTCAATCATCGAGCGGGCGCATATTGCTTGGAGACCTAATCAAAGAAATTGATAACAAGAAAGTCAATGACTCGTCAGACCTTTTCCGCATACTTGATGCAAAGTCCGTTGGCGATAAAGTTACTGTCACTATTGAAAGAGAAGGAAAAGAAAAGAAAATGGACGTTAGCTTGGGAGCCCTCAAAGATTAACAATCATTTCGTTTATTGAAATTCTCGAAATCCAAACTGATCTCCAAGTAGCAAGGAATCACTTAGCTGGAGAATGCCCCCCGAAGTCGTTGGGTCAGTTAGGCAACTAGCGGCAGAACAGACTCCCCATCGCAAACTTTCATCTAGGCTCTTTTCTTCATGTAGTCCCATTATAAGACCTGCAGCAAAAGCATCTCCTGCACCAGCCGCGCCACGAATCATATCATCAGGTAATCGGACAGACCCTTGTGACTCCTTATTACCGTCCGAAGACACTGCAACTACACCAATAGCTGAATGCACAATCACATGGTCTCTGACTCCAAGGTCGAGTATCTGGCGGGAAGCATCTATCAAGGAAGCAGGATCATTCTCATCTAAAACCAATCCGAGTAACGATCCAGCCTCCAATTCATTAAGTAATAAAATATTCACTTCGGGGAGTGAAGGAAGAACTACACTCTGAAAGTCTCCGAGTTGCGCACTGACAAGATCTACCACGGTAAGAAACCCTAAGGATCTGGCCTCATTCAGAAGTTCACTGGCACCAGTCCTTCCATCATCATCCACCTCATCCAAAGATTCCAATAACAGTAAGTATCCAAGGTAAAAGAATTTTGCACGACTTTCACAAAGATTAATGTCAGCGCGTTGTAGAAGAGCATTAGCTCCCACATGATGAAAGAACGTCCGTCTTCCAGTAGATTCAACGGACATTGCATCAGTGTATGAGGTTGTAGCATCGGATGTGAGCGCCAATCTATCAGTATCAATTCCTGAATCACGGCAATCATTAATTATCCATTGGCCGTCTGCATCATTTCCAACTAACCCTGCAGCCTGAAGAGGAATATCTGCACCAAGCATAGACAGGTCCTTAAGGACATTATATGGACCTCCCCCATTTGACTTGGACTGGGAAAGAATAAATGAAAGAGCATCCTGATCAGGGAATGCGTCAATCAGCTTCACATGGTCAACGATCCAGTTACCCGCCGCAAGGATTCCGGATCGCTGTAATTGTTTTTTGTCCTCCATGATTCACCTCCAATTAAGTAATCTCAATGACCTGATTTAGTTGTTGGGACTGGATTGCTGCTGCAAACAGGCGATGACTCATCAATGCTTCATCAGGAGTCACGCAACCAAAGTATTCATTTAAATCACCATCACGTTCCGCAAAAAAGGCAGCCCACATTTGCATAAGAACATCAGGAAATCCGGGTTCAAAAATACCACCAGTGATAGTCTTAAAGGGTGTATCAAATCCAAGATCTACTCGACGCCACTCTTGCTCTTTGCCTCGGGAAAACTGCCAAAGAGTGCGTGGTTCCTTGGTACTAAAACGGGCACCTCCATCAGTACCTAGAACTTCTATGAACCAAGTATCCGTCTCCCCAGGAGCCATTCGTTTCATTTCGAGTCGCATAGGAACTGACTCGGCCCCATCAACATCAACCCAAGAATGGAGCATAGCATTGTCCCAAGTGTCACAAGATCCTCCTGGCCTCTCCGGATATCCTTTTTGTAACTGCGCATAAACTGAACGTGGTTCGAACCCTAATCGAAAAGGCACATGGCATACATGCATCCCAAGGTCTCCCATAACACCTATCTCACCACAGGTTTTTGACTGACGCTTCCAGTTCGCGGCCTTGTTGGGATCCAAATCACTGCCATGATGAAAACCTGAACGCACTTCCAAGATTCTCCCTATTCCACCACTCTTTGCAACTTCGTACACTCTCTGAGCACCAGGAAAGAAGGGGAACTCCGAACTGCAGCGGACGAATTGACCTGAACTCTTAATTGCCTCAACAATCCTTTCTGCAGAACCAAGATCAATCCCGAAAGGCTTCTCAGCCAATAGATCTTTTCCAGAATTTAGTACATCAATATAGATCTGTTCATGCATGTTATGAGGAACTGCAACGTAAACAACATCAATGTCAGGAGAATCCAGAATTTCCTGGTAATTATCAGTCAATAATTTACAAGTCGGAACAGAATTAAACCATTCGAGAGCTTCCTTATTAAGATCAGCCACGGCACACAATGAAGGATTGACCTTACTATCGTTAATCGCAAACCAACGCCCAAAGGCACTAGCGACTTCGCGCCCCATGAGTCCACCACCAATGACTCCCACATTAATATTTTTGGACATAATTAAACTTCGCCAATCATCTTCAATGCCTCTTCGCTACTTGCACCATCATGAACTACAGCCATGAGAGCGCGCGTAATGCCTGCAGGATTCTCATGTTGAATAACATTGCGCCCATAAACGATACCTGAAACTCCCTGAGCAATAATGTCCTCGGTCCTCTTTAATATTTCAGCATCGGAAACCTTTCCTCCACCCCTCACAAGGACCGGAACATCCCCAGCCACCTCAACGACACGGTGATAAATAGAAACATCGTCAGTCGGATCCGCTTTAATAATATCCGCGCCAAGCTCTACAGCCTGCCTAACTAGCGGAAGGATCTTTTTCTCATCACCATTGACCATGTATCCACCGGATTCCTCATTTGGCCGAAAGACTAGGGGCTCAACCATCATTGGCATCCCGTAATGATCGCACTCAGGTTTCAATTCAAGAATATTATCAATGCACTGGGCATGCACTTCAGGAGCGTCCGGAATTTCAAATAAGTTCACACAAACACAAGTAGCATCTAGCTGGACGGCTTGGAGAGCAGCGTCAGCTATGACGCTACTAAAAGAAGTATCAGGGAGTTCCTTACCATAGATGTTAGCAACATCCACACGGAGGACCAATGAAGGCTTTTCTCTCCCAGAAACAGACTGCAGATGCCTGGCCTGACCAACCGTTAGCTGAACAGCATCAGGGCCAGCCTTAACGACAGTCGAGATCGCTTTTGATGCATCTTCGATACTACCTAAGAAACCATATTGGTTAAAGAATCCGTGATCTATCGCTACATCAAAGCACCGACCTGAATTCGCGTTAAATAGGCGTTTTAATCTATAGTCTTTCATTGATTTTATTGTCATATCATAACCCTAAATAATAAAAATACTCAAATTCTCTTCTCACGTATCTTCATTGTAACAAATCACAAAAAAACCCAACCCTGTGAAGGGTTGGGTGAATTAATCTTATTTTCGTAAAGAAAAAAGAATAAACTGGCAACGACCTACTCTCACGCGACCTTTCGTCGCACTACCATCGGCGCTGCAATGTTTCACTTCCGTGTTCGGGATGGGAACGGGTGGTTCCATTACGCTATGGTCACCAGAATCCACAACTTGATAGTTTAATTTCTTAACACAGAAATAAAATTCAAACTGTGACTTCTGAGGGCCGGCTCGAGTCCGATGGACTCGAAGCGTTCTCATATTTTTTTCAAAGAACGGTCAGTGGGACCAGTGATCCAATTCACTGACATCTGTATACGGGTAGAATTTTCCGAAAGTTACTATCCAGAGCCCCTTGCCGAACGGCACGGGCCAATTTCACAAGTTTGTGAAAACGGAGGATTGTGAAACAAGTCAGACGGATTATTAGTACTGCTAAGCTAAACATGTTACCATGATTACACCAGCAGCCTATCAACGTGGTAGTCTTCCACGATCCTTCAGGGAAACTTTATCTTGGGAATAGCTTGGCGCTTAGATGCTTTCAGCGCTTATCTGTTCCGAGCTTAGCTACCCGGCTATGCCGCTGACGCGACAACCGGAGCACCAGAGGCTCGTCAAACTCGGTCCTCTCGTACTAGAGTTTGAACCCCTCAAGTTTCCTACGCCCACAGAGGATAGAGGACCGAACTGTCTCGCGACGTTCTGAACCCAGCTCGCGTGCCACTTTAATCGGCGAACAGCCGAACCCTTGGGACCTTCTCCAGCCCCAGGATGTGACGAGCCGACATCGAGGTGCCAAACCGCGCCGTCGATATGAACTCTTGGGCGCGATCAGCCTGTTATCCCTAAGGTACCTTTTATCCGATGAGCGACGGCGATTCCATATTCCACCGCCGGATCACTTTGGCCGACTTTCGTCTCTGCTCGACTTGTAGGTCTCGCAGTTAGGCAGGCTTATGCCAATGCACTCGAAACGCGATTGCCAACCGCGCTGAGCCTACCTTCGCGCTCCTCCGTTACTCTTTAGGAGGAGACCGCCCCAGTCAAACTGACCGGCTGCCATTGTTCCTCTGCCTGATAAAGGCAAGAGGTTAGATTCCCCAACATTAAAGGGTGGTATCTCACTGTTGGCTCCCCGACCCCCTAAAGGGTCAGTTCAAAGCCTCCCACTTATGCTGAGCATTAAAATCGAGAAAACAGTGACAGCTTACAGTTAAGGTCTATAGGGTCTTTCCGTCCTTCTGCGGGTACGCGGCATCTTCACCGCGGATACAATTTCACTGAGCTCCCTGTTGAGACAGCGCCCATCTCGTTGCACGATTCGTGCAGGTCGGAACTTACCCGACAAGGAATTTCGCTACCTTAGGACCGTTATAGTTACGGCCGACATTCACCAGGACTTAGGATCAGAGCTTCGCCGAAGCTAACACCTCCCCTTAATCTTTTGGCATTGGTCACGTGTCACATCCTATACTTCCACTTTCGTGTTCGCAGAATGCTGTGTTTTTGCTAAACAGTCGGATGGGCCCTTTCACTGCGCCCGGGACAAGTCCCGGGACCCCTTCTCCCGAAGTTACGGGGCTAAATTGCCGAGTTCCTTAACAGGGTTTCACTCTTGCGCCTTAGTATATTCTACCCACCCACCTGTGTCGGTTTGCGGTACGGGGGCCTACTTCTATTCACCAGAACTTTTCTTGGCACTCGTTTCAAAAAACCTTTCGGCCCGAAGACCTCCAGCAACATTTTCAGTCGTTGTCTTTTCTCCACTCATGCGTCCTTCTAGTTTAAATTATAGGCCGTCAAAGGAATATTAACCTTGTTTCCATCGCCTACGCCCTTCGGCCTCGGCTTAGGTCCCGACTAACCCTGGGATGACCAGCATGGCCCAGGAAACCTCGGGTTTACGGCGGCCGGGGATCTCACCCGGCTTATCGTTACTCATGTCTACATACTCACTTCTCAACTCTCCACCATCAGTCGCCTTAAGGCTTCAATGTGTTGAGAACGCTCCTCTACCACGCACAGTAAACTGTGCATCCAGAGCTTCGGTATAGTGCTTATCGCCAATCATTTTCGGCGCAGGATCTCTCGATGAGTCAGCTGTTACGCTTTGTTTAAATGGTGGCTGCTTCTAAGCCAACATCCTCACTGTCTATGAAATCCCACCTCCTTTCCACTGAGCACTATTTAGGCACCTTAGCTGCTGATCTGGGCTGTTTCCCTTTCGACTACGAAGCTTATCCCCCGCAGTCTCACTGCCGCGTTCCACCCCCCGGTATTCGGAGTTTAGTTGAGTTTGGTACCCGGGTATGGGCCCTAGCTCATTCAGTGCTCTACCCCCGAGGGTAAGCACGCGACGCTGCACCTAAATGCATTTCGAGGAGAACCAGCTATCACGGGGTTTGATTAGCCTTTCACTCCGACCCACAGCTCATCCGAACAGTTTTCAACCTGTACCGGTTCGGTCCTCCACAACGTTTTACCGTTGCTTCAACCTGGCCATGGGTAGGTCACCTCCGTTTCGGGTCTAGCGCCTGCGACTATGGTCGCCCTATTCGGACTCGCTTTCGCTACGCCTACACACCAAAAGTGCTTAAGCTTGCCACAGACACTAACTCGTAGACTCATTAAGCAAAAGGCACGCGGTCACCTCCGAAGAGGCTCCCACTCCTTGTAGGCACACGGTTTCAGGTACTATTTCACTCCCCTCAAAGGGGTACTTTTCACCTTTCCCTCACGGTACTAGTTCACTATCGGTCGCCAGTTAGTATTTAGCCTTACGCCATGGTCGGCGCAGATTCATACGGAGTTTCACGTGTTCCGTATTACTCAGGGACATCCTAGGCTCCTTCGAGTTTTCGCGCACAGGACTTTCACCTTCTTTGGTCGTGCTTTCCAACACGTTACACTAACTTTCAGGATACCACATCGGAGCCCTACAACCCCAGGAGCAAAGCCCCTGGTTTGGGCTGATCCGCTTTCGCTCGCCACTACTTACGGAATCGCATTCGCTTTCTTTTCCTCCGGTTACTGAGATGTTTCACTTCACCGGGTTCGCGTATCCTCCCCTATATATTCAGGGAGGAACGTATTCATATGAATGAATACAGGTTACCCCATTCGGAAATCCCCGGGTCATAGCTTGAGTGCAGCTCACCGAGGCTTATCGCAGCTTAAACACGTCCTTCATCGCCTACTGGCACCAAGGCATTCACCGTGTGCCCTTAGTAACTTGTTTCTCGATCCGATTATCTTCCCTGCCCTAAAGCAGAAGAAGAAGAAACTGATCTCGAAGCCGTTTTCACTAAAGTTTGCAAGATTGAACCCGGCCAAAGTTCGGCCAGGGCTCTATCAATAATAAAATTGCAGATTGTTCTACCCAGTATACAGATGTCAAAGAACAGGGGGTCCCGTTCAAAAATCAGCCGACTTTCTTATGATACTCAGAAAAGTTTTCGCAATGGTGGGTCTGACAGGACTCGAACCTGTGACCCCCGCCTTATCAAGGCGGTGCTCTAACCAGCTGAGCTACAGACCCGATACGATTCTGGGGGGCTAGGCCCACCAAAAAAAATGGTGGAGGCATGCGGATTCGAACCGCAGACCCTCTGCTTGCAAAGCAGATGCTCTACCAACTGAGCTATGCCCCCGTAGATTGTTTGTCAGGAAATAAATCCTAAGCCCACGGGAAGTCTGGGGAAATGAAAAAACTAAGTTGTACGTTGCGGGCATCACTATCGTGATGTTGATGCGATTGCTGGATGATTATAAAATCATCCATAATCAAGCTTTGAGCTTGAGGTCACTTCAAGTTTTCACCTTCAGTATTTGCGCCTTTGCTTAATATTCCGGTTTGACCCGGTACTGATTCCCCGTGATGGGGAAAAGCTTTAGGCGTCGACCTATTTGCTTTTACTTTCTTTTAAATTAATTAGTAAGAAAGTGATTCCATGTGAGACAGAACCGGCAAAGTGCTCCTTAGAAAGGAGGTGTTCCAGCCGCAGGTTCCCCTACGGCTACCTTGTTACGACTTCATCCCAGTTACCACCTACAGTGTAGGGCCCTTTTATTAGGGTACTTCGACTGCGAGCGGCTTCCATGATGTGACGGGCGGTGTGTACAAGACCCGGGAACGTATTCACGGCACCGTAGCTGATGTGCCATTACTAGCGATTCCAGCTTCATGAGGGCGAGTTGCAGCCCTCAATCCGAACTGAGCCCAGTTTTTAGGATTTCCTCCACCTTACGGTATCGGTTCACATTGTACTGGGCATTGTAGTACGTGTGCAGCCCTGGGCGTAAGGGCCATACTGACTTGACGTCGTCCCCACCTTCCTCCTGTTTAATACAGGCAGTCTGACTAGAGTCCCCGACATTACTCGCTGGCAACTAATCATAGGGGTTGCGCTCGTTGCGGGACTTAACCCAACATCTCACGACACGAGCTGACGACAGCCATGCAGCACCTGTGCATGTCCAGCCGAACTGACGATCTGCTTTCACAGAACTACGACAAGCATGTCAAGCCCAGGTAAGGTTCTTCGCGTTGCATCGAATTAAGCCACATACTCCACCGCTTGTGCGGGTCCCCGTCAATTTCTTTGAGTTTTAGCCTTGCGGCCGTACTCCCCAGGCGGCGCGTTTAACGCGTTAGCTTCGGCACGGACGGGGTCGAACCCGCCCACACCAAACGCGCACCGTTTACTGCTAGGACTACAGGGGTATCTAATCCCTTTCGCTACCCTAGCCTTCGTGCCTCAGCGTCAGTTAGTGTCCAGAGTCTCGCCTTCGCCACTAGTGTTCCTCACGATATCTACGCATTTCACTGCTACACCGTGAATTCCAGACTCCCCTCCACTACTCTAGCTTGGCAGTATCGGATGCAGTTCCGAGGTTGAGCCCCGGGATTTCACATCTGACTTACCATGCCGCCTACGCACGCTTTACGCCCAGTAATTCCGAACAACGCTTGGGACCTTCGTATTACCGCGGCTGCTGGCACGAAGTTAGCCGTCCCTTCCTCTTGAGATACTATCAGGACCCACCGGTATTAACGGTAAGTCTTTACTCTCTCATGACAGGAGTTTACAACCCTAGGGCTGTCATCCTCCACGCGGCGTCGCACCATCAGGCTTTCGCCCATTGTGAATGATTCTCGACTGCTGCCACCCGTAGGTGTCTGGACCGTGTCTCAGTTCCAGTGTGACTGATCATCCTCTCAGACCAGCTACCCGTCGTCGCCTTGGTAAGCCGTTACCTCACCAACTAGCTGATAGGCCGCGAGCCCATCCAGAAGTGCGAGGCCTAAAAGGCCCCCGCTTTGATCCTCAAGAGATGCCCCTTGGAATCACATACGGTATTAGACCACCTTTCGGTGGCTTATCCCCTGCTTCTGGGCAGGTTGCTCACGTGTTACTCACCCGTTCGCCACTAGACTTAGCAAAGCAAGCTTTGCTAAGGATCTCGTTCGACTTGCATGTCTTATCCACGCCGCCAGCGTTCGTTCTGAGCCAGAATCAAACTCTCCGAAAAGAAAGTATGTAGTCTCGGCCGGTGAACCGGCTCCGACAAATATTCTGACGGGAATCAGGGTGCCTACTTTCAAGCACCCTGTTTACCGCGCACCACATCGCTTCAAGCGAGCGGCACGCAACGTACAAATTAGCTTTTTCAATTTCCATTCAATCTCTCGATGACGCATAACGTCTTCGTTCGATTGAACCTGTTTTCTCAAAGAACAACAACTTCCCTCAAGTCATAAATACATCAGCACTCGATGGTAGCATTTGCACTCTAGACCCTACGGGATCCCTAACTTCTTCCAGTCAGGGGGGCGGGAATTATAGTCGAGCACCCTTGAGGGTCAAACGATTTTCTCTAGCTATTGCACGTTTTTTGGCATTTTTTTGCCTTAAAAACCACTTTTTTTTAATATAAAGCTTATAAAGCGTTAATCTTCAATGACGTCTGGCCAATTTGTGTGAAAAAATTCACCCGTACTTTTATCCACTCTCTCATAGGTATGAGCTCCAAAAAAGTCTCTCTGGGCCTGTAATAAGTTGGCAGGTAGGTGCTCAGAGCGGAAACTATCATAGTATCCTAGTGAAGAGCTGAAAGCGGGTACTGGGATACCGTTTTGTATTGCTAGACAGACAACTTCGCGCCAACTCGACTGGCTTTTATCTAAGATGTCGTTGAAATAGTCATCCAGCATCAGATTGCCCAGCTGTGGATTCCTCCCATAAGCCTCAGTGATTCGGTTAAGGAAACGGGCCCTTATAATACAACCGCCCCTCCATATTCTAGCAATGGAACCCAGATCCAAATCCCAACCATGAGAATCTCCTACCCTTTTCATAAGATCAAGGCCCTGAGCATAAGATATTATTTTTGAAGCATGTAATGCATCTCTAACTTTCTCAATGAGTTGCGTTTTCTCAATTCCTAAACCTGACAAAGAATCATTAGGAGGGCCACTCAATTGAGACGAAGCACTTACCCTTTGCTCCTTCAAAGAGGAAAGAATCCTAGCCTCAACGGCAGCATTTATAGTTGAAATCACAACACCATTTTCAGCAGCACTCATTACTGTCCATCGTCCAGTTCCTTTCTGGCCAGCACGGTCCAATATCATATCAACGATTGCATTTCCTGTTTCTGGATCTTTCTGTGCAAAGATCTTGCTTGTAATCTGAATGAGATAGCTTTCGAGGTCTCCATTATTCCAATCAGAAAATACCTGAGCCAATTCATCAGCGGTGAATCCTGCAGACTTAAAAATATTATAGGCTTCACAAATGAGCTGCATGTCACCGTACTCAATACCGTTATGAACCATCTTAACATAGTGCCCTGCACCGCCGGGACCGATAAGAGTAACGCATGGATCATTTTCGACCTTTGCAGAAATTGATTCAAAGACTGGTCGTATTATTTCCCAGCTCTCTTTGGGGCCCCCAGGCATGATGGCAGGCCCCTTTAATGCGCCCTCCTCGCCACCAGAGACACCAGTCCCTATAAACAACAATCCCTTATCATTCAATTCTTCTGAGCGTCGTTCACTATGAATGTAAAAAGAATTTCCACCATCAATGATCAGATCTCCAGCTTCCAGTAGCGGCACTAACTGTTCAATGACTTTATCAACTGCATCACGATCATTAATATTGTTTCCAGCAGTCGATTGAACCATTAGCATGACTTTCCTTGGCCTTTGAAGGCTACCCACGAACTCCTCAAGACTTTCAAAACCTTCAACACTCTTACCTTTAGCTTCCCCGCTTAGAAATTCCTTCATTTTTTCAATGGTTCGGTTATAGACCGAAACATTGAACCCTCGGCTCGCCACATTAAGTACCAGATTCTGACCCATTACTGCCAGACCTATTAAACCAAAGTCATTATTGCTCATTTCTTTTGCTTTGCTCTTATTATTAAATTTGTAAGGATTTCTAAACTCTTAATCATTCAAAGGGCGAACGACCACGAGCGCAACAAACAATGCATAATCTCACTTTTATTTTATCTAGTCAGGAAATACCAAATCAAGATCCTAAATGGAACGAAAATATTGGTGCCGAACTAATATTCTGGGGCATTGTCAGAAAGTTGGAAAATGGCAAACCTATAAAAGGAATAGAATATAGTGCCTACCCAGAGCTCGCAGAAAATTTAGCAACCAGATTCGCCTTAGAAGCTGAAAAAAAATTTGGGGAGCACAAGGCACAAATAATCCACAGAACAGGTTTCGTTGCCGTTTCTCAACCTTCAGTTGTTCTCCAAGTCGGAAGCTGCCATAGTAAAGTTGCCTATGAAATTTCACAATGGTATCTGGAAAAAATAAAAAAATTGCTCCCAATCTGGAAGAAAATCGTCTACTAAAAAGACCATGAATCTACCGAACAAACTTACTATAGGACGACTAGGAATGACTGGTCTCTTTGTTATGGTGATGTCGGTTCCTGACTCCTATATCAAAGACAATCAATTGCCTGATTGTCGTATCACAATCGCTATAATTTTCTTTTTGATTGCCTCAATAACTGATTTCCTAGACGGTTACTTCGCCAGAAAACTTGATCTTGTGACAGACTTTGGAAAGTTAATGGACCCGCTCGTGGATAAGATTCTCACTAGCGCCGTTTTCATTGTTTTAACGAAAGAGGGGATGGTTCCAGCATGGATAACCATTACCATAATTGGCCGAGAATTTCTTGTCACGGGGCTCCGCTTACTTGCCTCTAACCAGGGGTCCTTACTTTCAGCAGATTCATTAGGGAAATGGAAAACAACGTCTCAAATCATTACCGCTACTTACTTTTTGATCGCTATTGGATCCGATGAAAAAATCATAAATCCGCTAACATCATTGCAACAGCCATTCATCGGACACGTGCTCCTATTCATTTGCACGATAATAACGGTAGTTTCTGGCGCCTCTTACGTTAAGAAAAATCTAAGCCTTATAAAAACAGATTAGACAACTGATTTATCCTCCCCTGTTAAAAAGGCCGCGGGACGGAACATTAATGATGTCATTCGGCTCAAGCTTAACATTTGCTTTGCTGGTCGTTTTAGATAAATCATGTATCGTCGCTTTTCCTCCCCTAGTCAGTTTAACTCTCTTAGGGTTAGCAAAATCAGAGAACCCTCCACACTGTGCAATCGCATCAAGTAGTGTGAGTCCAGGAGTAACACTAACGCCTCTCCTCGTGTTCACTTCACCAAGGACACTAACGTATCGCTGTATTGATCCAGCTTCGCCAAGAATAATAACCACGTTAGGTTTCGTAAAGATTTCAGCATCCTGATAGGCCTTTTCCACTTTCCTCATTAATTGTGAAGGCTTCAAACCCGCTGCCTGCATTTCCTTAAGATACAGCAATTTAATACTACCTTCATCACTTATAGTATAGGTCTGACTAATTGAAGTCTGATCATCTGAAGGCACTCCTGTGAGACGAAGGCCAAAAGATTGTCCCTTTTGCAGAATCGGCTCTTGAGCATAAATAGTCGTAGCCAATAATATAAAGATAATTGAAAAGTTAATTGCTTTCATTAGAACTTGTCTTCAACTGAAATTTCTTCACTCGAACTTTTCGATTCCTTGGACGAAGGGGCTTTTGGTTTATCAGAACTGATCTTCTGGTTAGGGTCTATGTTACTTGGAGAATAATATGTATAGTAACTCGTGTAATACTGATACTGATTATCAGAACGCACGTCAACATTGTTTAGAACGACTCCGAGTGCCTTTCCTCCAACATTCTCAATAGCTTGTTTTACTCGGATCAACATTCCCCTTGGAAGCTTTCTGTGCTGAATAACAATGATTGTGAGATCAACCTCTGATGCCAAAACCGAAGCGTCACTTACTCCTAGGATCGGAGGAGAGTCAACTAGGACCAGATCAAACCGACTCTTAACATCAGCTATGAGTTCTGACATTCTTCGTGAGTTAAGTATACCGGCTGCATCAGAAGGAAGAATTCCAGAGGGCATGAAGTAGAGATTATCATACGCTGTCTGCAGGATCACATCCTCAAGTGCAAGATCAGTAGTTAAATAATTAGTCAAACCAACTGAGTTATTAATGTTAAAGAAAGTATGCAATTGTGGCCTCCGCAAATCACCATCAATCATGAGTGTATTATAGCCACCCTGAGCACAGACATATGCTAAGTTCACCAAAGTCGTCGACTTACCTTCACCCGCACCTCCACTAACAATAGTCATGGAGTTGGCGTCAGCTGTTTTCCTGTTAAACTCAATATTAGTTCTTAGGATTCTATAGGCCTCCGCATCAGGGCTAAGTCCACTCTGACGGTGAAGAACTCCAACGGCTTGAGGAATAACTGCAAGGACTGGCAGCTCAAGAAAATGCTCCACTTCATCTAGGCTCTTAACGGAAGTATCAAGGTACTCAAGGAAGAACGCCATTCCTATACCAAAGACAAGACCAACAGCAGCACCCAAAACTAAGTGAAGCTTTATGTTGGGGCGTGCAGGATTACCTGGATCTGATGCTTCCGCCGTTTCATGAATGACCATTGGCGTTCTCTGGCCCGCAGCATCAATCTTTTCTTTTGCAAGTTGAGACTGCATCCCGTTCAGCATCTCTTTAGATAATTCATACTCCTTTTTAGCTTCTATGTACCTCACGTTATCTTTCCGCTCCTTCAGTGATGCTTTTTCTGTCCTTTCTTTGGTCGCCTTTGAATTTTGGAATTGTTGCTCAGCCATGGCCATTTGTGTCTCGAGAGCTTTCTTATGGACCTCGACCGCATCCAGAAGTTGGCTCATCCTGAGTTCCAATTGCGAGTCAATGTTTATGATTTTTGGGTGCTTTTTACCAACTCCACTCTCCACTAAAGCAGCACGAGAAAGCTCAAGGGCTTGGTAAGAACTCCAACCATTTGATAATGTCTCATTCTTGATACCAAGGTCCACGGCAGACTTAATGAGTTCTTCACCTTCAAGATCAGTCAAAGACTTGATTGTTGTTCTCAGATTCTGGATAGCAGCTTCGGCTGCGAACTCTTTCTGTTTGGCCGTCATCACTAGAGAAGCGATACCCGTATTGGGTTGACTGCCGCGTAACCACGTCGGCTCACCAAGACTCAAGTCCACTATGTTAAGTTCTTCCATCAGACCGATCATCATGTCTCGGGACTTTTCGAGCCTAGTCATCTGAGCCATGATTTGAGTATCTAATTTCTCCAGTGCTTTGTCCGCCCTGTCTTTTTCTTCATTTTGTCTCCTCACCCTATAGGCATCTGCTAATGCATTCGCTATGTCCGCTGCTAGCTGTGCATCCGTATCATAGACTTCGATATCAATGAGGTCAGTCCCCCTAACGTCCTGCGTCTCGACTTTCTTCTTAAGGATTCGGATAGCATCATCTTCAGAACTTAGATTCCAAACTTCCATAAGGTTCAATGGTCGACCCACAGAATTCTTTCCATTCTTAAGGACTTCTTTAAGCGTTTCCCTGCTCTGAATAATTTCGAACTGGGTCTGCATAAATGTCATATATGGAAGACTGTCAGAACCGAGGTTACCTACGGTGCCGGTTTCACGAAAGACCTCAAGGTCTCTGGCCTCCCTCTGCACCTGAATTTGAACTCGGCCCAAGTACTCCGGTGGCCGCAAATATGCAATCACCATTGCCGTCATGAAAACCAAGAAAAACGTAAGCAAGATGACCGGAGTCCGATTCCTGACAACTTGCCAGTAATCAAGTGCGTGAAGCTTAGTCTCGCTCTGTTTGGCCATGATAACTATTTATAGACTTTTGAGGTGAATGTAGAATGAATCCAGAAAGGGAAAGAAAAATATAGGCATTCCTCACAATTCTCAACGATTATTAAACAACAAATCCCCCTGCTGTATGACAGCTAGGGGGATATGAAAGTTAAATTAATAGTCAAATTTAGAAAGTCACACTAATACCTGCCCACAAACGATGCCTGTCATATTCTCTAAAAGCACTATCAGATGTATGGGTAGTTAGCGTATACCCTAGATTCAAATCCGTATTAGACATTACCCGGTAATTGAGTCCCAAGTTTAGACTCAGGCCATACTCCGTGAGCTCAGACAATATTCCGCGATCATAATCACTACTATGATAGCTGAGCCCTGCCTTACCTCTTAAATCATCCGAAAACGCATGAGAAGCATTGAGCGCAGTCCTGAAAACAGAACGGGAATTCGCAAGATGATAGAAAACCTCTGAATCCTCGTACCCATAACGTGTGAACCAGACAAGCTTAGTGCGATCACTTAACTCATATCGTAAAGAAGCCTCAGCGTATGGATTCCATCCATCATCATCATTACTATCATAATCACGATTCTCTCCTCCTAATCGGAGGGTTCCACTTACATTATCATTAAATTTGTGATCAGCACCAGCTAAGAGATAATTCGCATCATAATCCAAATTAACAATATCGTAGTCAGTATCGGCTCTACGATACTCACCAACGAGTGAAGTTAAACGATCTAGAACATAACGAACTTCTTTAGAAAAGGTCTGAGTGAATCGGTCCTCTCCTACGGACTCAATATCATTCTCATAATCAATCCCAGTCACAGTAAATCTAGAAACTGTACTCAGCCTGCGGCTCCATGAATGTGAAATCCAAAGATTATTGTATCTGTATGAATATTGATCTAGGCGACGAGAAGCAGACGCTCCGATCGCATCATCTGGTTCAATTTCATAGCTGATGTATGCACTGTTTCCAACGGTAGTTCGTGGATTTACTCTATGGTGTAGCTTCAAGCCTAGTCTTGCTGTCTGAAAATTATCATCAACCTGTGACTCGGGCTGATCAAAATAATACAATGTAGAAAGGCGCGCATTCAGATCGATATGTGTTCTACGGGTTCCGCCAGCATAAGCTGCACCTACTCCGCCTCGGATGTACCCTGATTCCTCCTCCAATCCGCCCGGACGATTGCCTACATTGCTATCAAAGCCAAGGTCACCAGTGACGGTCGTTGTGAATGGAAGCTTAGAATCAAAATCATCAAATGATCCAGATTCCCCAATGCTAAGAAGTCCTTGTCCAGATGCACTTAAGAGGCAACCAATCAAAGAAATCAAAATCAAGAGAGCGCTTTTTTTCATAGTTTATTGTAGATCCAGTTTGGTAGGATCTGTGTTTCTAATTTTGGGATAATTTTAAACTGAAAAATTAAAATTCTATCAACCTTTAGGGATCGGTTGGCGTTGAAGGAGTGTCTGTATCTCTTCCAAGTAATCTATCAATTAGTGCCTGCTGTGCAGCAAGTTCAGCCGCAGTCAGCGGTCCAAAGAATCCAGAACCTCCACCAGCGGAAGCTACTGGCGCAATAAGATAGACACCACTAACAACAACGGGCTCTGTTCCAAAATCATCTCCGCCTCCCATGACTGCATCAATAGCTGCGCTAATTGCCTTCGCTGACTTGGGTGAAGCTGCGACTGCACATTCATGAACGACTGCTGTCTGTTTTGGAGCTGCTTTGACTGCTGCAGTTACGACATCTTTAACATCACCACCACCAGCAATGGCTGCCTTAACAATCGAGCAAACACAATTTTCGTGTTTACTAATCATCTTTGTTACAGTACTTGCCGCTGCACCTGGCTTAGCACTAACTGCTGCCTTGGTCTGCTTAGCTATTTCTGAGCAATCAAATTTCGTTTCGGCAGCACTAAAAACTGCTAAAGAACCGAAAGTGAGGAGAAAAACCAAAATTTGCTTCGATAAACTTTTTTTCATTGTTCGTGTTAATCTATTAATTGATTATTTTTTTAAATTACTAGAGGCTCTGAAAATTAAATTCTATTCTATTCTACCTTATTACTTGGGTAATATCCTTAATAATTGACCCAATCGCAAGGTTTTTCTAGCTTTAGCTATAAAAAAATGATTGCTTCAAATAGTTAAAATTCACTGAAATAGTTAATGTTTTCTAAATATTAATATAAGAGTAACAATAATTGGACCTTTCATTAGCAATCAGTTAGAAAGAAAATGACTAAATGCCTATTCAAAAATCCAATCAATAGCCTATAAAAAACGAAAGATTCAAATCCCTTCTCAGAATTCTATATTTAAAAATTATCAACTTTACGGTTTCTGCTTTTAGATTTTTGACTTAATAAATCACTTAATTAATCCCTAATGACCAATAAGAAATTAATCCTTGTCCTTATTTCTGTTTCCGCAACTGTGCTACTCGCATGGACAATCAGCTCAAAATGGAATGAATGGGAAATTGGCACTAAATTTGTCGCAACATTTTTTATTGCCATCGGCTTAGGACTTTTCGTTGTTTTAGTGATGCTTCCGTCGTTAGCAGATAAGATCGGAGCGTTTTTCTTTTCTGCTCCAGAACAAATAAAACCCGACCCTCTTATCAAAGCCGCAGCCAAAGTGTCTCAGGGAGATTACGAAGGAGCAATTAAAGCGTACCGCGCAATAGTATCAGAAGAACCAGAGAACCGTTTTCCTGTATTTGAAATCGCAAAGATTCAGCAAGAATACTTACATGATGTGGATGCAGCAATCGAAACCTTCGAAGATTCATTAGAAAATACTGACTGGGCAGAAAATGATGCGGCCGCCATACTATTTCGGCTACAACAAATATATTTAGAATCAAAACAAGACGAAGAGCACGCGAAAGCTTTATTACAAACTGTAATCGATCGGTTTCCCGAAACCCGACACTCAGCCAATGCACATCACAGACTCAATGAGATAAATAAAATTGGATAATTATTTATTTGGGTTTGAATCTAGCATAATAAATAATTTTTCCTTGGTCAGTCCACAACTTCTCAAAATCAGTTTGAGGATAATAAGAATCAGGGTCCCATTGAATTTCTTTCAATGATCTGGAGTTTTTTAAAACTGACATTGATTCTTCGAAATATTCCAAGTGATCAGTTTTAAATAAAAATTCACCGTTCGGCTCTAGGACCCTGACAAGGGAAGTGCAAAATCGCTCACTCACTAATCGCCGCTTATGATGTTTTTTCTTTGGCCATGGATCTGGAAATAACAAATGGACTCGTGAAGCACAGTGGTCTGGGAGTAACCACTCTAATGTGTAAGAAGATTCCAACCTAAGGACTTTTAAATTTTGTATTTCTTCTTTTAGCGAACGCCGACAAACTCTTCGAACTCTCCCAAGTAAACGCTCTACACCAAGAAAATTTTTCGAGGGAAAATTTACAGCTAAATTAATTAAAAAAGACCCGTCCCCGCAGCCAAGATCAATTTCAAGCGGCTGTTTAGGATCAGGGAAAATCTCCTCCTTTTTTAGTCTTGTGAAATAGTCTGAAGGAAAAAATTGCACAGTAATCTTCAACTAAAATCTCTAATGAGAATCAGAAATTGTATCTGGAACATCGGCCCATCGGTCATGTTCCTTAATTAAATCTATTAGCCGATCAACTGCTTCTTGCTGAGGAATATTAAACTTCACTGCTTTCTTACCAACGTACAGATTAATTTTGTCTGGAGCACCTCCCACATAACCAAAATCAGCATCAGCCATTTCACCAGGCCCATTAACAATACAACCCATGACTGCAATTCGAACGCCTTTCAAGTGACCCGTAGCAGCTCGGATCTTTGCCGTTGTCTCCTGCAGATCAAATAATGTACGTCCACAACTCGGACAGGCCACATAATCCGTCTTAAATATTCGAGCACCCGATGCTTGGAGAATATTATATGCCAACCGCAAGGACTGTCCTGGAGCTTCCTCACCTTGAACTAAAATAGCATCACCTATACCATCGCAAATAAGCGAACCAATATTTGCTGCAGCCACAAGTAAAGTTTCCTCGAATTTTTTTTCAGAATCCGTACTAGGAAAAAGAGTATCTTTGATTATCACAGGGTGCCTCCGATGAACGCGCGATGCGAGCAATCTGAAACCTGAAACTACAGGTATATTCAAACCATCAGACAATGTGACGAGAGTCACATCCGAGCGGTCATTAATCTCGCTCACTGCTACATCATCGCGCGGATCAATTGCAATTAATCCAGAATTCTCTACAACTATTTCAGGTTGAAATTCACCCATTTCTGAAAGTTTATGTGAAACAGCATCAAATTTTTCCTCCGAAGTTAAAACTCTTACCGTCTCCTTACCTCCAACATTAAGTCCTTGAACTTCTATTCTTTGCGAAAGGCGACGCTGGTAAACAAATGGATCGAATGGATCTGATTCCGAATGGAAATTAATCGGACCTTTTTTCACCTCTCGCTCGCATGCTGCAGCAAGAGCACGGGCAACGGGCACTTCTCGAACAGCATCCTCAGTCAGGGAAACACGTATCGTGTCTCCTATTCCATCCATTAATAATGAACCAATTCCGATTGCACTTTTAATGCGTCCATCTTCACCGTCTCCGGCCTCTGTAACGCCAAGATGCAATGGGTAATTCCAGTCAGTCCCTTCAGCTTCAAGGGCTGAAACTAAAAGGCGATAAGCACTGATCATTACCTTCGGATTACTTGCCTTCATTGAGAAAACAAATTCATGATAGTCCAATTCTCTGGCAATCCGTGCAAACTCCATTGCACTCTCAACCATCCCCCTCGGAGTGTCCCCATAACGATTCATGATACGATCACTGAGGCTTCCATGATTAGTTCCAATCCTCATAGCAACTCCTCGTTCCTTACAGATCTGAACTAATGGCGTGAACTGCTCTCTTATTCTTTGTAATTCTTCTAAATATTGCTGATCGCTGTATTCACGTATTTCGAACTTCTTTTTATCTGCATAGTTTCCTGGATTAACTCTGACCTTTTCTACCCACTTAGCAGCCTCCAATGCAGCGTCCGGTTTAAAATGAATGTCAGCCACTAATGGTACATCGCATCCGTTCGAACGAACTTTCCGGGCAATGTTCTCAAGGTTAGCAGCATGCCTTCGAGTTTGTGCCGTTATCCTTACTATCTCACAACCAGCATCAGCCAGTTCCATGACCTCTTTCACGGAAGCATCAGTGTCCATTGTGTCCGCAGTAATCATTGATTGTATACGGATCGGATTCTCAGCACCAACGCCCACCGCACCAACGCTAACCTGACGAGTAAGTCTCCTCTGATAACGATAAAAATTTTGAGGATATTTAAAATCCATCTGCGTCTATTAATTCAATAAGATCAAGGAGCAAACACGATTGGCTCAGGATCCTCTGACTCACTAGATAAGTCACCAATATCAAACCAGGTCACATAAACCATGAAAGATATTAAAAGTAAGGCACAACCGAACTGCAACATTTCCATTAATTTTATATTGAGAGGAGATTTAAATATCCATTCATAAAGTGCCATCACAATATGACCTCCATCTAGGACGGGGAGAGGAAGAAGGTTCAACATTCCTAGGTTCACATTAATAAGAACACTCAGAACAAAAGCAAAACGCCAACCATAAACTGGATCACTAAGTGTTTCATAATAGTGCTTACCGATCCCAACTGCTGAACTCATCTGTGAAACACTCACATCAGCATCATGCCAAGGCATCAATGCGCTAAGAGTTCTAAATATAGCAGTGGCTCCGTTCCAAATCTGAGTAAAGGGATCGGGTCCTGGATTCTGAATGGTCATTGGAGGTAATTGCCATTGTAATCCAAGCATAGCAGGGTTCCCTTCTGGTTGAATTGGAGTTTCTGGCACTATTGAAACTTTTATCTTCTCATCACCCCTCAGAACAAGTAATTCGATGGGTTTAATGTCATCACCCATTTTCTGTATCATGAAACTTAACATTTCTCGGCCAAATAATCTTTGACCGTTCGCTTCTAGAATTTTATCTCCTCTCTCAAGACCGGCCTTGTCTGCAGGGCTATTGGAAATTGTAATATCAACAACGGCTTCTGATATCGGCACAACTCCAATCCTTCGGAAATCTTGCCTCTGATGAGCTGGTCTTTCTTCCTTATTAAAACCAGAACGAATTTCTATAGGTTCATCAATTCCTTGTCTTTTTATTGATAAAACAATCTCCTCACCCTCACTATAAATGATACGCTCGAGCACTGAATCAACCATTCCTGCAAAGCTCTGTACTTTGACTCCATCAATTTTAAGGATTTGATCTCCAGGAAGAACGCCAGCTAGCTCAGCAGGCATTCCTGGTACCACTGAACCTACTACGGTGCTCTGAAGCTGTTCTCTTACAGGCTTACCAAATCCCCAAACAAGAAGAGCAAAAGCAAAGGCCAAGCCAAAACTAAATAATGGTCCGGCAAAGGCCACAATGATCTTATCTTTCGGTGTTATTGAAGGCAGACTTTCCTGCTCTTCGTTCTTACCTTCCAGCATTTCCATTGGAGCCATTTGAGGCAAAGCAACGAAGCCGCCCATAGGAATCCATCCGAGCCCCCACTGCACATCCTTAATCTTTTTTTTCCAAATAGGTTTACCAAACCAAATTTGGAATTTTTCTACTTTGAGTCCTCTCCATTTAGCTGCCCAGTAATGGCCTAATTCATGAACAACGATTAGTATATTAAAAAGGACAATGACCTGAAAAAGAGTCCATAATATCTTTCCGAGGCCTATAACTGAATCCATTATTTTTTATGTATTTATGAGGTTTTATTTATTGAGATCAGCCACTATATCACCTCAGATCCATGATCGCAAAAACTGTGTCGAAATTGAACGGAAATGGATCATACAATAGGATAGCTTCGAGCCCATTGATCGGCTTCTATTAATTCATCAATGCCTGGGCCCTCAATAACCTTATGATTTGTCATTACTGATTCAACATGTTCCCATATACCGGGAAAGCTTAATTGGCCTTTCAAAAATTGTGCGACTGCAACCTCGTTAGCCGCATTCATCACTGCTGGCAAAGTTCCTCCAGCATTACCAGCTGCACGGGCAAGGTTCAGTGCAGGAAAATCCTCAGTCCTAGGTCTTTCAAAATCTAATTTTCCAAGATCAGCAAAGTCAACAGGAGGCAAACTGTTCGGAACTCGATCCGGCCATGTAAGAGCGTATTGAATAGGGAAGCACATATCTGTAACGCTGAGCTGAGCTAAAATCGATCCATCAATAAATTCAACCATCGAATGGACAATGCTCTGCGGATGAACGATAACATCAACTCGATCCATCTCAATATCAAAGAGCCATCGTGCTTCAATCATTTCAAGACCCTTATTAAAGAGAGTCGCTGAATCGATAGTGATCTTTGGTCCCATGTCCCAAGTAGGATGATCCAGAGCCTTTTCAACACTGACATTTTCTAAATCCTTCTTTCCGTATTTTCTGAAAGGCCCACCTGAAGCTGTCAATATTAACCGCGACACAGTGTCAGATTCTTTACCCTCAAGGCATTGGAAAATTGCATTATGTTCACTATCAACAGGCAAAACTTTTGACCCTGTCCGTGCAGCTGTCTCCATGACTTCTTGCCCAGCCATAACAAGTATCTCTTTACTCGCAACGGCCAGATCCTTGCCTGCTTCTAGGGCAGCCAATGCAGGCTTGAGACCCGCAACGCCTACAATGGCAATCAACACAATGTCTGCCTCTTCAAGAGTAGCAAGCTCAACTAATCCCTCTTCACCCGAAAACATATCGACTCCAGAAGGAATATCAGCACTAATACTTTCAGCCGCATCCTGATCACTGAGGCAAGCCGCACGTGCACCAGTCTGATTCAGCTGAGAAAGCAGCTTGTCCGCTGATTGATGAGCACCGAGCCCCACAATTTCAATCCTTTCAGATAAATCATTGGCTACTTTTAGCGCGCTAACTCCGATCGATCCGGTTGACCCCAAAATGACCACTTTCTTTGTACTGTTGGCCATGATTTAAGATAAGTAAGTTAAATAAATAAACAACACTGGCGCAGTAAAAAGAACGCTGTCCACTAGGTCCAGAACACCACCGATGCCGGGCAATATATTACCAGAGTCTTTAACCGCAAGACTGCGTTTAAGAACTGACTCGGCCAAATCACCGAGAGCAGCAATAAATGCAAGAACAAAGCTTAAAATTACAACTGATTGCCATCCAAGCAATGGCATTTCATCTTTGAAGAAATAAAACATTAAACATCCACCTCCAACAGCAAATGTTAAGCATCCAAAAATAAACCCTTCCCAAGTCTTACCCGGACTAATATGTGGAATCATCTTATGTTTTCCAATGAGTGTCCCAATTAGGTAAGCACCCATATCAGAAAATTTTGTTACGACTAATAAATATATTATATAATACTCACCCCCCTGCCCCTCAGAAGAATCATAATTCAAATAAAGAATTCGTAGCAAAAACGAAATCAATAACGGGACATAGATAAATCCAAATAAGGAACTAAAAAATAAGTCCTTAGTATTAGTTCCATCAATGGGATAGAATAAAAGAAGGACCGTCAAAACAATCACTACCAAAGCAATAGAGGCAGAATCAATATATATGATGCCTATATCACACCCTGCAGTCAAAAAATAGGCCATCAAAGACAGATACAGAAAACTGAGGATCAGAGTAGAAATCCTAATACTTTGAAATGCGGGAGTAGCTCTGAGCCCTAACAAACTAAAAAACTCATAAACTCCCAAGGATCCTATGAGTATAATAATGGAAGAAAAGATTATTGGCCTATCGAAATAAACAGCAGAAGCAATTAGAGCCCATAAAAAAATTGTACTTATAGAACGGGACCGAAAGACATTGGAGCGATTATTCTTAGTGCCAATATGGGAATGATCAGGCATTTGGTTATTTGGTGCAGCTATCAGTCATTAAAAAAGAGGCTTTGCCAAGATATTTTTGGCTGTTTTCAAAGCATTTGATACACTAACGCTAGAAATTTTACGTCGGGAAGAGCGTTCTTTATACTTATTTCTTAACATTAAATTCGCATCCTTATAGGATTTATAGAAATGTTCAATCGGTGAACTGTACAGTTCCGTGAGTTGCTGCCTTATCCGCTCTCGAATGGCAGCGGATTCCTCTTCATATAATGAAATGACCTTACGTCTCATCTGAATCGACAACATTAAGAAAATTCCAACCATTAATAAAAAGACCAATGAAATCCCATAAAAGGGATTTTCCATTTTTGAATACATAAACCACAAAGAAATAGAAGCTGTCAACAATGTGCAAAAAGCAAATAGGGACGAACTTCGAAATTTGAAAGTTATCAGTTTAAATTTATCACTTTCCATGATCTCTTTTTCAAGTATGTCTCTCGCGGAATTGGAGGTCTCGTGGCACCAAGACTCAAATGAAACGCTCTGTGAATCACCAAAAGAAAAGGACTCAGTATCATTCATCAGGTCACTAAACCCTTCGTTAAAATATTGATCAAGATCCTTAGTATATTTTTCTATTTTCTGCACAATTAGAACCTCATGATTCGTTATGCTTTTATTCAAATTTTCTACAATCCGATGCTTCTGTAAAAAGAAATTTTTACTACCAATAAAAAATAAAATACTAATTAAACTGTTCGACTTAATCAAAGTCTTCCGGAGATCTATTAATTCATTTTTTAAGACATCAAGATCCTTTTTAAGGGCCTCAGCAAAATCATAAATCATTTCTTCTTGAGAAAGAGATATTAATTTATCAAATGACAATAAGCATTCCTCTTCGGTCTTAGTTGTCTCGGCAGCACTCTCCAAAACTTGAGCCATCTGATTTGTAGCATTCGTGAGCGTCAATTCGGCCCGGACCCGCCTATCCACGAAAAACTGTCTCTTTTCCAGAGATGTAATTATCCATTCGAGAAGCAATTGATTATTATTATTTAATCGATTTGAAAATGAACCAGATGAAGAAATTTGATGGATTGGAATTTCATCATTCAGCCTTTTATTTCCTGAATTCCTCACAAATTCAGTGATAGCATTTAATTCCTCATCGGTACGTTGATCAATATTAGTAATGACTGTTGTTACCGGACGCTTAACTCCAATTTCTAAATCACTAACAAAGTCAAAGGATTCAGTGTCCCAAGGATCCGTTGCCGTAAAAACCATCAAAACCACATCAGCTATCAAATACGTTTTCCTTAGCAAATCTGGATCAGAAACGTTGCAGGTATCGAGAGCCTCAATGAACTCAAATTTCTTTAATCCTGAGCATGGACGATAAGACTCCGTGAAGCCGTTCTCAATCTGGTCAGCTGAACAGGTCCCATGCCGCCAAAATATGATTGGCGCAGATGATTGATCTTTGGAAGTTGATAATTTTTCTCCTAATATCGTTTCAATTAAACTAGTCTTACCGCAACCTTTGGCACCGAGCACCATTACTATTAGCGAGCTGTCAAGTGCCGCGGCAGCAGAGCTCAGACCTGCCAGTTCCGATTCAGGCATGCCAAGATCATGCCCAGCTTCCCTGAAAGTGGTTAAGATTTTCCGCAAGCCTTCACGAGCAGAAAAGAAATCATCAGCTTGCATGCTGTAAGCTTAGCAGGACTTTCTATCAGTGTAAATGTACTTGAAGGTACTCTTCTTATCGGACTTGCTTTTGACCATTCAAATGAATTGAACTGCTAAGTAAATTATCACCATAGCTAGGGCGTGAGGCAATGCTTCGCCGCTCTATAGCAATGAGCTGGCTAACAGTCACAAATCGATACCCATTGGCTAACAGCCCATCTAGTGCCCTTGGCATAGCTGCGATTGTCGGACCATGAATATCATGAGCCAGCACAATTTCACCCGGATCGGTTTCTGATATAATACGATTAGCCACCACATCAGATCCTGGACGCTTCCAGTCCTCTGGATCAACGGCCCACATGATTGTGCTATATCCAAATTCTTTCTTCAACCAGACCTTAACTCGATCGTTGATATGCCCTCCAGGAGGTCGGAGTATTCGGGGTTTAACTCCACAAGCCGCCACTATTGCCTTCTCGCAGCCAAGCACTTCCGCCCTTGCCTGTTCAACACTGATCCTACTCAAATACTTATGGTTTACAGTATGATTTCCAATCTCATGCCCCTCAGCAATTATTCTTCTAATTAACTGCGGATATCGTCGAGCATTTGTCCCCACAACAAAAAAGGTAGCCCTTATATTCCTTCTTTTGAGAATGTCCAATAACCGAGGCGTATGGACTGGATGAGGGCCATCATCGAAAGTCATAGCAATGAATGGTCCGTTAGTTTTTACACGCGAGTAAGTCAATGAACGGGCTAAGCTAGGATCCACTCGGATATTAATATTTGGATTTTGAAGAGGAGCTGATTTATTTCTCTTACGCCCACCAAATAAACCACGCCTCTTGCCTTCCCCATCTAAATAGGCCGTATTGCCACTATTTTCATATTTTCCACCAGTAGATGAACATCCTAACAACAGAACGAGAATAATAGTGATGAATCCTAATTGAGTGAATGGGTTTCTCATAAATATTTAACAAAACTTAACTTTAGCATTTTTACCAAACAACGCGAGAAGGAAACCCAAATAATAATTCAATTCGCAATGAGCCAAAACTAGCCATCATATAAGAGACTCAATCTGACGGTTTTATATAAATAATAATGTGAAAGAACTTTGTATTCGTAATATAAAAATGGGAGCAATGATCATAGCATTACTTGCATTACAATCTTTGAGCCATTCAAAGCCCTGGCCCCAAAAATTTGACGCCCCTAAAGCCAAATGGACTGAGGTTAAAATCTTAAATGGATACAAATACGAAACTAATTCATACCTCATAATTGCGGCCCAAAGGATTAGACAAAATGAAGTCACTGAAATCGCGACTTTGGCGGAATCAGTCCAACGTGCTTTGGTTTTATTTCCACTCCAACTAATTTACGAAAGACAGTCTGGAAACAAAAAAAAACATGTGGTCCGTATTTTTGAAAATAAATCAGAATACATCAAATCGGGAGCGCCTAAAGGAACGATAGGATACTTCGATGGAAACAGCCAAGAAGTAAAAGTCAGTTTTGAGCATCTAGTAATAACAAGAAATAAAGGTTCAAACTTACAACCACGCCAACGTTACCAGTTACTCGTACACGAACTCATTCATCAAGCCATGGGTGATCAATTTCATGCATTACCAACGTGGCTCACTGAAGGAATAGCAGAATATTTTTCAGCGCTACAATATGCACCAGGAAGATACAGGTTCATTAATTGTTCAAAGCAGATCATCGAACATTTAAATGTAACCTGGTTACGAGAAGATCAATCGATAAACGTAATCCCATCCATCCAGAACCTAACAATGATGTCTGCCCACACTTGGGCAAAGGACACCAGAATCAATGAAAAGAACGCTTATGCTAAATATGCAGGAGCATTGTTTTTAACTCACTATCAAATGGAACTAGCTTCTCGTAAGCTCGGAGGACTAAAAACGTTTCTTGATAATTCAGCCAAAAATATTCATGCACATAAAACAAAATCAGTTCGTTTTATTCCAGCTGATCAAGGAACGCTTTGGAAAGATAAAGGGTTCAACAAAATCGAAACACAAATCTGTGAATATTGGAAAAAGAAAGGTCTGAATCTCCGTTTTTCTGGAAAAATTGAACCAACTGAACAAATTAATAAATGAAATTTATTCTTTTTTGGGTTCTTCAGGTTTGTCCTCTTTTTTGGGTTCTTTCCAACCCATATTAACGTCTAGACCCGGTATAGCTTCTTTCAATTTATTGGCTCCAGCCTCAGTAACACCCGTCTGCCAGACATATAATTTTTTGAGTTTCTTTAAGCCTTTAAGATGTTCCAGTCCTGCATCTGTTACTTTGGTCCCATAAACATTAAGATACTCAAGATTCGAAAGTTTTCCTACATGTTGGAGCATCTGATCGGTTATGCTCGTATTCTCAAGATGTAACTTTGTTAGCATTGATAATTGGCCAACGTCAGATGCGGATTGATCAGTGATGCCGCTACGAGAAACGTCCAACCATGTGAGATGGGTTTTGACTGGAATCAAAAGTTTGACCTGCGCGTCATTAAAACTTTTAGCAACATTAATTGCATTCGCAGATAAATATTTGGTGTCCTGAGCTAGCTGCATAATAAGCACCCCAGCCTTCCCTATCGCTCCGACTGCACCAGCATCAGCAGGTTGGGCAAGATCTGGAAGATTAAATGCTTTGGTAATGACCACCTCCTTGGGTTTTGAATAAACAAGGCCTGCTATAATTGTTCCAACATCGCCAGGAACATTAAGTTCTGAGATTTTCTTATCAAAACTGGCTCCTTCTGCTATCCACCAGTTAATAATTTTTTTCTGTTCCGCACTAAGACGATCCTTGCCTTCAGGAGGCATCACATCCTCGTCATCGTCAGGAAGCATAATGCGTTCAATGAGGGAACTCTCTCCAACTTTACCTCCTACGACAGTTTCGCTCTTCTGTATCTCCTCTTTTGTATGTAACCGAAACTTCCCTTTTGCTTTAATGGCTCCATGACATCCTGTGCATCTTGATGCAAGGATCGGTGCAATTACATGCTCATATGCCTTATCGGTCTCAGGATTAACTTTTCTTTTTTCATCCTCAGCAGAAGCGACCTGAATCATGAAACCAACCGTTGAAACAGCCGTAATTGTAATAATAGCGATGAGTTTTTGTAGCAGCATAAAAATTCTTAGGTTTTGCAGTTTATTTCCCTAACATCAGGAAAATCACATAAAAATAAAGGCTTATTTTGTGGTTGAGAGACAAAGAAGTCAATTCCGCATGTGCTCTAGTGCATTAAAGAAATGATTCCAAAAAAAGCATCTATAGAAAATAACGAAATAAACTAAATATCTGACTCAGTTTATAGAATCTTTTTTCGCAATAAATCACCTATAATTTTTGGATTCGCTTTCCCTTTACTTGCTTTCATGACTTGGCCCGTTAACCAGTTAATTACCTTCTCGTTACCTCCTTGGATCTCTGTCACCTTTTCGGGATTATTGGTAACGACTTCATCTACGATAGATTCAATGAGGTCAGAATCAGCCGGCTCGAACCCAAGTTCCTTAATGATATCGTCAGGATCCTTATCGGGATTATCAAATAGGACTGCAAAGATTTCCTTTGCCTGATTATTAGAAACTTTCCCGGATTCAACCATTGTAATAATTGAGGCTAGTTTGGGAGGACTGACAGGACATTGAGCAACTTTAAGATCACGCTCATTCAATACTGCCAACACATTATTAATGACCCAGTTTGCTACTTTCTTCTTCGCTTCTGATTCATTTGCTGTTTCTTCAAAATATAATGCTAAATCTCGGTCACTTGAGAGGACGCTAGCATCATATTCACTGACAGAAAAATCCTTTACAAATCGCTCTGCTTTTTGATGAGGAAGCTCAGGGACCTGAAGCCTCATTTTTTTAATAACATCTTCAGTCTTTACGGGTAAAAGATCAGGGTCCGGAAAGTATCTATAATCATGAGCGTCCTCCTTAGTTCTCATCTGTTGAGTCTCACCTATATCATCATCCCACCTGCGCGTTGACTGCACGAGTTCTCCCCCTTCTTTAAGTACGCGAATCTGACGACTGATCTCGTAATGTAGAGCACGCCGAACCGCACTTACAGAATTCATGTTTTTAAGCTCTATCTTAACGCCAAGCTCTTCCTGTGAATCAGGCCTTATAGAAACATTAACGTCACAACGCATTTGCCCTTTTTCCATGTCAGCATCTGAAAGATCTCCATAAATTAATATCTGCCTGAGTGAATTTAAGTATGCAAAAGCTTCCTCGGCCGAAGTAATTTCTGGCTCACTAACGATTTCCATGAGTGGTGTTCCTGCACGATTAAAATCGATAGAAGTTCCATGAGATGAATGCGTACTCTTTGCAACGTCTTCCTCAAGATGAATTCGAGTAAGTCCGATCACTTTACCTGACTCTGTAATGTCCTTCTGTGCATCTTTTGGATAACAATGGTCATAAAGAGGAACCCCCCCACCCAAGCAAAGAGGCAAATCAAACTGGCTAATTTGATAATTCTTTGGCATATCAGGATAGAAGTAATTCTTTCTGTCCCACTTACTCACAGGAGGAGTCTCGCACCCTAGCATAATTCCAGCTAAAACAGTTCTCTCTATCGCTCCTCTATTAAGTACTGGCAAGGCTCCAGGCAAACCAAGACAAGTCGGGCAAGTGTTCTTATTTGGCTCATGGCCAAAACCTACAGGACATGAACAAAACATCTTGCTTTGTGTCTTCAGCTGAACGTGAACTTCCAGACCTATGGTTGTAATATATCGCAATTTTTTATAGCTTTTAGATTAAGATCAAGGATCAAGGCGCAATCTACTTTGCCTCCTCACTAATAATCCCTGTTCTTTCTTATATAGAGATTTGTCCACTATCTCCTCCACTGGCAAGTCATCAAGTAACTTATTGAACTTCGGATCAGATGCTGTTGCTCTCATTTTAGGATGATTCAACAAACGGATATAGTCTCCATCCTTAATTAATTTTGCAACTTCAGGATCATCCGCAAGGTCTCGGAGCCCAGGTGTCCTGAGTACTCTTGAAATCTTAGGGTGTTTGGATAATTCTCCTCCAGCCGAATCATCCTTTAAAGTGACCAGAAAATTTGATATTGCACCCTTAGCGCGCGCAGAAAGGGGATCAATTTTACCAATGATCTTCCCTATCCAATCCCTTTCTAAAGCATAATTCCACCGAGCCCAAAAAGGCCTTTGGGTCGCATTTGATCCAGGCTGCACAGACACACCTTCTTTGGTATGTTCTACAGAAAAAAGCGTGCCGGCAGTCCATAATGCCACTCCCAAAACAAATATGAGAGCAGTTGCAGGAATCAAGCTTAAGACCATACCTATAGGCCCTCGAAAAATCCTTTTCTTTTCTTCTTTTCTGAATGGACTCAAAACAAAGGCTCCAGCGAGTAATCGCAAAAATAAATAAACACAAAATGCAGAACCTAGAGTAAGCGAAAAAATTAATAATGGAGAAGGGTTATCCATCACATGAGATAACCATCCAGGTAAACGAGGATAAATGGTATACGCGCAATAAACCCCAATCATCATACATCCCAAACCAACAAACATACCAATGACTCCACGCAAAAAAGCGATCACAGCAATCAAAATAACTAGAGCTACAGATAAAGTAGTAAAATTAATCGGGAAAGGCAAAGCTCCATTAAAAAGATCGGATTCCATTTATCTTTAGTAATTATCAAGTATGCAAGAAAACAGGATCAGTTGATTCATCCATCACCGCATTGCCCTCGTTGTCGAAGAGCGTGATCACACATAACTAATGCGGCCATCGCTTCGACCATCGGAACGGCTCTCGGCAAAACACAAGGATCATGTCTTCCTCGTCCTTTGAGTGTCGTTTCTTCTCCTGAAGAATTGACCGTTTCCTGCTCAGTCATAATGGTGGCAGTGGGCTTAAATGCCACTCTGAACACAACATGTTCACCATTACTTATACCGCCCTGAACACCACCCGAACGATTGGATTTTGTTCTAACACGGTCTTCATCCATATAAAAAGCATCATTATGTTCCTTGCCTGTCATACGCACTCCATCAAAGCCCGAACCTATCTCAAATCCTTTTGTAGCAGGCAAACTCATCATCGCCTTTGCAAGGTCAGCCTCTAGTTTGTCAAATACCGGATCACCGAGACCAGCAGGTACCCCACGTACAACGCATTCGATTATTCCTCCCAATGAATTACCATTGGATCTAGCTTCTTTAATTCGTTCGATCATTGTTTCTGCAGCTGCAAAATCTCCACACCTCACAATATTAGACTCTACATCTGAACGACTCAGATCCGTAAGATTCGCATCTGCAATGATGTCCTGAACTACCGACACGTGTGCGACAATATCAAATTTCTCACTGAATTGCCCACGCATGACTTTGTTAGCAATCGCTCCAGCAGCAACGCGGCCAATAGTTTCTCGGGCAGAGGCTCTGCCTCCTCCCTGCCAATTCCTTAAACCATATTTCGAATCATAGGTGAAGTCAGCGTGAGAGGGGCGGTACTTATGAGCCATCTCAGAATATGACTCGGGCCTCGCATCCTTATTTCGAACAAGGACAGATATGGGAGTTCCTAAAGTCTTGCCTTCAAATGTACCTGAAAGAATTTCGCAACGGTCCTCCTCATCCCTAGGGGTTACAATCTCACTTTGTCCAGGACGGCGACGATCCAGTTCAAGTTGGATCTCTTCTTCTGAAATTTCAATGCCTGGAGGACATCCGTCAATGACCACTCCAACACCCCCACCATGAGATTCCCCAAAAGTAGTAATTCGAAAGCTATGACCAAAAGTATTAGGCATTAGAGTATAAAAATAGCCCACGAACCAATGCTTTCCAAATTATTAGTCTCATATAGAATATTTATTATAAAAGGGTAACTCTTAATTTATGGCCATTCTGACTCTCCATTTATCAATCTCAATACTTCTTAGTTGTCATTTTGAATCTTCACCGGTAGCTACATTCTCCATCGTTGGTAGCGATCCAGATACTGGAGAATTAGGTGTAGCAGTGCAAAGCAAAATCGTAGCTGTTGGAGCAGTTGTGCCTTGGGCACGGGCCAAGATCGGAGCCATCGCCACTCAATCCTTTGCCAATGTCAGTTATGGGCAGAAAGGATTAGAATTATTAAAAAAAGGTAAATCGCCAGAACAAGTCATTGTATTATTAACAAAAGATGACGCAGCTAAGGCATACCGCCAAGTCGGAGTCTTGGCTTCGAATGGTAACGCAGCAAATTTCACCGGAAAAAAATGTATGAAATGGGCCGGGGGCATCAGTGGGGAAAATTTCACTATTCAAGGTAATATTCTGGCCAATGAAAATGTCATATCTGAGATGGCTAAATCATTCATTCAAAGCAATGGGAAAGCACCACTCGGGCAACGATTAATAAATGCACTTAAGGCCGGTCAATTAGCAGGAGGTGATAAACGAGGCCGCCAGTCAGCTTCACTTTTAGTAGTAAAGGAAAATTGGGGATACGGTGGAAATAACGACAGATTCCGCGATCTACGCGTCGACGATCATCAGACTCCAATCGAAGAATTACAAAGAGTCTATGATAAACATATTAAACTCTTTCCTAGGCCTAAGAAATATGAGCTTAAAAAATAAAACAGCACTAATCACCGGAGCATCGAGCGGAATCGGAACTGCTTGTGCTAGAGCATTAGCTGAGCGCGGATATTCAGTCATTGCAAGTGGTCGCAATGAACAGAAAATCCAAAGTCTCGCCGAATCGATTAATGGACGCTTCATCGTTGCAGACCTCAATGATACTAACCAAATCGAAAAACTTTTCAGCGAAGCAGGTGAACAAATTGATATCTTAATAAATAGTGCCGGAATTGCCCCAAAGGCGCCGATAATAAATGGAGATCTATCGAACTTTCGTGAACTCTTAAACGTAAATGTTTTAGCCCTCACCCTATGTTGCCAATTCGCTCTAAAAAAGTTCGACTCCGAGAAAGGAGGGCATATTATAAATTTATCTAGCATGTCTGGTCACAGGGTACCGCCAAGCGGAGGATTTTATGCGGCAACCAAATTTGCAGTTAAAGCAGTGACCGAAGCATTAAGGTTCGAACTTAAAGCATCCAATAATAAAACACGTGTAGCAATGATCTCGCCAGGCTTTGTGGATACACCCTTACTTGATCTCTATTTTAAAGGAGATGAAGAAAAGCTGAAAAAACTGAAAAATGAAATTCATATGCTCGATCCGATTAATGTTGCTGAATCGGTAACTCATATCATTGAAGCTCCTTCGCACGTGGAAATTGGAGATATTCAGTTACGTCCATCAGAACAAGGAATCTAATCATTCCTCGGCTATGGGTAAATAAAGGCCATAGAATCCTGCATATTCATTCCTTACCTTTGTAATCTAATCGTAGAGAACAGATTCAAAAAATAGCATGCTAAAAATTAGATATAATCTACTATTATAGTAGTATTATTACCATTGAAACTACACTTCATTATTTCGGGACTGCTTGTATTTAATTGCACTGCCATAGGAAAAGTCACGGCCTCAGAACAAGAAAAAAGCGAACGTCTTTTTTCTCTGAAGGTCCGCAATGTTCTTAGTAGCAAATGTCTTGCTTGCCATGGAGAAGATGGAAAAAAAATAAAGGGTGACCTCGACCTCACTTCCCATGAAGGACTTATGAGAGGAGGAGAAAGTGGAACACCTTCCATTCAATCAGGCAATCCAATGTTAAGCCCATTGTATCTGGCTATCGCCAGGAACCATGAAGACGATTGGCCCGCTATGCCACCCAAGGAAAATGATAAGTTAAGTAAGGAACAAATCGAAGACATCAAGACATGGATCAAAACAGGTGCACACTGGCCAGACCAAACTACTCAGGAAAAATATATTGCTAAGGACAGAAAAGAATTAATTACGGAAGATGGTATACTTGTCAAAACTAGCGGCGGAATCTCAGAAGATTGGACATATCGTCGATACCAAGAAAATGACATTTGGGCATTTCAACAAATTCAAAAAGAACCCATACCAAAAACGGAAAAGAATCCAATAGACTTTTTTATTAAACGGAAACTTAAAAAAAATAATTTTTCTCCTGCCCCCGAAGCAAATTTTCGCGTCCTGGTAAAACGTGCATATTACAACCTCACAGGACTGCCTCCTTCACCATATGAAATCTATCAGTTCAGGATTAAATGGGAAAAAGACAAATTGAATGCATGGGAAGACTTGATTAATAAATTACTTGAAAGTCCACATTATGGTGAGCATTGGGGCCAACACTGGCTAGACGTAACGCGTTACTCTGATACTGGAGGATACTCTAATGACTATGAACGTTCTAATGTGTGGCGATACCGTGATTATGTAGTGCGTTCATTTAATAACGATAAGGCGTACAATGAGTTTATCGTTGAGCAAATTGCCGGAGATGAATTGTGGCAACTACAATCCAAAGACCATCGTAATTCGGAGTTGCTTATTGCGACAAGTTTCCTCCGCATGGGGCCATGGGATCCAGCAATGGTTAAAGTACCGGAAGCTCGCCAGATTTTCCTAGATGATGTGGTCAACTCAGTTGGACAGACCTTTTTGAGCCTTACTATGCGCTGCGTTAAATGCCACGATCATAAATTTGATCCCGTTCCTACCCGCGACTATTACCGGATGTATTCAGTGTTTGCTGGAACACAGATGGCAGAAAGGAATGCGCCATTCATAAAAGAAGAAAACCTTGCAAGATTTTCTCAGGAAAAAAAACTCGTCCAAAAAATGCTAGATTATGCAAAACAAAAAACAAAAGATTTGGTGGAAAAACGTGAACAAGCTGCAAGGAATTGGTTCGTAAAGGCAGGCACAGATTACGTTCCTCATAACGAACGGAAAAAGTTACCTGACAACAAAAAGCCTCCTCGTCATGTAGGTCTCAATCATATTGACCAAGGCCGTTTAAAAGTTAGAGAACAGGATTCATGGATCTGGGGGCGTCGCCTAGAACGGTACGAACCTCTGGCTCAAAGTGTTTACAATGGTCAGGATCCCGCATCCTTAAATGCTAGAAAATTAAGGATCAAAAAAACCAATGGGAATTGGATCCCTGATAGCAAAATTTATATGGGAGGCTCAATGCAAGCACCTGGTGAAAAGGTAAGGCCCGGTGTATTGAGTGCTACTGGCGTGCCTGTCTCGGATGGCAATGATAATCCTTATCTAGTTAAAAATGATCTACAAGGACGCCGGTTAGCCTTTGCTAAATGGATTGCTAATCCAAAGAACCCGCTCACAGCCAGATCCATTGTAAATCGTATCTGGCAGCATCATTTTGGAAAAGCTATTGCAGGAAATCCAAACAATTTCGGCACCAAAGGTCAGAAACCAACTCATCCAGAACTGTTGGACTGGTTAGCCAAAGATTTCGTTGAAAATGGATGGAAATTTAAGCGTTTACACAAAATGATAATGCTTTCTAAAACCTACATGCAATCAAGTTCACATCCTCTATTCAAGGAACTGCAAACGAAGGACCCAGAAAATAATTTATTTGCTTATCATTTGCCGCACCGACTCACAGCAGAACAAATCAGAGACAGTCTTTTAAAGATAACTGGAGAACTCAATCCTTTAGTTGGAGGGCTACCAATTATGCCAGAAATTAATATGGAAGTAGCACTGGAGCCTCGGATGATCCAGTTCTCTATTGCTCCTGCACATCAACCATCGAGAACGCCAAAAGAACGAAATCGCAGGACTATTTATGCTTACCGGGTCCGCGGGCAAGCTGATCCTTTCCTCGAAATTTTCAACCAGCCTAATCCTAATGATTCATGTGAAGAAAGAGTCAGCCAATCAGTAACCCCGCAAGCATTCTCTCTAATGAATAGTGATACCATGAGTGACAGATCAATCGCTTTGGCTCTTCGTATTGAAAAAGAAATGGATACCGTTCCACTCCAAGTAAAACGCGCCATCCAATTAACATTCGGTCGCGTCCCAGAAAAAAAAGAACGAGAACGTCTCGAAAAATACGTCATGGAGATGCGCGAGTATCACAAAAATCACCAACCAGATAAAATTACTTACCCAACTAAAATCACCCGTTCCCTAGTCGAGGAATTGAGTGGGAAACCTTTTAAATATGAAGAAATTCTGCCGAATTTTGAAAGTTACACATCTGACAAAAAACCATCCGACGTGAGTGCAGACACTAGAGCCTTAGCTGATCTTTGCTTGTTATTATTTAACACTAACGAATTCATTTACATCTATTAATACTAGTAAATTTTCTCCTATCGAAAAATGCAATACCAGAATCGGCGTGAACATCTCTACGGTCTAGGGTCTTCAATCGGAGCCCTAGCAATGACTGATCTTTTAGCAAAAGACGCAGGAGGCCCGCTCTCACCAAAAAAGCCAATGCACAATGCAAAGGCAAAAGCAGTGATTATGTTATTCATGGAAGGGGGCCCGAGTCAGGTCGACACCTTTGATCCTAAACCGCAACTTAATGACTTGCATAAAATGGAATCAAAAAGCAAATCAGGCCTCGCAACAGGGTATCGTTTTTACGTCGGCAGCCCTTTTAGTTCTAGAAAAGTAGGAAATTCTGGTCTGGACATGAGTGACCAATGGGTCCATCTGGCAGATCCTGAAATAGCTGATGAACTGTGTAATTATCGAGGATGCCAGGCAGAATCTCTGAACCATCCCGAAGCCCTATTTCATATGAATACTGGTAGCCGATTAGGTGGTGATCCGGCCATTGGTTCTTGGGTCAACTATGGTCTAGGTTCAATAAATCAAAACTTACCAGGTTACGTCGTTATGAGTGAACTCGCACTTCCTCAAGGTGGAGCCAGGAACTGGAGCAGTGGTTTCCTTCCTGCTCATTACCAAGGCACGCGTTTGCGCCCAAAAGGCTCTCCCATTCTCGATCTCCAATCTCCTACTCACAAAACTAGAAAACACCAAAGACAATCCTTGGACGAATTGGCTTTCATGAATCGTCGTCATGCTGAAAAGCATCCACATCATAATAGCCTTGATGCTCGCATTCAAAGTTATGAACTGGCTTATAGAATGCAAATGGAAGTTCCAGGCGTAATCGATTTAGACGGTGAACCTGAATCCATTCGTGAGGAATATGGGATGAATGATAATCACACTGCCTCATTCGGTCGCCAGTGCCTAATGGCACGGAGGCTCGTAGAAAAAGGTGTGCGATTTGTCCAAATTTTTTCAGGTGGATGGGACAGTCACGACTATCTCGAACGAGGGCACTCCTCTCGCATAAGAAGTGTCGATAAACCGATGGCTGCTCTCATTAAAGATTTGAAAAGAAGGGGCATGCTTGACTCTACTTTAGTATTATGGACTGGTGAATTTGGACGGACACCTGATAACAATAGAAGAGGTGGTGTGTATGCCCTGGGACGAGGTCATAACATTGATGCAATGACAATGATTTTGGCAGGAGGAGGAATCAAAAAAGGAACCATCGTAGGAGGAACTGATGAGATAGGGGCCAAAGCTTCTGAAGTAATTCACCCAATCCGCGACCTGCATGTGACACTTCTGCATTTGCTCGGCCTGAACGATAACAAATTGACCTATTTCCATGGGGGTCGCTACAAACAGCTTTCACAGTTCGGAGGACAAGTCATTAACGAACTAATTGCTTGACGGGAAAAAGACTAGCCCTACTCGCTGGGCTTGGTAATTTTAGTGTTTTTTCCTTACTCCGTATATATACATCTCAACCCGCTTATAAAAATGGCACTCCTACCGGTGACGTCCTAATAATTCATCAAAGAATTTAATGAATTTATTTGCGAATTTTAAGATAATTGTCCGCAATAAATTCTCCCAACTGGATTATCCCTGCAGTTGATATCACAAGCTTCTTTTCCTGCGGAATAAGATCAAAAGCCTTTAAATGAAAAATAGAATTATCTGAATCCGCCAATTTTTCAATTTTAGAAATCACATCAATACCATTCACACTCTTGTGATCTGTCGGAGACTGTTGACTCAAATACCATTTGAGGGACGGCATTTTTAAATCGTCACGGGTATTTTTTATTATGGAATTCAACCACTTGGCCGCATTATTACGATGAGGAGAGAATGACATGTCATTTTCACCAAGATGATAAAAGATACCTTCAAGCAAAACTTCATGACCTTTATCATTTAGATCCTGAATGGCGTCTTTCACAAACGATATAAATGAATCATATAAGTTGCGTGACTTTGCTAAACTTCCCTCAGGAGTCCAGTCAATAATCTGCGAACCACTATGCGTGAATTTAGCAATCGCGATGTTATTGATAGATCTTTTTTGGAGATATGAACCAAAACTTATTTCTGGCCCGAAACTATCATAATAACCTGTCAATCCTAGTGGTTCCCATTCATTTGATTTACGGTAAGCCCCTCCCAAACTATATTTATATGCAATCTTTAGGTTATCTGATGAAAGGAATGCTTTGTCCTTAATTTCTCGTAACTCCTGAACAAAGGCACGCTCACCCTCCATGTTCCGGTGCCCTGCAAGAACAAATAACTTTATCGGTTCTCCTCTCTTATAGGGCCACTTTTTAAGGGGCCTGGAAATCGGCTTATCCATACCGATGGACTTTAGATAAGCTTCTGCATAATTAACCCCATGTTCAAGTTGGCCAAGGGTGCCATAATGATAATGCAATCCAACTCCTCCTCCAATCTCAACACCGACATGAGACGTGGGCACATATTCAGCAAACGGATCTGAATCAGTAACTTCTCTCTGTCCCTTACTGATAGCGTACATTCGCGGACGCAAGTCCATTCCCCAGATAGTTTTGGTACATAATTCTCCGATAAAGAATTTAAGCTTAGGAGCTCCAAGATCTTGCCTCCACTTTGCTAAAAATTTCTTTAGATTTTCCCCATAATTCTTCATGTAATCCTCGTTAAACATATCATTCTCACCTTGATGCCACATAAAACCTTCGAGTTGATATTTAATTTTCTGACGATCGAGATCAGCCAATGCGGATTTAATCAGTCCAAGTGACAGTGGATACATTTTAAATCCGATCGGATCTTCAGGATTCCAATCACCACCAAGATGAGTTCCTCCTGCAGCGCACTTTATAATAGCAATAGGGGATTTGAGTTGAGCTGAAACCCTTTTAGCAAAACTCAATTCAGGCCCCACGACATTATTGACAGGGCTTAGGGATTGCCAACCATTTGATTCAAACTTTTTCTCACGACCTATTGAATATGAAAATTTGATATTGTTTTGAGAATTCTCTAAACCAATGAAGGGAGGAAATCTTTGGATGTCCTTAACCCTAGAATCTGAACCAACCATGTTCGATTGACCTGCAAAAATAAACACTTTTAAAGGCTCCTTAGATTCGTCTCCATTTGTTATGAGCTGGGACGTTAAAAGACTAGAAATAAATACTAGATGGCAATTTATGATTCTTGTTATTTTCATGCTGAGTATGAATTAGTAGGTGAAGATCAGAATAACAATACAATCAATGGCCAACTACTCGAAGTAAAAAAACATACTCAAAAGCAATTTCCTTATACTTCTCATGCCTTGCGGATGAACCACTGTGCCCTGATTCCATATTGATTTTTAACATCAATGGCTTATTACCAATTTTCTTGGTCCTCAAGAGCGCGACCCACTTAGCAGGCTCCCAGCACTGGACTTGAGAGTCATTTAACCCGGCCATGACAAGCATCGCAGGATACTCTGCCTGCTTCACGTTATCATATGGAGAATAGCTCAAAATATAATCAAAAAATTTCTTATCGTTAGGATTTCCCCATTCATCATACTCACTGGTAGTCAAAGGAATTGTTGGATCCAGCATAGTTGTAACACAATCCACCCAAGGCACATCAGCAATGATCGCAGCAAATAATTTGGGCTTTTCATTTGCTATAACGCCCATCAAAAGTCCTCCAGCACTAGCTCCACTTGCACATAATCGGTCAGGCGATGTGTATTTCTCTGAAACAAAAAAATCCGCACAGTCAATAAAGTCATTGAAAGAATTCTTCTTATTTAACAGCCTCCCATCATCGTACCAATTCCTGCCAAGTTCCTGCCCTCCGCGGACATGGGCTATTGCATAAACAAACCCCCGATCAAGAAGACTCAGACGGCTACTTCTAAAGGAAGCTTCAGAGTTTAACCCATAAGCTCCATACGCATACAACAACATTGGAGATGTTCCATCTTTCTTGAAAGAGTCATTCCTATATATAATTGAAACCGGAACCCGTGCACCATCCCTCACTGTCACAAAATGACGTTCTGTTGTATATAAAGTAGAATCATAATCTCCTATAATCTCTTCACTTTTAAGTAATCTTTTCTCCCTTGAATGCATGTTAAACTCATAAAGGCCTTCAGGGTCTTTGAGTGAACTATATCCATAGCGAAGCCATTCTGTTTTAGGGTCTAGATTCGTATCAATCCAAGCCGAATAGGTAGGCGAATCTAATTCGATTTCATAATTTTCTCCGCTTGTAGTTTCATGGATTCGAATTTTTACGAGTCCATTTTCCCGCTCCTCAGTCACAAAATAATTATCAAATACTTCAAAATCATTAACATAAACTCCTTTACGTTCAGCTAATAACTCTTTCCAATTACTTATAGAAGTACACTCTTCAGGAACCCACATTAATCGAAAATTAGGTGCCTCATAATTAGTACGTAAGTAGAACCTGTCTCCGTAATGTTCTAAATCATATTCAAGACCACGTGAACGCGGATGCAACAATTTGAAATCACCTTCTGGATCAATTGCTGGCAAAAGACGGTATTCATCACATAGAGTCTGGCTAGAACCAATCACAATGAATTTCTCTGATCGACTACTGTACACATAACAACTAAAAGTCTCATCACGCTCTTCATGAACAAGCACGTCTTCTTCGACTGGGCGCCCCAAGTGATGACGCCAAATTTGATAATCACGTAATGTTTCAGGGTCCTGCTTAGTGTAAAAAAAAGTTTTGTTATCTGCTGCCCAAGCATGGCCACCTTCAACGTTGGCTATATTATCAACTAAAATTTCACCACTATTTAAATCTTTTACCTGCAATGTTCTCAGACCTCTTCCAGTAAGGTCAGTACTGAAAATAATGAGGCTTTCGTTCGGACTAACATCGCCCTCATCGAAATCGAAATAATCTTGTCCCCTTGCCATTTCAGGCACATCAAAAGTTAACTCTTCTTGGGACTCCTCAGAAGCAATATGCTTCCTGTAATATCTGGCATAATCTAAATCCGAATCGTATCGAGTGTAGTAATAATAATTCTTCCAACGCACTGGATAAGTAGAATCGTCCTGTTTTATCCGGCCCTTAATTTCTCCGAATAGAGTCTTTTGCAATGACTCCGTCTCAGCCATTATGGACTCTGTATAATTATTCTCCTCCTTAAGATAATTAAGTACTTCATCATTAGATCTATCCCTCAACCAAAAATAAGGATCCGGACGCTTGGCCCCATGATCCATATGGATATGCTCTCTAATTGTAGCAACAGGAGGCTGATGGTCCTCTGTCGATAACCGGCTCATTTAAAAAAAACTCATATGATAAGAGACCTTATCACCAGTCATCGCCAAGGCCATGGCGGCCTGCGATTTCCATAAGATCTGGTCTCATTGGCCATTCATCAGGACGCAAGCTCTCCTCATGACGTTTACTTGCACCCTTCAATAGCATGCATCCGGTATTGTCACCGATCCCGGCTATTTCTTCGACCTCTTCAAGAGTCAATGGGTTCTCAAGAGGCATAGAAGCAAAATCACGAACTAGTTCTTCTATGAGTAGAGCGTCTTCTCCTGCCTCCTGAATAAAAGTTGGCACGACACTCTTTACCGGAGTGTGGGCAAGGTTCCAGAGACTCGCAAATTGAATTTCACTTAGTTCATACTTATCTAGAATAGGTCTCATTTTTTCAACTCTTTCAAGGCCCGACTCTACCCAACCTTCTGGCCGATAGGCTCGATGATCTCCTTCACGGAACACATGATCCGGTTTCATTGTCCCATGAAAAACACCACCATAATCAACGACCCTTGTAAGAACATCAATATTAGCTTTTTGAGCTGCTTCAAGACACAACCGACCGGGCCAAGGCTCTAAAGGATTGAGTATCACCATCGCCCAATCAAGGACCTGTCCGAATTGTTCAAAGTTATGAATAAGATCGAGAGTAAAACCGTTCGCCGGTCCAGGAGCAATGCCAAGCCTATCCGTTAATCCAGACACTTTAAGATCAGACATGGCATTCCAGACTGACTGATCTGCATATCCCCGTTCATCCGGATTATGTAACATAACAAGGTCAAACTTATCTGCCTGACACCGTTCCAAAGATTTTTCTGCAGCCATCTTTAGATAAGAGGAATATTCAGATCGTGATCTAAGGGCAGGATCACTGAATCGAGGATAACCACGCGAACCTTCACGTTTACCCTCATAAATATCATGCCCAAGCATCCCTACTAAACAATATTCTTCACGGGAAATCCCTTCTAAGGCCTTACCCAACATCTGATCGGCCCTCCCTACCCCATAAACATCTGAAGTGATAAAAGTGCGTATTCCGGAATCGTAAGCTAATTGAATTAGTTCTAGGAACCGCTCATCACTGAGCGCTTCACCAAAATGCATGAAGCGCCCACCACTCCAAGTTCCAAAAGCAGTCCGAGTTAAATCCATAATAAAAGTTAAACGGATATAAGAAAGATTTCCAGTCAGTCTTTCTTAACCTGCAATAAGTTATTTCCAATTAAAACACAGCGAATTATCTCCATTAATACCTCTTAACATTATTCGCTTAATTCTGTTTAACGGGAAAAATTAACCCCTTCAGCGGCATAACTTAAGTGGTGTATTTTAAAATCTCAGTAATTAATATTTAAGGAGTTAACAAACTATTCACCACAAACCGAAACACTAATTTTTCTTGTGTGTGGAGCACGCCGGTGCTCAAAAAGAAATAATCCCTGCCATGTTCCTAGAGTCATTCTCCCATCAATGATAGGAACGTTCTTATCTACGTCGGTTAAGCACATCCGGATGTGTGATGGCATATCATCCCCCCCTTCATAAGTATGCACAAAATATGGGGTATCCTCGGGAACTAACTTCTCAAAAAATGCATGTAAATCAGTCCGAGCAGAAGAATCGGCATTTTCCATAACAATCAAAGAACAACTCGTATGCTGAACAAATATAGTGACCGCACCTTCATTGATTCCACTTTCATAAACAATAGAAGAAATATCTTCTGTTATTTCATAAGTTCCCTTACCACTTGTTGAAACAGAGAACTGAGCAGTATGTACCTTAGTCATAGAAAGAATAATTCAGATTATCTAATAGGTGATAATTCAGCAAAATATTAATTAGAATAAATTTACCATTGCCTTGAAAGACTTAATTGTATCTAGATACCTATTGTCATGAATCTCATCTATACCATTTTTCTTTTTTCCTTACTTGCTACACAATATAAATCCTCAGCTCAAGGTAAACAAATTAGTGAAATTGGAATACGTCATTCATTTCTTGTGTCTGGTAAATTTACTGCACTCATAAGTGAAGAAAATGCCGTCATATGGAAAGCTCCAGGATATGCTCGTGATGGCATGGTATTAGATAATGGGAATATCCTCTTATCGATTAATAACGAGGCCCGAGAATATAAAAAAAATAGCACTGAAATTATTTGGTCATATAAGATGGATTCTCGTAACAAGGAACTTGGAACCGTCAATAGATTACCGAACGGCAACACTTTAGTCGTCGAAAGGGGTCCCATTCCGAGACTACTTGAAATCAATGGGAAAGGTAAAATAGAAGTGAATTTACCATTAATCCCCGAAACAAAAAATGATCACATGCAGACTCGAATGGCTAGAAAATTACCAAATGGAAATTATATAGTCCCTCACCTACTTGCCTTTAAAGTAAAAGAGTACTCACCAGAAGGAAAAGTACTTCGGGAAATAAAAACAGACCTTGAAGAATTAGGCGGGAAGAAAGCACGTAACTGGCCATTCACTGCTATCCTTTTGCCCAATAAAAATTTACTCGTTAACCTAACAAACGGTAATAAGACTGTGGAATTCAATCCGGAAGGAAAAGTCGCGTGGCGGTGCGATAACAGCCACGTAAATAACCTTTTCCATGATCCATGCGGAGGACAAAGACTAAGCAATGGAAACACCATCATTTGTAGTTACGGACAAAGGGATGGTAAAAAAGCAAAGATATTTGAAATCACTCAAAATAAAAAAATTGTCTGGGAGTACATTGACCCGAAAGTTTCCGCCCATGAAGTACACATCCTAACCACGAACGGCAAACCAGAAAAATCTTTATTGAGGTAAGGTACGTCACTCTTTAATTGTATTTTTATTCAGAAATACAATAAAGGAATTTATCAGAACGCAGGAATAACTGGCCATTACTAATTGCCGGAGTTCCATGGAACTGGCTATCATCCCCTTCAATTCTGTTATGAGCCAATAGCTCAAAATCAGGCTTTGCTGAAAAAACAAAAGTGCCTCCCCAGCGGCTAACTGCATAAATTTTACCACCTGCAGCTACCGCTCCTGCATAGAAAGGTTTACCTCTAGAACCTTTGCCTCTTGCATCCAAACGTTCCCTAAACAACATCTTTCCAGACTTAGCATCAGCACAACAAGCATATCCTGTATCACTGGCCCAATATAATTTTTCATCAACAAGTACCGGAGTAGGAACATAGGTAGATTGTTTATCCTCCCAAAGCGTTGCTTTTTCAGAAACTTCGCCTTTGGCTCCATTAATTTTTACAGCACATCGACGAAGACTAGGATAACCTCCAAACACATACACAGTTCCATTACCAATGACGGGGCTCGGTGAAATGTTTCCGGTAATGTTCGTTAGAGCATACCATCTGAGCTTTCCAGATTCAGGGTTCATTCCCCAGATCTCACCAGGGACCGGCAAAACTAAATCAGTCCTACCTTCCTTGGAAGTCATCAAAACAGGTGTCGCATACGCCATTTCCAAACTATCACCTTCTGATATCCAATTTTGCTTACCCGTCTTCGGGTCCAGCCCATAAACTGCCAATGATTCTTCAGCTGCGCTGACAACAAGATTATCACCCACAACAATCGGACTCGCAGCTGAACCCCATTTGCGACGCGTGGATCCAGTCCCTAAATTTTTAGACCAAAGTTTTTTACCATTAAGATCATATGCATGAATGCCACTCTTCCCCAAATAAGCAAATAACCTACCATCATCAATGACAGGCGTATTGGAAGCATAGCCGTGCTCAGTTAAAAAACCTCGGTACGGATCTTCTGGTAGAGTGGCTGCAATCTTATTTTCCCAAATAATCGAACCGTCTTTTTGATCAATGCATAGAACATGTCTAAGAAGCTTAGATGTGTCCTGTTGGCTTTCATTCACACCACTAAAACAAGTAACAAATATTTTCCCTTTTGAAATTACAGGGCTCGAACTTCCAGGGCCGGGAAGCTTACATTGCCATTTTATATTTTTGTTTGCTGACCACTTAAATGTCACGGCCTCTGAACTGATACCCTGACCATTGGCTCCTCTAAAACGAGGCCAATCGCTCGCCGTGGATAGCTCTTTTAATGAGATTAAAATAAGAACAATAATGACAAAGATTTTTTGCATCATAGAATGATTAAATGATTAAAGAGATTATGTGATGATGACGTGACTTATTAATGTTACTTATATTTTGGATCAGTCAAAGTTTTGAGAAATGCCACAAGCGCTTGTTCATCTGACTTGGCAAGGCGCAGCCCTAGAGCAGGATGCTTGGCCAAATTAGGGTCGAGTAAATCAGTGCGATGCATCGCAGAATTATAATGTGATACAACTTCCTCAAGAGTGGTAAACCTCCCGTCGTGCATGTAAGGAGCAGTCAGTTCAACATTACGAAGAGAAGGAGTCGAAAAGAGTCCCTTCATGCCACTGTCTTCACTTTTTAATTTTAATCCATTATTGTGGAAATCATGATCTGAAAATAAGGGCCCGCCATGGCAATGAAAACAATCTGCTCCAAACCTACCCGTCCTAGGTTCATATTCTGTCATGAATAATTCAAATCCTCTTTTTTCCTTATCGTTTAATTCAATCTGACCAGCCATGGCACGGTCAAATTTTGAATCGTAGGACGTCAAAGTTAATAAAAAGTTTTCTAGTGCTAGAGCAATCTTTTCAGAGGTAATGCCTGGACCTGTAAAGGCTTCCTTAAAAAGAGTCACATAAGAACTATCTTCTGATAAATTGGTGACTACCTCTTCTACTGAATTATCAAACTCCGCGTGGCTGGAAATAGGCATAATAACCTGATCCCTAAGAGAGGGGGATCTACCGTCCCAGAAAAACTTTTCCTTCCATGCAAGGTTGAAAAGAGGCATTGAATTTCTCTGCCCTTTCCTGTCTTCAATTCCAACACTTAACGACAAACCATCGGTAAATGCCCTGTCCTTTTGATGACATGAAGAACATGCAATACTAGAATCACGAGACAGTCTCTTATCTGAAAAAAGTCTTTCTCCTAGCCGTACTCGGCTTTTAATTAGTGGATTGTCCGTAGGTAATTTGGGAACAGGGAAGGTTGCAGCCATTCTGAAAGGGAACGGTTCAGCTGAATCTGGAAAGTGAAGAGGTTTTTTCTTTTCTATTTCCGGCTCATTGATTTGATTTGGATAAAAGACATCGCGCAATCGAAATGCTCCTGCCAAATTCTTAGCAATAGAATCAACCAAGGGGTCACCTTTTCTGGAATGCGTTGACTCACCATCTTTGCTAAAAATAATCGGTCTCGGACTAGACAAGAGCGAAGTCACATCAAAATCAAGAATGATTTCAGTAGCTGGTCCGTGGTCAATTTTTAATGGGACATTAATAAATTTACGATTAGGACTGCGGGCAAAGTGCAAAGAATAGCCTCGCCTTTTTCCGGATAATCTGTAGTGCCCTTCGAGGGCCAAGAAAACATAACCTCCTTGCCAACTCCAATGCAGCTTATTAAGGGATGGATTAAGAGGGTGGTCAGGATGGACAGAACCAAAATTAAAATTATTTCTTTTAGAATCCAACCCCAATACAAACCTCATAGATCGGTATTTCCCCTTTGGTAAATCATTTACTGAAAAAGTCACGCGTCGCTTACCCGCATCTATCCATGCCACATCAGCAACTGGCCCGATCCAAGTCCCTTCCTCTTTCTGAAAAGAAACATCGCTAAGTAAATAGCTCAAACGCTTCACAGAAAAGATTTCATTGCCGGATTTGGGATAACGTAAAGAATCCAAGAGCAAGGGCCTCCCTGAAATCACATGTCTAAACTGTATATTAATTGGCCCTGACAAGGATGACTCGGGCCAAAAACATACCAGCAAAATAAAAGTAACACCCGCCTTTGACACCAAACTCATTCCACGTAGTAAAGCACAGAAAACATTATATTTAGTTTAAAAAACCGAAAATATAAATCCTATGAATGGACAAGAACTTAATGAATTAGTCTACGGTTAAAGAATTTAGCGTCTAGACCGTAACGACTTTGAGTACCACTGGTCATCCTTTCCTGATTTGTGTCCTTCTGCAAATACCTTATCAGGCCCCGCAGATTGAATAGAGTACCCATCATTTGAAAAGAAATAACGATACTCGGTTCCCCAAGGGTCTTTAGTATTCACCGACTCCTTCAGTGCAGCAGCTACTGAAGTTGGCCCCGATGATGGCCACTCATTTTTTTCCGCATAGTATGATTCCAAAGCCTTGGCAATTTTACTCATTTCATCCTTTACCCGTTTAACTTTTTTACGGCTAGAAAAAATGGGTGAAATAAAAATTGCAAAAACAATGATAATCACAATCGCTAAAGCGAGGCGATTTACAATGGAATTGATCCCCTTTATTACATCTTTAAACACAGAAAATAATTATCTATAAGATTATTCTATGTAATCTGAAAACAGTAAAATTACCAATATTAATTGGGTTGAACGGGCCGAATCTCAGCCTCCTCTGTTCCAGGATCAAGAGGATTAAGAGGTGGTTTTGGAATAGGGTTTCGCCTTTGTGGCTGTTCCAATGGTTCCGGTTGAGTGTTAGGATCAATGTCCTCTAATGGTTCCGTTTTTTTCAGTCCATCTAACGCTGAGTCAACAATCTTAACATAACCTTTTGATCCCCTATAATACCATACTGTCCTAAAAACATTCGCATCAAAAGCAGACAAGATCACCTGACCCAGTAATATACCCTTTGCACTCATCGCAGATAATACCCAGACAGGCTCATCTCCAAACTCGAGGCTGCGCAATTTATAGTCTACGTAATTAAAACCAATTCTAGCCGCTCGGGCTTCTCTAATGAGTATGTTAAAAGCCTTCACAGAATCAATTTTTATTTTTGCAGAAGATGCAAAACCAATAGGTAAATTATCCGGGTAATAATCTAAGGTTTCACCTTCATCCCTTATCCTATCTCCAGATACAATGACAGTTCTCAGTCTCCTTTGACTCCGTTCGTCATGCACAACAATCTTCCATTCTCTTGGCTGGCTCTGCCCCTTAACTCCACGCAACTCAACGATCTTATCCGCAAAATATTGCCCATACTGAGAATATATTCTCTTTAAAACAGTACTAGAAGAAAGGCCCAAAGGATCATCTTCCTGAGCCATAGATGTAGTAACTATACTTAAAATAATTGTAATTAATAATGTGGTCAGCCTCATGTTCATTTTAGTTGTTTAATAAAAATACGTTAGTGGAAGGACAAATCTTAACACTTTTTTGATAAAAATTGCTTTTTACTGGTATTCAAATCAAATCTCTATAGAAAACGCTACCACTTATTAAGGAGCTCAGGCAAACTCATAATATATTGCAAGAAAACACTCTCAGCGGCACCATCGAGCGTGTCACATTTCATAACGAAGAAAACGGTTACTGCGTTCTCAGGGTCAAACCTAATAAAAAAGGTAAAATTGTGACTGTCGTAGGGAATTGCGCTGCACCCAATGCCGGAGAACAAATTGCTTCTAAAGGGCAATGGATAAAAAATGAACAGTATGGGGATCAGTTCAAAGCAGATGAAATTACCACCTCTGAACCAGGAAATCTTACTGGAATCGAACGTTACCTTGGGAGCGGCCTAATAGATGGCATCGGACCAACTTATGCTAAGAAGCTCGTAGATAAGTTTGGTCCAGAAGTATTTAACATTATTGATAATAGATCCAAGCAATTAGAAGAAGTTGAAGGGATAGGCCCTAAACGGCGTAAAGAAATCAAGAGCTCATGGGAGAAGCAGAAATCCGTCCGACAAATCATGGTCTTTTTGCATCAACATGGAATCAGTACTGCTCGAGCCGTTCGAATATACAAGACGTACGGAGATGAAAGCATTCATCAATTACGCAGAAATCCATACCGCCTTTCGAATGACCTTCATGGAGTAGGGTTTAAGACGGCCGATTCAATCGCTGCCAAGCTAGGGGTGGATCCTGATGCAGAATCAAGAATTGAAGCTGGCATAGAATACGCGCTTAAAAGCGCAACAGATAACGGCCATTGCGCATTACCTGAAAACGAACTCATCGAATCATCTTCTGATCTCTTAGGCGTTCAACAAAAGCAAATTGAGTCTTGTCTGGAAAATCTGATCACGAAAAGAAAAGCAGAAAGAGATGATATCACAGGCACTTCACTAATATTTCCACCAAACCTCCTTAAAGCAGAAAAGGAAGTTACGAAAAGAATGATTGGCCTCATTTCAAAGGCCTCAAGTCATCCTAAGATTGAAACTGCTAAAGCGATTGATTGGTGCGAAAATAAAATTGGATACTCATTAGCTGAAGGGCAAAGAAAGGCAGTCGAAGAAGCACTAGTCCAACGATTACTAATAATCACTGGAGGTCCCGGAGTCGGTAAAACCACAATCCTAAAAAGCCTACTTCTTATATTATTGGCAAAGAAAGTTAAGACGGTCCTCTGCGCACCCACTGGTCGTGCTGCAAAAAGAATGTCAGAAAGTACCGGGCTCGAAGCATCAACAATACACAGACTACTTGAGTTCCAAGGATCCAAAGGGAGTTTCGCTCACGATGAAAAAAATCCGTTAAGTGGTGATCTTTTTATTGTGGACGAAGCATCGATGATTGATCTGCCTCTCATGGATGCTTTTCTACGGGCATTACCAGAAAATGCACATCTTATTTTAGTAGGTGATGTGGATCAGCTCCCATCAGTTGGTCCGGGCAGCATCCTTTCGGATTTTATAAAATCTGATAAAATACCTGTAGCCAGACTCACTGCAATTTTTAGGCAATCTTCCGAAAGTAGAATCATTGGAGCAGCGCATGAGATAAATGACGGCCATATTCCAATAGAATTAGCTGACAAAAATACTGCGAACCCCAATTCGGATTTCTTCTTTGTTAAATGCGAAGATCCCGAACAAACATCGGACCGTATTATTGAACTGGTTCGTAATCAAATTCCTCAAAGACTAGGATTCGATTCAGTTGATGAAATACAAGTCATTACCCCAATGCACCGGGGAAGTCTAGGCACTCAAAACCTCAATAGAAATCTACAAGATGCCATTAACCCGACTACCGAATCGACTTTTGAAATCGAGCGTTTTGGTGCACGATACCGCACCGGTGACAAGGTCATACAAATAAGAAATAATTACGAAAAAGAAACTCTGAACGGTGACATTGGTAAAATAATTGAAATATCGACTGACCCTGGAAGGGTTACAATACGTTTTAGTGGAAACCGAATCGTTTCTTATGAACCTGGGGAACTTGATGAAATCGCGCCTGCATTCGCGATCACGGTACATAAGTCACAGGGGAGTGAATTCCCATGTGTCGTCATACCGGTCAGTACTCAACACTTCGTTTTGCTCCAGAGAAATCTTCTTTACACAGCAATTACGCGAGGCAGCCAGACCGTCGTCCTTGTCGGCCAAAAAAAAGCCGCAGCCATGGCAATAAAAAATATTGATACCCGTCAAAGGTACAGGGGCCTATTGGATCGATTAAAGAATAAATAAATTAACGTATCTGTGAATAGACCGTCGGAACAAGGAACGTTGAAATGATTTTGGAAACAGTATCCTTGTACATTTCTTCAGATTTCATTGCCTCCCAGGCTGGAGACTTAATAAAAGAGCTCCATGCTGATTTTTTCTGATCCTCATCATCGTATACAAGCATATATGTGAGATTGGGTAAATTTTCTCCGGACAATGCCCTCCCAAAAAAGAGCCCCTTCAGACCAACATCGGCAAAAATATCAAGTTCACCATCATTGAACATTTTCACCTTCATGTATGCCTTTAATTCATTATGGCTCTCATAGGTCCGCAGCTCAAAATACCGTTTCCCTCCTTCATCCTTTCCGGGACTGATTAACTCTGGAAAACCATCGAACGCAACAAATGTAGAAATCGAAATTCTACTGAATGAAGGATCGGATTTTTCATAACTTAAATAATCACGGGCCTGCTCAAGAAATCCTTCATTAGCAAGGGCTGAACTGGACTCCGCTATACCATCAAGCGAAGAACATGATTTTAGAACATATCTCCAATTCTTATCCCCTGATTTATCACCCCTCGCCTTAAATACACCAATAGATTTCAATTCAGTAGTAGCCAATAATGGAACCGCAGCTGCCATCATCTTATCAAAAGCCGCAGCCTTCTCTGGTGAATTCAACTTGTAAGTACGAAGTTCGTAATATTCTTTGGCAAATGCAGTAAAAGGAATAAAAATGAAAGTAGTAAAAGTTATGATGAGTCTTTTCATTATGATTAAGGATAGCAGAGATAAGATTCGATGTGAAGAGAGATCTATTTGCTCAAATCCTTTTATTTTTTCCTATAAAAAACTAAAGCTTCCAATAACACTAATACTCTCAGCAATTAAATCTTTAGTGGTAAAGAAGGTTTCTAACTCTTAATCGTCTACTTTTATTGAACTGCAAGCCTCTATAATTAAAATTGAAAATCCATAAATTATGCCAATCGCAGGAAATTCAATTACCTATTGAGAAGGCATGGGAATTTTTTTCAAATCCAGAGAACCTCAATCTGATCACTCCTCCGGATCTTGAATTTCGCATCACGTCCGGAACACCTGCTCCAATGCACGAGGGTCAGATTATCACCTACAAGATCAAGATTGCTCCGATGATCTGGAACACATGGGTAACAGAAATACAAGATGTCACACCAATGACGCAGTTCGTTGATGAGCAGAGAAGTGGGCCTTACAAGTTCTGGCGCCACCTCCATCAATTTGAGCCAATGGAAGGAGGAACATTGATCAAGGACGAAGTAAATTACGCAATGCCTTTTGGATTGTTAGGCAGCCTTACGCACGCTTTATACGTGCAGAAAAAATTACAGAGGATCTTCAATTATAGAAAAGAAATTCTCTCAAAAAAATTTGGGGAAATTTTTCACTCCGAGATTTCATCTGCTTGCTGAAATTTATTTACTCTACCCTTAAGAGCCTTTATCTCCTCAACTTTAGGATCAGCTGGATACTTTTTCAGAAAACTATTAATCAGACTCAAGGCCACATCAAATTGAGCCTGATCAACTTTACCTTCAATCGCGGAAACCAATGCTTCACTACTGTCATCAGCACTAAATCTAATGTCATCGATAAATACTTCACCACTACCCCCCTCAATGGCACCAGTCACAAAACGAAAGAGTAATTTTACCGAGCGCACATTTTCTGGAATATCAAGATCAGGCACTATGATTTTTTCCCACTCACCTATCTTGCTACTAAATTGCTTAAATCCAGTGCCCTTAATCGCTTGCTGATCTTCATTCCACCACTCCACAAAATACTGTTGGATGTAACCGCCTGTTCCCGGTTTAATTTGTTTTACGAAAAAGGAAAGTTCGTAGTTGAGTCCGCTCACTAGTTTCCCATCTATTGTCTTAATTATATGAGCTTCGCTTGGGATTTTCCCTTCATTCTGAAGATTAATGTACGCACTATGAGAACCTGTATGCGCTTCAGAACCTGTCCTTATCGGAGGTTGTCTACTAGTAAAAGTCCAATCATCCGCAGTTTCACCTTGCCCTTCTTCAAAGCTAAAATTGCCAATGATAGAACGAAACTTCGGCTCAGATTTATTGACATTAGATTGATCAGCTAAAGAAAGTTCAGCCACAAAAATAAAAAGTACTAATATGTTTTTAATTACCATTTTATTTAATTAATTTACAAAATTGATGTTATTCAACATGAAGACGCATAAACCGCTTCAGAGAACCATCAGTAATGGCGCCATCTAACTTTGCCTCGTATGTGCGAATCGTTTCATCCTCAGCAATCATATCAACAGACACGCTTTCTCCAGCGTCATTCCATTCAATTAGATCATATGACACCTGAACTTTTATTTCAATATCATCAAGAAATTTGGTCACTGTGTATGTAAGAAGCAAATCACCAGATTCTCTTGAAAGTTTCGGCATTGAGAAGTCTGGATCAGCTTTTGTAGGATCCAAGACGAAGACAAATTCCAACAAGTTGGCTATTCCATCCTTGTCTGGATCATCATCCTTACCTGTCTGACCCGTGAATTCCTGCCCAAATGAAGACTTAACCCATTCTGAATAACTTCCGGAAGGAGCCACAACCGAGGCGTTCCAATTCTCCTTCAGACCCCATTCCAACGGGGAAACTGAATCATCGATCATAACCAATGAAGAACCAGTACCATCCGTTTCTGGATACCACTCATCCTCGTATTCAAAATCGAGAATGCCTGCTGAAATGGAGTCAATCTCCAACCGTAATCTTTCACCACCATTGTCTAGCTTGCCTTCATATTCGCCCAAGACATTGAGGTTTTCTCCACGTTCAGAAGTAAAAGTTTCAATGTTACTGACTACATATGCTGATTGCCCTGGTTCAAGAAGAGCATCAGGAAATGCAAATCTCACACCTTCCTCGAACCTCACATCATTAAGACGCAGAGTAACTTCTCCAATGTTCTGAAGTTTAATGTACTCACCTTCTGGTCCTGACAATGGATTATACATTATCTCAGTTACTCTCAGACCCTCAATGATTAGGATCTCTTCGGTAAGGTCTGTATCATTCGAATATCCGGGAGTCGGCAAAGAAAACGAAGATAATAATCTTTCACCCTCTACGGACCGACCAATTGAAACATCATCCTCAGCATTAACAAAAACAATCCGATCAATTTCATTTCCTTGATCATCAAACAAACCAATCTGATCATTCAGTTTGGAAAGGCCGAAGTTTAAGTGAGAAGGGCCCTGATCAGAATCACTATCAGCAATGAACTTAACATAACCTTGTGAATCTATAAAACTAAGATCACTGACCCTGTATAGATCAGGAATATTATTAGGATCATCAGTGATGGTCATACCACCAATGGAAACCGGAAAATTACTTGGATTATATATCTCTATAAAATCATTATCAAAAACCACACCATTACTCGCCAACCATTCGTTAATGACCAGATCTTTCTGTTCTCTAACCGGCAAAGGGCCATCGTTATTTGCGCCTGGAGTAGGTAAAGTCAAAGCAAATTGCTGATCTGGGCCAGTACGTGAAATGGATCTTCCCCTCAACTGAGATCCGAACCGTACATTATCGACTATTTTTCCTCCGTTCTCCGTCGATTCAAAGAGATATAAAGAATCACCGTCACGGTCCAGAGCAAAACCAGTATGAAGTCCACTCGTACCGTCAGCATCATTGGCATAAATTAACAGGAACTCTCCAGGTGGAATCACTGTCCCCGTAGGAATTTTCCAACCATCACTGATGTCCTTGCTCTCAGAAATCACCATTCCAGAAACGAAACGGGGGGTGCCACTATCATTCCAAAGCTCAATATAATCAGGAAAAGTTTCTTCATGATTAAATGCATCACCATTGTCAGCAAGGACCTCACTAATAAGAAGCCTAGATAATTTTTTATCAACAGTCCATGCCCGTGAGCGGGTCGGTTCGGCCTGCCAATTCCCTGCCGAGTCCCTACCTACAACTTCCACATAATGGGTTCCATCTGAAAGGTCTGAGAGTTGAATGGGTTCAGAAACAGAAGTAGGATCTGACCATTCATTACCATCAATCCTCCACCGATATTCGCCACTAAAGATACTTTCCCCTTCAATGCCAGAAATGCCCGGAACATGGATCCTTAGGGTAGCTTCTGTCTTTCTAGTCAGTGAAGGCGGTTCCCCGGCAACGATTGCACCTGCAAACACATTATGTCCCATATCAGATCCATTAATTCCTTTGCCGGTCACCGGTGAACCACGGCTAATGGAAAAATCACTAGCGCTTTGATCAATAAACATCGGGTCACCTGAAATATTACCAATGCCGAGCTCAAGGAACTCTTCAGGAAGCAGGTTCATGTCGGCTTCGATTCGAGGATCCTCTTCGCCGTCCTCAGAGGAGAACTGGTATGCAAAGAGAGTACCGTTATTATAAAAAATATTACCCTTGATAGAAATAAAATCCCCAGGAACACCCTCACCAACTAAAGGCTCATCAAAACTAATGGCTGCGACAACCGCATCCACTACCGTATTATTTTCGAAGACAGCATCACTTGCATTCTTGAGAAGAATAGCATGATCAACATCATAAAATAAATTACGTACGACAGTCAGGTGAGAATCATTGTCAGCAGCAATCGCATTCGCACTGCTCTGACGATCAGGGTCATCTTTGTGTACATTGAAAAAATGATTCCCTTCAATATGAGCATCAACCCCATCCAGATCCAGGCAATCATCCGCGCTACCTAAGAAAACATTATCAACAACATAAATGATCGGTCCTGGTCTCCTCCCGCCCGAAAAATCAATAATATCATTATACCCAGAAGAGGTTCGGAAAATATTTTCTTTGAGATTGAAATAACCCTCACTCCCAAGGCCCTCTCCATGTATGACTTCTTGCCCTGAAGTTGAAGGGAAATCACAACGCAACACATCAATCTGAGGATTACTTAATTCTAGAATAGTTTTGTCGGTCCCTGCCCATTCAACATTTTCAAGGTGGACTCTAGATTCTGAAATACTGATGGACTGATCCCCGCTATCAGCACCGTCCTGAAGTATATATATCATTCTGCTCTCCTCCTTGGTACTCTCAAAATAAATACCATCCCAACCACCATCTGATCCGGGATCATTAGTAAATACAATCGGCATTTTATCATTACCTTCCGCGACTAACCTTCCCTTGATTGTCATTCTTCTTCCCTCAGCAAAATAAACAGTGACTCCCGGATCTATCTGCAATGTTACATTGACCGGAACTTCCAGATCCTCATTAATCAAATAAGGACCACCTTCCAATGTCCAGATAGTATCTTTATCTATTGAAGCAACTTCAGTAACACTGCCATCGTCATACCATATATTGACCTGACTCGAATCAATAATAGATCCATCAGCATCAAATGACTCTATCTTAACCAGATTAATTCCAGGCACCATTAGAGGAACAGCACCAAGACCCAATAATTCCGCATTAAAACTAATGTCTCGACTACTGGGACTCCTCTGATGAATTTCAACAGCAATTGTATTTGAACCACTTTTTAATGCTCCGACCGGGACATTATAACTTTCAAATCCCGCATTTGGCACGGTGTCGGTTGCCAGAGAAGTGTATAAAGCATCAGGTTCGAGGTTCTGTCGGACAATCTCGATTCCATTTAGATACACCGCCGCGCCATCGTCGTAAACAAGTCTAAGATTTAAACTTGAAAAGGCATCAGCGTTAGTTACTTCAAAGTCCTTTCTGAAATAAGTTGTTATGTGCTTATTCTCATCATCACCCCCATAACTGACTACCGTATCCTCTCCACGATCACCGTATCCAAATTCACCCTGTCCCAGTGCCCACAATGAATCATCAAAATCTTGTTCGCGCCATAAAACTCCTTGGTCTGAACCATCATCAAGATAGGACCATTCCGAACCTGCAGAAAATATTACCTCAGATTCCGCCTGATCCCCGTCCCAAGTTCCATTCCTCACATTCAAAGGAACAGACATACCGTTGACTTTAATTTCAGCAATTTGTGACGAATCAAAAGCACCCTCAAGACCAGTGATGCCGGCCTCTTCAGTTCTAGAAAAACCATCAGAACTGGGGAGGTTACTACTAACTGTAAATTCACTTGGAATTTGATTAAGTATGTAAGCACGGCGCTCGTCCATAAAACCAATCACGTCATCGGACACATCTGAATCAGAGGGAAGCCAATCAAGCGAATTGGATACTAGCGCATCAAATCTGCTCTTCTCAAATACAGTATTAAGAAGATCTTTAAGATCAGAATAGTATTGACGCAAAATTACAGGATCACTAAAGAAACGATTCAGTTGCGGTATTGTTTGACCAGCAAAATTAGTGATCGCCGGGAATATTGAATCATCTGCATCCGTATCGGTGTCTCCTAGCCCGAAAATTGTATCAAAGTCATGCGGAACGAGTTTGATACGTGGATCTTTTACTCCTCTGTAAAGCTTGTAATCATCATCAGTGCCATTCGACAAATTCGTTTCACGACTCAAAATGATAGTCATAAAGGCAAACCAACGCGACCACTGTTTAACGTCCACCATTCCCGAAATCTGCTCAAGATATCCAGAACCAGATGCGCCGTTCATGGTAATCATAAACTGGTGCAGATCTTCCCAGTCATCGGTTGATTCATTGGAACCTTTCGACCATCCGTCCCTAATGTAAGCTCCCCTGTCTGCTAAACCATCACTTGTTGATCGGATATCCCATTTCACATCAGGACGTCCCTTCGAATACAAATTACCTGCCGAGTCTAGAGGATAATGAATGTCGGCCCAATCACCGTCTATTGCCTCTATGTGGAGGTAAGATCCGTAACGCCGGTTATTATCATTATCTGTTGCACGATTAACTCCATTATAACGAAATTGGACAGGTTTTGCATCAGCAGCTTCGATCCCGGAAAGACTGGCTAATCTGGAACCAAGGAATTGAAGGTAAATGAACTGACTATTGAGATTAATCTTAGTCACGCCATTCCATGGGTTATCGCGTGGTATATTTAGCCGGTTATTGCGTGGATTTCTGGTTCTACTACCAGCTCCTCGGACTCTTACTCCGCACTGATATCTAATGTCATAGTCCTGACCCTGCTTAGCAATTAGCGTTGCATTCTTCTGAGCATCACTGCCACTGTTAAAGTTTCGGAACCTAAAATCCCGTTCCTCCCTCACTGTCATAACGAGTCTGTAGATGGGCTGATTACCATCATAGCGCTCATCATCAAACTGAAATAAGGCGTTTGCCTGCTGCTGTCCTTCTTCTCCACTAGCTTGAGGCCATCCACGTTCGGATCGATCATCATTGGCCCTTATATAAAATTCAACTACGGTACCGTCATCCTGCGCAGGAACCTGAGCAGTAAAGGTACCGTCCCCAGATTCTTCATCACCATTCTTACCATCATCCCTCATCCGAGCCTGAATAAACTCATCAGGATCAAGGGCCGATACCCGCCAATTCAATATGGTTGTAATATTCTCATTTCCGTTATCTTTAATATCGGCACTTATGGTTACCGTTTCCCCGCTTCGAGGAATGGCTGGAGCATGTTTAACGTTAAGGATCAGTGGTGCAGCGTCAGTGGAAAAAACCGAATTTTGTTTTCCAGGAGTAGGTGATTGGCTAGGTTCCCAGTTCTGTCCATGCCTGTTGGAAACGTCCAGATTAACCAGTTCCAAAGATGCTCCTCCTCCGTCTGCCCGACTAGTCCACTTCCAACCACTTTCACCATTAAGAATCTGATCATCATCTTCAGCACGACGAGATGCCCAGTCTCCTTGATCAGAATAAGTAACATCGTCAACTTCCTCACCTAAAGCATCTTTGATCCGAATTCTCTCACCCCGATCACTCAACTGACCGGACCATGGACCAATCACGTTAACTTCTTGATCCCAGGTATCGGAAAAAATCTGCGGATCAGCGGCTACAACCAAATACTCTCCAGGTAAAATATTAATCGCAGGAAATTCATAGCCGATCCCGCTAGTTATTTGCCATCCCTGAAGCGGAACAGGACCAGAGCCTATATTGTGAATTTCAATATATTCCTCGGCCGGGTTACCTGAGACCGGATGATACATTATTTCCGTGATAAGAACGGTATTATCCGGTCCGCCAACCTTTAATTCGACAGTTGCCACATTTGATTTCTTGCCATTCGCTAAAGACTGGTAAGTAAAATATTCTTTACCCGCAAATGTCTCGATTGGCGTGTATTCAAAAGAACCGTCCTCATTTAAAACTAAATTTCCCTCTCCGGAATAATCCACTAAAACTGCCTGAGCCGGATTTCCTTCAGCGTCCTTATCATTAACAAGAACACCATTATCAGCAGATACATTTACTGACTGGCCGATCAGAACAAAATACTCATCGTCCTTTGCGATTGGAGCATCGTCTACTTGAATGACATATATCTGAGTTTGCACAGGAGAAGATTCCTGATAACCATCACTTACCGAATATGTAAAAAAATCGAGTCCGCTAAAATCCACATCAGGAGTATAAGTGAAACTACCATCAGACATTAGAGACAAGGAACCATGAATTGGTGCCTGAACCACATTAGCAGAAAGAGGATCCCCTTCAGGATCAGAGCTTCTTGCAATGACACCAAATTCTGCTGTTCTAGAAAGTACACCATCCTCATAAACCACATAACGGTTCACTTTAGCCACTGGCGAAGCATTAATATCTATAGTAACTGTTGCCGGATCAGATAAGATTTCTCCATCAGTGACACGATAAGTGAAACTGACCTGACCTGAAAATTCAGGAATAGGAACATAAGTGAAATTACCATTGCCTTGAAAATTAATAGTTCCTGATTCCGGTTCAGTTAAGATTTCACTCTGAAGAGTGTCACCGTCCGGATCGATATCATTAGTGAGCAATCCTTGGACACTAACTCCCAGTTCAGTTCCCGGAGCCGTCAAATAATAGTCATCATTGGCTGTCGGCGCATCATTAACTTGAATGACATTGATAACAACAACTGCAGGAGGAGCTTTCCCGAATGCATCGGCGACATGATATGTGAATTGATCTTTTCCATAAAAATTCTCATCAGGAGAATAGGTAAAACTTCCGTCATCAGACAATTCAACAGTGCCGTTCTCAGGCGACGACGCAATGACTGCCGTGATCTCTACCCCATCAGGATCATAATCATTTTCTAGAACACCTGACCCCACATCAATGATTAAAGGTGTGTCCTCATTTGCCTCATATTCCTCTCCTTCGACAATTGGAAGGTCATTCGGACCAGGATCCACAGTAATAAATACCTTTCCCGAATCCTCAAACTCACCATCCGTGACTCTATATTCAAAACTATCGCTACCCTCGAAGTTAACGTTGGGAACATAAGTGAAACTTCCATCACTCTGTAATTGCAACTTTCCATTATCCGGAGGACTCAGAAGGCTCACCTGTAAGGAATCTGTATCCACATCAATATCATTTCCCAAAATAGCAGAAGCTCGAGAGAGGGTTCCGACAAGACGCAAATCAAAACCAAGATCAGAACTAGAGCCACTGTTCTGATGAACTTCTACTGCTATCAGATTTTCTCCGGGAACGAGAACAGACGCATCTACAGGAAATTCAAAGTAATTATTTTCATCATCCCCACCAGCAAAATCAGGTGCAAAATCTTGGAAGCCAGCTCCATTCTCCAGGTTCGATCTGGCCACTTCGGTACCGTTAATGTAGACTGCGGCACCATCATCTCTCAGAAGACCAATCAAAAGTTCTTCAAATCGCTGAGTGTCTTCTACCTCAAAACTATGCCGAAAATAGGTCGTTACGTACTTATCGTCATCATCATCCCCAAAACTAATCAGAGTCGACTCGTTATCATCTCCATAACCAAATTTTCCGGTGCCGCTTTCCCAGTCACTATCATCATAATCTTCATCTATCCAATCGAGGCCCTGATCACTACCATCGTCGAGATAAAGCCAAACCGAACCTTGGGAAATTAGATTAAACTGGGCAGATTGATATGATCGAACCTCAAAATTATCGATTGCCCAAGACTCATCATCTCCTCCTTCCCAATTCGCTCCACTGGCAAAAATCTCAATAGTCACACTGTCACTACTGTGAGGTATATTACTGAGGCTTGGCTCTTTCCGAAAGTCATAGGCAGAATCAAGGGACTGAGGACCAGAAGAAAAACCAAGGTCAACGGATCGGGCAAGTTCAATCTCTTGGGAAGGAACATAACTCTGCTGTCCATTCGGTCCCGAATTATTGAAGGTATGAGAAAAAACTGGCTCTCCATCGACCGTAACCGAAAAAGAATCACCACCAGCCAGGTCCCCGTCCCACGAGTCAATGATCGCCAGTACAAATCCTATAGAAAGTCTATCGTGAGGAGGAAGATCATTAATCGTGATTGTTGTAGCATCAGCCGGATTACCTGAAGTTAGGTTACGAAGGAAGCTCCCCTCGAATCCATTAATAGAAGCAAATTCACCAACCGGTTCAATTTCTACATTGCCGGTAAATGCAAAATTAACTTCAGCGTCAAAATTCTCAGAAAGAACTGATTCCGGCAAACTGATCCCGGACTGAGAAACTACTAATGAATTATTTTCAATTACTGAGTATGTATCATCAACGACCTCAGGAGGATCATTGACCGGAATAATCTCAACTTTCACCTCACTAGGAACCGAGGAATCCTCACCATCCAATGCCACGTAAGTAAAACTATCAGTACCTGCAAAGTTAGGATTAGGAACATACTCAAAGCTACCATCCAAATTAATTTCGACAGTTCCATTAGAGGGCGCACTTTCGACCGCAAAATCAAGATCTTGATTTTCCGCATCAGAGCTATCCATGCTGAGTCCTAATTCAACGTTTACCACGAGTTGATCGTCTTCGTTCATCGAGAAAGACCTGTCCGTTACTTTTGGCAAATCGTTCACTGAAGCGACATTAAGCGTAACCGTGGCCTCAGACGACGTTCCAGTATCGTCAGTCACCGTATATTTGAAACTATCAACACCAAAGAAGTCTTCCTCTGGCACATATGTAAAGCTACCGTCAGCATTCATCTCAACCGTTCCGTGAAAGGGATTTGAAAAAATTGCCGCCGTGACTTGACCGGCCTCGACGGTATCATTCTCCAAAACTCCTCCACCTGAGCCGCCCCCCTCGTATTCGATCAATATGTCGTCGAACCAAACATCTGTAACTTCTCCCGAAATGGTAGAAGCATTATTATAAACACCAAAATCCAGATTATGTGTGCCAGAAGGAAGCGATACCTCGGCGCTGAATGTCCGCCACCCGGAATCCTCATCGCCGTCACCGTCAGGGCCATACATGCGAAAGATGTCGTCGTTAGTGCCTGTACCGACAAAATTATCACCAATCGCTAAAATAACAGAACTGTATTCTTCCGACTCGTACCCACCAATCATCAGAAGCCGGTAACGGAAGCTAATCTCGAGTGTGGCCGGATTAGCAAGAGTGATCGGTAACCTAAGAGAACCGGAAGAGATCGTGGTCTGGAACCGCGCTCCCCCACCAACGCGAATGTTTGCCGCAGTTGAATCCTCAAATCCGGATCCCTGATCTAAATTGCCTGAGGCATTGTTCGGAGCAGAAGTCTCAAATGGGGCATCGAATGGATCATCAATAAAACTATAACTGATTGCATCTCCGTCAGCTCGAGGTGCAATGTTGAGATCAAAACCAACGTCACTACTTTCGACTCCTGCTTGGTGAAGCTCAACCGCGATACTATTGTTGCCCTCTACCAATATACCGGACAAGTCAACTGCGGCCGTTTCATAAACATTTTCATTGTTCGCTCCGGCAACGGCAGAAGTTAGAGTGGTGAGTTCTCCTTCCGGTATGGCAGCAGATCTATGCACCTCTCTACCGTTAATGTAAACCACGGCACCGTCATCAAACAGATAACTCAAATCCCAAGAACTGATCTCTGCTTCAGTAGCATTTAGAGTGAAACTGTTTCTAAAAAGATAAGTGGTTATAAGATTCTCACCGTTCGCTGCCTCATCGATCCCAAACAATTCATCATCCAGACCAGGAAAAGCATTAATTTCCCCTGACTGAATCGGCGAAGGAGCCAAGAACCATGGCCCAACGTTGGAGGAATCAATATCAAATTCCGGATCAAGCCATTCCCTCCCTGAACCATCAGTGGGGTAATCCTCAGCGTCTCCATTCTCATTTTCTATACGGTCCAGAATGGCCCAATCATCTTCTATGAATCCAGCAATACTTTCCGCATCAAAATTAAGCTCAGCCAAGGGCCCTGTACTTACCTTGAAGGGGATGTCTTCAAATAACTCATAGGTATCATTAACTGCTTCGGGTTCAGCAATAGCAGATTCTTTAGGAACAATAATTATAAATACTATGACTAAAGAAGAGATAAAACTAAATAGCTTTGAATGCATATCTTTTGAAGATTTGAGAGGAATAAAAGGGGGGCGTTAGCATGCAACGAAATCGTTACAAATTCAACGTCATAGATAAATCTACATCATGAACTACTCATGAACGAGACCTTATCTGATCTATTGCCCATTTAGCATGCTCACTGACTAATTGATTTTCCTTCTCAATAGTCCTCTCAAGGCATGGAATATCATAAATATTCCCTATATTTCCTATAGCAATGCATACATTTCTGAGAAAACGGTCCCGACCAATACGTTTCACAGGTGAACGGCTGAATAAAGAACGAAAATTCTCCTCACTCAAATTCAGAAATTCCTGAAGGGGCATGTCAATGTACTCCCTAGCAGCAAATTTGGCCTCAGTAGAGGCCTTAGCAAAACGATTCCATGGACAAACTTCAAGACAATCATCACAACCAAAAATTCGGTCTCCTATCGCTTTTCTAAATTCTTGAGGAATGGAACCTTTATGCTCTATCGTAAAATAAGAGATGCATCGACGAGCATCCAAATGATGTGGAGAAGTAATGGCCTCAGTCGGACAACAGTCTATGCACTGAGTGCATTTGCCACACCGATTCGGAATCGGATCATCAGGTGTCAGGATTAATGTTGTGACCAGTTCAGCCAAAAAGAACCAAGTCCCCAAACTCGGATGAATTTGCACTGTACTTTTACCGTTCCAACCAAGACCCGAATCAGTTGCAAAATCACGTTCAAGTAGCGGACCATAATCTACATAAAATTTCTGCCGACCTCCAAGATCTTCTAGGGCCCTTGCAAAAGCTTTAAGTTTCTTATCAACGACAAGGTGGTAATCTTCTCCCCAAGCATACTTGGCGAAACGGCCAAGATTATCCTTGGACTGAGGATCAGATCTGGAAGGGTAATAATTAATGGCTAAAACAATTACGGTTCTCGCCTCCTCGAGTAAAAGGCGAGGATCCTTCCTTCTTTCCGGTGACCGTTCCATCCATTCCATGTCACCATTGTGCCCATCATCAAGCCATGCCTGAAATCGATCCGCATGAGAAGCTTCTTTAGCCACAGAAAATCTGCATTCATCAAAACCAAGATCCTTGGCAATCGATCTGACTTTGTTCTCTAGCTCCAATGCCATGGCTTACGATTGCTTTGAGAACCATACCCTTGCCGTCTCAGCAATCCCGTATGATATCTCATCGATGGATAAGTCATCAGTCTGGATCCGTTCATCAGCACACCTTTCATAGAGCGGCTCACGCTCGCTAAGAAGATTCACGATTTTCTCCCTAGGATTTTCAGTCTTAAGCAGAGGCCGGTCACGGTTACCCGAAACTCTATCCAGAATAGAATCGACTCCGGCATCTAACCAAAAAACAATACCAATAGATTTTAACTCTTTTATATTTTCTTCCCGAGTGACAATGCCTCCACCAGTCGAAATGACTGAACGGTCAGTTTTACCTTGAAGATTACCGAGGATTAAAGACTCCATCTCACGGAAAGATTCTTCCCCCTCAGTAGCAAATATTTCATTTATAGACCTTGATTGGCTCTCCTCAATCATTTTATCAGTATCCAAAACATCAAATCCCAAACTCTTAGCTAGCCCATTAGCTATGGTGGATTTACCAACACCCATGAATCCAATAAGGATTACATTCATTGGCGTTTGTCGAACGACTCCTTTCATCAAGAGCACTTTACGACTTCATGACAAAGGTGCAACGAAAGCCATTAATGTGTAATATTGACGTACTCCCCTGATTCGGGAAGTTATATCATCACGAGCAAATGGAAACCGTAACCCTAAGTGCCGGAACTCCCGAAGAAACCAGAGATGCCGTTAAAGAAGCAGTTAACCTGCTCAATGAAGGCTCAATTGTGGCTCTACCAACAGAAACAGTCTACGGACTAGCGGCTAACGCATTTAACGCTGAGGCCTGCACTGCCATTTTTGAAGCAAAGGAAAGACCCAGTTTTGATCCTCTAATCGTACATGTTTCGGGCAAAAAAATGCTAGATTCAATTGTGAATATTCCACCCGATATAGAAGAAACGGTGGACATTTTGATACAAGAATTCTGGCCCGGGGCCTTGACCCTAGTACTGCCAAAAAAGAATCTTATCCCAGACATCGTAACAGCTGGTCTAGAGACTGTGGCAGTTCGAAGAAGCAAGAACCCAATTTTCTCTGAAATCATCAAAGAAATCGATCTGCCTCTTGCTGCACCAAGTGCAAATATTTTTGGGAGCATGTCTCCTACTTCGGCGACTGCAGTACATACAGAACTATCAAACCGGATCCCATTAATTATCGATGGAGGAGCA
>CACJBM010000004.1 GCA_902591645.1 uncultured Verrucomicrobiota bacterium | reverse complement strand
GAATGGAAAAAAAGGCGATTTAGGAAAGACGCGCCAACAACATTAACTTCACCCGGATCGGACCCGGACAAGGACCAGAAGAATAATTTATTGGAATATTTTTCGGGAACGAATCCGTTCGTCTTTGGGAAAAAAGAGATACTCTCATTGAGAAAATTAAATCCATACATAGAGCTCAGCTACAGAATAACTAATCAACCCATTGATGATATAAGATTTAGTATAGAAGGCTCTGAAAACCTCGTAGATTGGACCATTAATCCTCAAGACATACAAGAACTAGGCACTAGCATGAGTGAAGAATCAGTTCTTATTCATAAACGATTCAATTATCAGACAGTAGAAAGGAGAAGCAGGCAGATCAGGCTGAAGATTTCCCTCATCGCCCCATGAAAATCCGCACTGCAACTAATGCCGATAGTGAAGAAATTATTGCTCTGATTAGTTCAATATATGATGAGTATGGCGAAATCATGTACACTGATGGTGCGGATCGGGACCTTTTAGACATCCACCGTCATTATCATGAATCCGGCGGTGACTTTGTAGTATTAGAAAATGATCAGAAAAAAATCGTAGGATCCCATGCGACACTCCCTAAAGATAAATCAGCAAGCCTCCTTACCTTTAGAAGACTATACCTTGAAAAAACAATGCGTGGTTCGGGAGCGGGTAAAACCCTAATGGACTGGGCAGTGAAATGGACCGAAGATCGCAATTACAAACGCGTCGAGTTCTGGTCAGACACAAGATTTAAAAGAGCTCACCAATTTTTTGAGAACTACGGCTTTCAAAAGACCGGTGAAATAAGGGACATGGATGACGGAGCCTTACCCTATTCTGAATATTTTTTCTCGCTGAATCTATCTTCCTGAGTACTGTCAAAGATAAAGAAAAATTGGCTTTGCCAGTAAATTCGAACTAACTTTTCCACGTGAATCAGATCAATAGATTGTATTCAATGAGAAACCTGAATGCTCTAATCCTTGGCATCTCCCTATCTATTATTATTGCAGAAAAATTACCGGCAAATTCTGCTGGAGAAAGTCTCCCAAACATTATTTTCTTTCTTGCTGACGACATAGGTTGGGCAGACCCTGGCCGATACCATGAGCATTACTCGGGGGGAAATGCAAAAGTTCCTACCCCAAATCTGGACAAGCTCTGCGACCAAGGGATGATGTTTCTAGACGCGCAACTCCCCGCGGCCCTCTGTGCGCCTAACCGGTTCTGCATCATGACAGGAAATTACACCCAACGCTCTAGGCCATGGGGAACGTGGAACAGGACCGCAGCGTCTGCGTTTCATTTTGGTAATGCCACGGATGATCGCATTGAAAATCCTCACGAAACGATTGGAACAGCCTTGAAAAATAAAGGATATAAAACTGCTTACTTCGGAAAGATGCATTTTGGCGGTGACTTCTTCGATTCGTCCGGAAACATACTCCGGGACCAAGCCAATGATCAGCTCGATCAAATCGATTTCAGCAAACGTTTCCGTAACGGGTTACTTGATCATGGTTTTGACTATACTTTTGTGACTCCGGATGGAATCCAGGGACCACTTTATGCGTACTTTGAAAATGACCTTTACGCCCCAATTAGTAGCTTTGCGTCCGAGGTGAATGGAGTTGATGTCTCCGGTGATTCGGTGCTCCGCTCGTTCAGTAAGGGCCAGATAGTCGGTAACGGGGAAATGATACAGGTCGGTTATGGTGACTCCGAATTCGATACAAGTGAACATGGGCCGATCCTGTCTCACTTTGCACAAGAATTCATGGAAGATCATATGTCTAATGATCCTGAGAGTCCTTTCCTTCTGTACTATGCAACTCCAGCGATACACGTTCCATTAACGCCTTCAGTGAATGGAATAGAAGCTGCCGGTCATAGCCAAATCGGTCCTCGAGCAGATTTCGTTTATGATCTGGACGCTCAACTGGGCCTACTACTAGATAAGATCAGGGACCTTGGCATTGAAAACAATACACTGATCATTTTTACTAGTGATAATGGAGGCGCAATCAGCGGAGGCCAGGCTCAGATCTCTGCCGGGCAGGACCCAAACGGTCCATTGCGTGGAAAGAAGATGTCCATTTATGAGGGTGGACACCGGGTTCCAATGATATGGAAATGGGGTGATGGAACCAGAAAAGGATCCATCATACCACCCAATACCAAATGTGAACATCTGGTTTCTGTAATGGACTGGGTAACAAGCGTCATTGATCTTGCGGGTGGAAAAGTCGATCCTGATCAGCACTACGATTCGGTCAGCATTCTCCCACTACTCTTCTCAGACGAGCCCGATGATTTGGATCCCTTGAGAAATTTCCATTTCTATAGCGTCGGTGACTATCGCGGGGTCCGGATGGACGATGATCAGGGAAAGTGGTTCTACAAAAGAACCAACGTCGACGGAAAATTAGAACTCTTCGATCTAATGGAAGAACTCGAGCAAACTACAAATCTAGTCGATGGATATTCCTCGATCGAGGAAATTCCAATTGAACACCCACAAAAAGATAGGATCCAGATAATGGAGAACTGGTTCAATGCTCATAAGGCAACTACTAGTCCAAGGACAACGGAAGCACTCGATTACAGTGATAAAAACACTCAAGTCAGTAATGAAAGGATTATTAGTACTAACTTCACGGAGTACACTGGAGACCCTCAAAGAATCAATAACGGTGAGACCTTCGGCATTGAAGAATTAGGCAGCGTAACAGATAGCTGGATCAATCTTCACAAGACGGATCAAGTGACCGGACTAGCCAACAATTTAAGTGAAAGAACGAGCGTCAGTCTCTCCATTAAACATCCCAATAACTGGGCAACTGGCAACTTGGCATTTAACAATACTCCTATCAAAGCAGGCATCGATGACTTCACGGGAACCAATTCACCAACATCGGTTTCATTTATGGGCCTCAATGCCACTTTCCCTGACGGGTACAAGGCCATCGTTTACGTTGGTGGTTTCCTAGGAAATAGAGGAACTTCAATCTCGGACGGAAACTCAACCTTTTATTACCAGACACCAGCATCCCCAACTGCTCCTGTTACTTTTGTACAGACAACCACAGTCACTGACGGTGGGGATGGAACAGCGCCTGAGGCTCATTACGCCATTTTCGGGACGGATGAATCTCCCCTATTAACTGATTCAATCACCTTCACAATAGACACTCTGTACGGTGGAGGTTCATTCATAGGAGGCGTACAAATCATGGGAGAGTCAGTCCCGGGTGAACCCATAAAAACACTTATACCAGTACCAGTAGCAGAACCTAAAATTGAAATAAATAATAACGCAGGTTCTATCCTTATCAGTGACCTTTATCCCGATGCTTTTTACCAGTTACAAGAATCAACGCCCTTAGGAAATCAGTGGTCATTACTTGAACTCATTGAATCACCACAAGAAAGTGAAATCACAATCTCAAATGATTTTCTGGAGAAAGATGCTTTTTATAGAATTCTATACCCTGAAACAATTCTAAGATTAAACCTTCCTAAAAGCTCTCAATAAATCACATTCTGGCCTCAGAAAAATTCTGCGATGCGCATCATTTTTTATACACTAATCATATGTGGTCTTGGATCATCTATGAGTCTACGCGCTGAGGATTGGCCTCAATATTTGGGCCCAACTAGGGACACGGTTTGGAATGAATCAGGAGTCCGCCTGGATTTTGAAGAGTGTCCCCCAAAACTCCTCTGGTCCCAACCAATTGGTAGTGGATACTCGGGACCCTCAGTCTCAGCAAATAGGGTCTTTGTAATGGACAGGAAATCAGAACCCTATGTACCCGAAAAAATTAAACCCGGAACAAACCCAAACTTCATCAGAGCAAAAATAAAAGGGAAAGAACGGGTCATTTGTCTTAGTACTGAGAGCGGAAAAATGGTTTGGTCTCATGAATATGATTCCACTTATACCTCAGTATTCATCTATGCCATAGGCCCCAGAACTACGCCCCTAGTTCATGATGGTCATGTCTTTACTTTGGGAGCAGAGGGTCAACTCAACGCCTACCAATCAGAAAATGGAAAACTGCTATGGTCCAAGAATCTAATTACTAATTATGGCATCGAAAATCCAGAATGGGGAACAGCCTGCCACCCGCTCATATACAAGGAAACTTTAATTTGTACTGTGGGGGGAAAGGGCCAAACGCTAGTGGCCTTTGATTACAGGACAGGCAAAGAAAAATGGAAATGCTTGGATTCTAAGAAACCAGGATACGGAACACCAGTAATCGAAACGATTCACGGAACCAAGCAACTGATCGTCTGGCACGGGGAATCAGTAAATAGCGTTAACCCTGATACCGGAAAAGTTTACTGGTCAGTGGCTTTTAAACCTGAGTTCGGAATGGCGATCGGTGCACCGAGGGTATGGAATGATCTGGTATACGTTATGGGATATAATGGAAAGTCCGGCACAGTGAAGGTCGATAAAGGTTCCAAGTCCGCATCACTATTGTGGGGACTTGATCGAAGATTAGGGGTGGCCGGAGTCATCAACACCGCTCATGCACAAAACGGACACATCTACTCTGCAGGCCAGAGAGGTCTCTTTAGATGTGTTGAAATGATGACCGGAAAGAGACTGTGGGAAAGTAGAATACCACTTTTGAAGAAAGACGGATCTGGTCGTGGGGCATGGCCAAGCGCTTTCACTGTATATCATAAGACCAGCGATCAGACCCTAATCTTTAATGATCATGGAGAAATGATTTCTGCGAAGCTCAAGCCTCAAGGTTATGAGGAAATATCGAGAACAAAAATTATTGAACCAACGCATTCAGTCGGTGGGAGAACGCTAGTTTGGTCTCATCCGGCTCTAGCAGACAGAAAATTATTCTGCAGAAACGACAAGGAAATCCGTTGCTATGACCTGTCAGGACGCTAGGCAAAGGAAAAAAGTCTTAGGTAAATTAATCCTAGCAGCCTAAATAATGACTGAATTTTTCTAACAAGTCGCTATTAGCACCTCAGATAAAATCTACTGATCAAACTGGCCTTATGATTCAATAGGACTTAACTTTATCAAGTCTCCTATAGGAAAAATAGAACTATCAAAATCGCCAATTATATTATGAAACTAATAACAAATTCAGATATTGGAAAGACCACACTACTGTTAAGCACTTTGATATTCACAGTATTAGTGTCCAGCGCAGCCGCCAATCCTCCGCATGTTACCGTGTACGGAACAGCAACGACTTCGGTAGCCATAGATCAAATGGATTGGAAAATCAGAATCAGCAATAAGAAACCTAGCCTTGAGGAAGTGGCCAAGTCTCATAGTTCTACTGTCCAATCAGTTCTGGATTTTTTAATGGAAAATGAATTGCCGGAACACTGCATTCAAACATCAGGAATGGAATTTGGTGAACACTTCGTTTCCTCTAAGCTCAAGGGCAGAGTCAGGGACGGCTATCAGGCCTCATCCAGCATCAAATTCAAAGTAACAGATCTATCAAAGTACAAAGATCTTTGGAGCGGAATTTCACGCATGGAAAATGTCTCTTTAAATGGAATCACTTACGACAACTCCAAGAGAATTAAGCATCAGAATGAGACAAGAAAAAAAGCTCTACTAGCAGCCAAAGAAAAGGCTGAAACACTTGCCATCACTCTGGACTCGGAAATTGGCAAGCCTCTATTTATCGAGGAAGAAAGATTCGGATACTCCAGAAATAATTTTAATAATGTTTATGCCACTAACGAACAAGCAGTTATAAATGATGCCTTTGCGCCAGGACAAATCCCAATCACGGTACAAATTAAGGCGTCATTTTCATTAGTGACAAAATAAAATTACTCAGGCCTTTGAATTTATTCCTGACATTAAGGAGCCGAGTAATTCTATATCTGATTACGATTAGCGGGCTCTCAGTTTCATTCCTTTCTGATTCGCAATCCAAAGTCACATTACTCGAACAAGAGTCCATAGAACTCCTCGAACAATATTGCTTTGACTGCCATGACGAGGAAACCAAAAAAGGAAACTTTGATCTTTCTAATTTATTGGACAAGGAAGATCATGACGGCTCGCTCATTTTTGAAAACCTGATCACCAGCAGGATGCCACCTGCGGATAAAAAACAACCCTCTTCAACCCAAAGAAAGACCCTCCTCGATTGGCTCTCTAAAAAACAAAATTCAAAGACAATTAATTCTTATCGAAGAATCAGTCGTCACGAGTTCGTCCATTCAGTGAACGATCTTCTTGGAGTCAAATTGGATTTGACTGGAAATATTCCTGAGGACCGAGGCACTCACGATTTCGATTCTGATCGGAAGATCCTCCTGACCAAGGAAATGCTCAGTTCCTATTTCTCCGCAGCAGATGAAATGCTCGAATTTGCTTTGCCAGAGAAAGGTTTCCCTCAAGAACGAATCTGGATAACAAACAAAATCAAAGACAGTCACGATACCTATAACATCTATACTCGGAATTATCAGGAGGGAATTCTCTTCTCATGGACTAGAGCAAACAATGGAAACAACTATTCCTTCTTTTACGACAACTTTGACCCTCCAGTGAAGGGCTGGTATGAACTCACTTTTGATGCAAAGAAACTTGGAGACTTTGAAGAGGACATCAGTGTTCTAGTCTTCTCTGGAAAATATTATTTTGCAGATGACCGACCACAACCACAACGATTACTGGATGTGATCTCCCTATCCAATAGGGAAGTAAAATCTCACACGATTCGAGCATTTCTCCATCCCGGTGAAAACGTATCTGTGCACTGCTATTCCAAGCACACATTTCGTAAAAAGAAGGGAAACCAAGGCGCCTACATTAAGCAGTTAAAAGCAAAAGGCCCTCTCGTCGACAATTGGCCTCCAAAAACTTATCAGAAATTATTTAAAGGCCTCGATATGAATTTCACTTCAAGAAAACCGATAGAAACGTCAACTTTCCAAACAAAATTAAAGGCAATAGGAGGGAGTCTCTCCGTGAGCAGTTACCAAGTTGGCATGGAAAAGGAGAAGATGCAGGACGGTTCTAATCGAACATTCTGGCATTCCCAGTTCAGCCCCACCGTGGCCAAACCTCCTCATTTTGTGGTGCTGAAAAATCCCGCTAAAAAAGAAATCAATGGCCTCTCCTACACCAAATGGTCAGGAGGCAATGGCAATGGGCAAGTAAAATCATATTCAATCTATCTATCGGACGACGCTCAATCTTGGGGAGACCCAATCTTGGAGGGAAAAGTGGACATCACGAGGTCTTACGAACAACCCATTGTGTTTCCAAAAAGAACCAGAAAAAAATATATAAAGTTTTTGGTAACAGATGCCGTGTCCTTGGACGGAAAATCTATCGCCTCTATAGGAAAACTTGATGTCATAACATCATTGCCCCGGGCCATTCCAACCTCAGAGATATCACTCTTGTCTCGCTCAAAAAAAGACCTTGAAAAAGTGATCCGGCAATTTGCCGAAAAGGCCTTCTCTTCAAATATAACAGAAGATGAACTGGCTCCATACTATGAAGTAAGCCTTAACTCTTTTAAGGGACACGGGGATTTTGTAATGGCAGCTAAGGCCGGATTCAAAGCAATCATCTGCTCTCATCGTTTCCTATTAGCTCCAGGAGAACATTCCAACAAATCCTACAAAATAGCCTCAGATCTCTCCAGAGTCCTTTGGCTCTCTGTACCCGATCAAGAACTCCTCAATCTATCAGGAAACGAAAAGTTCACGACTCAAACTCTAACTGAGCAAATCAATCGAATGCTCAAAGATGAAAAGAGCTTGCGAATGATCAACTCTTTCTGTTCTCAGTGGCTCAATCTCAGATCGTTCAACAAGGTGAACCCCTCCCTAAAGCTTTATCCCAATTATAACGACCTCCTCAATCATTACCTGCCCATTGAAACCGAGAAGTATCTCAATCATTTAATCCAAGAGAATCTGCCTATCAGTTATCTGATAGATTCTGACTTCTCATTCCTTAACCAACGACTGGCTCAGCACTACGGCATTGACGGAATAACAGGCCAAAATATGCGCAAAGTTTCTTTTTCTCCTGAATCGCCGCGCGGAGGACTATTAACTATGGGAAGCATTCTGAAAGTCACTGCTGATGGCTTTGATACTTCTCCCATTCTCCGAGGAGCATGGGTCTCCAAGAACATTGCAGGCAATACACTCTCTCCACCTCCAGAAAATGTGAAGGCAATTGAACCAGAGCATGGCAAAGCCACAACTCTCCGAGAACAGATCGAACAACACAAAGAAAATAAAACATGTTATACATGTCATAAAAGTATCGATCCGTACGGTTTTGCCCTTGAGAATTTTGACGCGACAGGGCAATGGCGAACGAAGTATCGAGTCAAAAAACCACACAATGGGACCTTCCAATTCCGGTTAGAAGGTTATTACCATTTAGGAGGTGAAGTGGACGCATCAGGTGAAATCGCAACGCACAAATTTGATAACGTGTTTGGCCTTAAAAAAATACTCCTCTCCGACCATCGCAAAATCGCCTACAACTTCACCAAAAAATTCTTCGAGTATGCTAATGGTTACAAACCGAATCTTAAAGAACGCCTTCATCTATTTGAGATGATCCCTGAAAATCGTGAAGAATGCCGGATAAAGGACTTGATTACACAGGTATTGCTCTATTCACTTACAGAGGGAGAGGAATGAGAAATATAAGCAGAAAAGAATTCTTGAAAGTGGGAGCTGCCCTTCCGCTCGCTATGAACTCACTGAGTCTGAGTGCTAAAGGAAAAGAAAAACCTTCACCCAGACGAATCATTTTCATCAATAATAGTCTGGGCTTTTATGGACCGTACTTCTTTCCTAAAAAGAGAGAAGACCTTTCAACCTCAGATTACCTGAAAGGCATGAAGACGAAGGAAAAAATGACAGTTTTCCAAAACTTCTTCCATCCAGGAATGGAAACCAGCAATCACGACTCGGAAAAATCCTTCCTCACAGGCACTCCTAATCCGGAGTCATCTAACTTTGTGAACGGAACTTCGCTAGATCAATTACTGGCCAAAGAAATGGGTAAGGATACCCGGTTCCCTTTCCTGAACTTTAGTATCTATGATAGGGGGTGGGGATGTTCCTGGAACGATCGCGGGTCAGCCATTCCCCCAATGCATGATGAGGAAAAGATTTTTGAAATGCTCTTTGGAGAGGAAGATATGAGATCAAAAAAGCAACAGATCGAAAATGACCAGAATATTCTAAATTGCCTTCGACGTGACTTGCAACAGCTCCGCAATCAAGGTTCTAATCCTAGTAAATTGGACAATTACAAAGCAGTGATCGGAGAACTTGAAACCCGGTTACATCATGAAAATTTTTGGCTTGAAACCAAGAAACCAAAAGTGGAAAAGACCCTCAGCCAAGATAAGCAATTTGAGTTCTCTACCAAGGTCAGAAACCTATTCGAACTGGCAAAATTAGCTTTCCAAACTGATTCAACTCGCGTCATTACTTTCTCGATGGATTGGATCTACGGCGCTATCAAGGTGCCAGGAGCGACCGGAGCATGGCATACTCTTTCGCACCATGGAGGAAGAAAAGACGTGATCACTAAACTTAGCCAAATTGAAATTGATGCACTGAAGCATTTCAACAATTTTCTTTTTGAACTCGATCAAATTAAGGAAGGGAAAGGAACCCTTCTTGACCACACAACCGTGGTCATGGGAAGCAATTTCGGCGACTCCTCCAATCATACCTGCAACAACTTGCCCATGATCGTGGCCGGCGGAGGATACCAGCATGAATCCCATAAGGTAATGCAAAAACCGACTCCCCTTTGCAATCTGTATCTGGAATTACTCCATAAACACAATATGGACTTTGGTAATTTTGGAAGCAGTGAGAAAGATATGAACTTATTAAAAAGTTAAGTGAGTTTTATCTTTTTGACTTAAGGAATTGAAAAGCGAACAGCTTGGCATTCTGCAAATGGAACCGGAGCCGAACAGTTTTGCCTAAGAACTGACTAAGATCATTTCCTTTGGCCCATTCCGGTTCCCATCGTAGCAAGTCGACTTTACCGGAACGCGACGTTAACCCAGGAATTATTTTACCATTTTCATCCAGTACATCGACGCTAACATCTTCGCCCCGAACGTTTACCTGAAGCCGAGAACCTTCGAGACGGAATGGCTTCGTTAGAACCGAGCCGCGTTGATCTCCCTTGGCAGATAAACTAATGAAGCGGTCACGCTTCAACGTGGCCAACCCAATGCTGTGAGGGCCCCTATCTGCAACACCATGACGTTCACGGTAACCATTGTAATATATCCAGTGTTGGTCCAGATGCGTGACGATTTGCGAGGCAGGAAATATCATATCCTTGTCAAAGCTACCGTCTGGTCCACGTGGAATGAGAGGCTTACCCGCATAGACCCAGGTAAGGTCCCACATCGCATTGCCACGGGTAGTTCCTATATAAAAATTGACGATGTCATTCTCGTGCCTCTTATGATGGTCCGGCTTACGATCGTATGGTTCTCCTGGCTTAGGTATATTTTCATAAACAGACATCAGCGCAAAGTGCACTCCTTCATGAATCCAGTCCGTTAGAGCATAAATTTGCCGACGATAAATCTCATCCTCAGCTCCCTTACCAAATTTCCATTCACGCACGATACGCCAATTTTTTGGATCTGCCTTAATGTCCGGATTAATCATGTCACGCGTGCCGCGGACCTCGAGTCCACTCGCGGGTCGACGATAATCAGTCCGAGTAAACATCCGGTACACCTTCTCCTCACTATCCCATAACACCTGATTGTAAGTGTCAGCGGCTCGGTGAGTGACGGGCTTGCCTCCATTGTAAGCCTTCCAGTTAATACCATCTGCCGAATAGCCCAGCGCTGCCGCGTGTGGGCGAAGATACGCATAACAGATCTTATATCGGTGATCGGGATCAGTCTCATTCGGATCGATATAAAAAGAAGCGGTATTATGATGAGCTGGATCCAGCCCCTTAAGTAAGGAAATTTTCTTAAAATGAATTCCATCAATAGACTCCGCGTAACCGTACGGGTTACCGCGATACCACATCTTAAATTTTCCCTCATCATGTAAAACAGTACCGTAAAAGAATCCCTCAAAAATTGGTTCGCCCCCGTTCTGCTTTGTCACCTGACCAAGCTCGCGAACCACTTCACTCTTTTCCGCAACCACCCAATCATCCACAAAGAGTTGCTTGCGTAATCCCAATTCCACTTCAACGGCAACGGATGCCCAGGGACCAGCCACCAATAATACAATAACTAAATAATACTTTTTAGTTATATGAAATCCTCTCATCTTCGTTCTTTAATCTTGCAGCTTCCCAAGACAAACATTCAATCTAAGAATGACTTCACACCGTCATTGAGTCGACTCTTATATGTGCCTAATTCCTGAAACCCTTGTAGTATTTTTTCTGGAATTTTACCATCAGAACTAATGGGCACGTCAAAAGTAATTGCCCCTCCTTCTGCATTAATAACGTCAATTCGCTCCTTGAGTGTTTGCACCTTAAATCGCAACTGATCGCCAGCTCCCCAGCCCTTACCAGCAGGCAACAACAAGTGCCACACAACCCCATCAGGAGCGGGAAAGTTCGTAGGCGTTAGAGGCTTGCCAAATCCTTTCTTAGTACGTTCATTAAAATTGTGGTTCTCGCCCGAAGTAAATGTCTGATAAGGACACAACTTTCCTCTTGTACATAGGGAAAGAATGGGGTGCGCTCCTGCGTTAAATGCCAGTTCCGCTTCTGGATTTCCTGAACGCACTGCATCAATCCAAGTATCAATATTGTGTGCCTCTTTTTTTAAGCTCTCATATGAATCCTTCATCTCCATCTTATAACCATCAAACCACCAACCTGAGATCAATTTACCATAGCGCCGAGACCATTCTCCACACACTTCACCCCAGTTCTTTAAAAAAATTGGATTCGGAGCCTGATTCTCGCTGCGTCTAAATCCTTTAACTTTTTTGGGGTGAGACATTGGGTCGATCTTATTACCAGCAGGCTTGCCATTGATACTTGGTAACGTATCGCCTAGGGCCTTGATGATTTTATAATGCCTCATGGGTGCACGGGCAGTCATATAGATGATTAATCTAATTTCCTTTTCAGCTAATCCCTTTCCAATCTCCATTATGAGATCACGATTGGATGTCCATTCTCCAGTATCAACTCCCAAGAATTTCTCATAAGCACTATTTGGTGCACAGTATTTTCCCCAATGTTGACCAATCACAAAAATAATATGACCGGCCTTGGTACTTTGAACAGATTCGACAAAATGATTAACGTTAAACGAATCAATGGCTCTATTATATGATTCGGGGGTATGGCTCTTGAAAGCTTCATAATGAAACATCAATCCATACCCGCTCTCTTGTAACCAACGCTCTTTAGAAATGGCCCTTTCATTGAGCGCGTGCCCCAAAAGCACTGCCACCAAAACCTTTAAACATGGAACCACTATTTTCACTTATTTTTTTTAGGCCTATTCTGCCGCTTATTCTTGACCCTTTCCCGAAAGGTCGGGACAGGTAACCCATCATCAGGTTGGTTCCAGAACCGGTAAGGATCATCATGCCGACGCATCTCAGAGAGGAGTACAGATTCCATTTCCTTGAGCTTATTTGAGTACTTCGGATGAGAAGCAAGATTGATCTGTTCAGGGCCAGGCTTAGCACCGGTCAAAGCCATGACCGCCGAAACATGATGTTCTTTCATGAATTCTTGTGGGTTATCCTTTAAATTAAAGAGTTGCGTATGCTTCATTCCTGTCTTTTCAACTTCGTATTTGATTAGTTTCCAATCCCCTTTTTTAACACAACGGGAACCTGGCCTACCTCCACCACAATAGACTCCGTAAAGGGTATCACGGACTGCGCTCTTCTTACCCTCAATTACTGGTTTAAAGCTTATACCCTCAGAAGTTGCTGGGGCCTTGATCCCTGCCAAGTCACAGGCTGTACTCAAGACATCGAGTAAAAAGATATTCCCCTTGGCTCGTGCGCCAGCCTTAACTCCAGGCCCTTTCACAATAAAAGGAATGCGCCAAGTATGATCGTATAAGTTTTGCTTGCCCTGCAAACCGTGTCTACCAATGGCCATTCCATGGTCCGCAGTATAGATAATGTAAGTGTTATCTATTTCACCCATCGCCTCAAGCTTCTTGAGGACTCGACCAATCTGTATATCAATATTTTCACTGCACGCAAATTGCCGGCCAATCTCATTACGTATAGTGAGCTCATCGCGTCGTCCCCAAACCCCCTTCACTGCTACCTCATCACGAACATTCATATGACTATTATCGAAAGGATGTTTCGGTAAATAATTAACCGGTAACGGAGGCTGCTTTGCGTTGGCAGTAGGAAAAGCTTCCTTATTATTATGATTAACTGCACCATATTTAGCTAAAAGCTCAGGCTTACCATCCCTCACATCATGAGGATGGGAAAAACCGAAATAGATAAAAAAAGGGTCAGTGTCCTTTGTAGACTCACGATCATCGAGGTAGTCTAAAACCTGCTCAGCGTGCCAGGCACTGCCTCCTTCGTCAGTCCCTCCACGGCGCGTCCCATCGCGACGAACCTCAAAGAGCTTATTGGCAGCCTCGTAACTGTTTCCATTCTTGCAAGTCCGCATCGTGTCATATCCAGCCTTATTAAAAACAGCAGGCAACGTGTACTTAATCAAATTTGGTGGAACCATCTTTGAATTATTGACGTGTGGATTCATGATTCGTCCAGACTTGTCGGGAACATGCCAGAGTGTACGGCCAGTCATAATCATATGCCGCGATGCCGTGCAAACGCCTCCGACCCAGGAACCCATTTGGTAGGCCCCATCAATTACCATGCCTTCTGAAGCCATTTTCTCCAGCACCGGTGCATTCATGACGCTACGAGTATTGTAAAACTTGAAGTCAAAGGGTGACTGGTCATCAGCAATAATGAAAAGAATATTGGGTCGCTTGCTGGCTGCCTTACAGATCTCAAATGAAGCTGCAGGAATCAGCAAAGTTAAAATAAGGATTGTGATAGTCTTCATAGTTTAATCATTTATTAAGTCCTGGATGCTTGGTCTTAAATTCTGGAAATGGAGCCGGTGCATTTTCTGGAAATCGATCAAGAATCATCTGCAAACGTTGGCGACGACCCGGTGCTATTTTATCCAAGGGGCTTACTTTATTTTGCTGCAATGGATCCTTATTCAGATCATGGAATGCGCCCTTATTATCAACTAAGTGATGCCAATCACGAATCATTCTGAAATTACCGATCTGAGAATAGATCCAACTACGCTTATCAAATGGATCTTCACTTCCTCGTAAACTTGGAATAAAAGATTTCCCATCCAGTTTCAATTTCTTTGGAGGACTAGTCCCAGCCAATTCTAATAAGGTAGGATAAATATCAGTGAAATCAATTAGGTCACGCGATACAATTCCACCCTTATTCAAAAATGGTGCTCGAACAATAAAAGGAACGTGCACGCCCCAATCAGCTTCACGCCCTTTGCCTTTGGGATATGGCTGACCATTGAGATTCCCTGATGCAGCTGATCCGTTATCACCGGTAAAAAGGATCATGGTGCGTTCCTTCAACCCAAGCTCGTCAAGGGCCCTTACAATTTTACCGACCAGATGATCCATATAGGTCACGTTACCTGCGTACATAGCCAACTTTCCTTCGGGTGGATTTGCCTCATTCATTGGAGTGATCGTATGCGGGCCATGCGTCAAAAGCATAGGATAATAAATCAAGAAAGGATCATTCTTGTGGCGCTTAATGTAATCAATCAGAAATTGATTAATTGTGTCCGGCCCGTAGGGAACCTTGGCCCGTTTACCATTAGTAATCAAAAGACCATTCCAAAAACGCTCCTCAGTCTCGGGTTCACCTTCTTCTACTCCAGGCCAGACACAATGCTCATCAAATCCATGCCTATCTAAAGCATCAGGATCCTTTCCTAAATGATTAATCTGCCATTTTCCACCAATGGCAGTGGCATAACCCGAACCACGCAATGTCCTAGCAAAAGTCGTAAACTTTTTTGATTCTAATCCGGCCCCTCCCCATCGAGGCACGTCATAATGTTGAACCCATCCATGATTACATGGGTATTGGCCAGTCAGCAGAGTCACGCGGGTCGGCGTACAGATAGGCAGAGACCAGGCAGTCTGGTAAAGAACTCCCTGCTCAGCTAGCTTGTCAATGTTTGGGGTAGAATGCTCAGCTCCATAAGAACTGACCCAGTCCCGGCCCATATCATCAACCATTATTAAAATGATATTAGGCCGATCCACTGCATGAACAGTGACGGACATCCACAATAAAATGAGCAGTTTCTTCATTTAGAATGGAACGGCTTACTAGCTACGATTTGCTGAATCAAATCGCGTAAACCGTATTTACGCTTAGATATGGTTGAGACTATACGATCGATATCGTCTCGATCAGTAAAACTGATTCGTCTACCCAGAGCATACACGAAAAGTTTTTCTGTCAAACAACGAGTGAACTGCTCGGGCCTTGAAAGGAGGTATTCACGGATACCGCTTGGACCAGTGACAGCTGTGCCATCTGGCATTTTTCCAGAAGCATCAATGGGCATACGCTTAGAGTAACGGTCACGCCAGCGGCCCAGGAAATCATAATTCTCCATAGACAAACCGAGCGGATCAATTTTGCGATGACATTCAAAGCAAGTGGCATTATTACGATGCTTTTCCATTTGCTCGCGGATAGTAGTAATGCCACGCGTGTCCGGTTCGATCGGATCAACGTCAGGCGGTGGCGGATTGGGTGGAGTCCCAAGTAAATTCTCGAGTATCCAAACACCACGTACTACTGGCTGAGTTTCGACACCATTCGATGTCACGGTAAGCACGCTACCATGTCCGAGAAGACCACCTCGCTGGTCACTAGACTGTAAGAGAACCTTCCTGAACCCTTCATTCCTCACGTTAGAAATATTATAATGCTGAGCCAAAGGCGCATTGAGGAATGTGTAGTCTGAATTCACAAATTCTAGGATGCTACGATTATTAGTAAGAACATGATCAAAGTAGCGGTAAGTTTCCTCACGCATCGCGTTCTCAAGGTCATCAGCGTAATAAGCTCGATTCTTTTCAGGATCAGGTGGCATTTCGCCTAACTTGCGTAAATGTAGCCACTGACCCACAAAATTTTCAGTCAGGGCCTTGGCTCGGTTATCATTGAGCATTCTCTCAACTTCCGCTCGCAATCCTGCAGAGGTTCTAAGTTTACCGGAATCGGCTGCGGCCCGCAGCTTCTTATCTGGCATGGAACTCCATAGGAAATAGGATAAACGTGTGGCAAGTTCATATGCGTCCAGTCTGTCCTCACCTTTCTCAGAAGCATATTCCGTAAGGTACAAAAAACGGGGTGAGGTGAGAATTGCCCGTACACCATAACGAGCAGCTTCCCAGAAATCCTTTTTATCAGCCAAGTATTTCTCTGCTAGATTCAAATAAGGAGCCAGTTCATCCGCATTGACTGGATGACGAAAGGCTGCAGCAGCTAAACGCGTAAGGCTAGAGCGCAAATATTTTACTCCAGGCTTTGCCGGTGAGTCCGGAAAATACCTATCAAAACCAGGCAGTGGCCACTCTTCATAAAAAGGGCCTTCAATTCCAAGCGAGTAGATATGAAGTTCAGGGCCAGATCCAATATACATTTCAGGAGGGTTCCGTGCCGGGTAAAGAGCATCTTTATTGTACTTGGGAAGGACTTTACGCAGGATCCGTTTAAAAGATCCATTAGGGCCATTTGCCCAATGCACGTGAAAAGTAAAGCCTTTCTCAAGCCATACCCGATGCTTAATTTCCACGGTCCGGTCATCAGGAATTTCGTATTCACCGATGATCCTGTGAGCAGTAGCACCTAACTCGCGAGAATCGATGGAAATAGAAAGGCGCATCGGTTCATTTGAGTTGTACCTAAGGTCTTCATCCTTGTAACGAGATTTTCTACGAATTGCCCGCGCCGAAAAATTTATCAGATATTCACCCGCGGCCGGGACGCCCCTTTTTTTATCTAACAGAGTCAGTCCCAGAGGTTGGCGGAACTTGATGAATAACCGGCCAGCCTCCTTCCGTGCATCCTTATCAGATTTACCTGATCGTTTATCATCAGACTTATGATAACTTATCATCTCCGGTCTAGGGCCTGGACGAACTGCTTTATCCGCGACTAAACGCGCCGCTTCCAAATAATTTTGGAGCAGATGCCCAGAAGTCACGAGACCTTCGCCCACGTTATCAAAGCCACTCAATGAATCGTCAGGTGGAAAAGTGATAGTCGGATCAAAGTCGAGCATCTTCAGGTCAAAAAGATCCCGGACCGTGTTCCGATATTCTACCCGATTCAAACGGCGCAATACTCTCTTTCCTGAATTTTCATAAGCCATTTCACGCGCACTTATTAAAGATTTAGTGAGCTGAGAAACTACCCGTTTCAGTTCATCAGGTTCAGGTTGCTTCTTTCCTTCAGGAGGCATTTCAGCGAGGTTCAACTGGTCCAGGATTTCCTGAAAAGACTCCGCTTCAGACAACTTAGAGAAATCCCCCGTCAACTCGTCAAAACGACGGTCACCCTTCTGTTTATCCGGGCCATGACATTGCAGGCAATAGGTCTCTAAAAAGTTTTGAATTACGGGAATTCGATCAGCAGATTGCGCTGAAATCGGCAACCAAAATAAAACTATAAAGATCCGTGGATTTATCATGTCAGCAACTCATTGAGATTGCCTTTGCTCGTGGAAAAATGGTCAGATTCCACTCCCAGCTGCTGAAGCATGGAGACATAGAGATCACAGAGCGGCCGACCATCTCGACCATGTCTTTCGAACCGGTAATGCTGCCCCGTCTTAAATCCACCCCCAGCAATCATGATAGGTAAGTTGCGACTGGAATGCGAACTGGCATTACCCATTCCACTTCCAAACATCACTACCGTCGAATCGAGGAGCGGTCGACCTCCTTCATCTTGAGCCACTTTGATCCGGTCCAGAAAACGTGCAAACTGCTGCGCATAATAAAGCTCTATGATCGTCAATTGCTTGAGCAGATCAGGCCGCTTACCATGATGCGTAAGAGAATGATAACCTAATTCAATTCCATCAAACGGGAAGAGTCGATTACCACCAGGGTGTCCAAAAGTGATGACATTAGTTGTGTTAGTCTGCAGCGCCAAAATGATCAAGTCATACATGATCGGAGTGTTGTAAGGATAATTAAGATCCACTACCACATCATCGTTTCCCTTAATCACCTCGTCACTTACCTTGGGCTTGGGCACATCAATCCATTCATTGCGCCGTTGCAACTTTCGCTCAACTTCTCGCACAGATGTCAAATATTCATCCAGCTTATCTTGATCAGTCTTAGCTAGTCGCGCATTAAGACGACGAGCATCTTTACGCACCACATCTAGAATACTGGCATCTTCCCGGAGCAGTTCACGGCTCCTTGCCTTGGTTTTTGAGTTCTCATTTAGAAACATCCTAGCAAAGACACGAGAAGGATTCCCTTCACTAGGTAAAATTACCCCAGAACGAGACCAGGAAACACCTCCCGAACCGAGACGCAACGATGGAAATCTTGTATGTTGTCCAATCTTTTCAGCTAGGAACTGATCAAGCGAATGTAATCGTTGCGGCTGATCCTTCGTATCCTTCAATTCCATTCCATTGAGTAGCGTATTAGAACAACCATGACCTCCACCAACTTCCGGATGATCCAGATTGGAAAAAATGGTAAAGTCCTTCCGGTGCCGTTCCAGCGGCTTTAGCAGCCGCGGCATAACATAATCTGCTCCGGTCTGCTGAGGGAAAAATCCTCCTGGATTCATTCCATAAGTAGGAGCCACACATAAAAACCTCTTCGCCTTTGGTCGGCTCTCATCTGCTCCATATAATGATTCGAAAGCAGGCAAGGCCAAACAAACGCTTCCAGCACGCAAAAAGGCTCGGCGTGATGAAAAATTGGGAAGTGCTTTCATTACTTGTTCAAGAGTTCTTTCAACTCGGTCAGCTTTTGATCATTGGTAAATAGATAATTTTCCTGAGCCCTATAAGCATCGGACCGAGCCTTTTGTAGTTCTTTATATAATGGATCTCCCTTAACGCTATTATGCTCAGCCTTGCGGGACTCTTTGATTTCTTCATCGGAAATAAAGGCCCGCGGATAAGCCTTCTCAAGTTTCTTCTGAGCAAACTCAAGGGCAAGGATTAATTTCTTATAGCCTATTGAGTCTAAATGTTTGCTACGCAGTTTCTCTATTGCCGCTTTGCGCCGGCTATTAGGATAATCAGAGACTTCTGGATTTTGTTCAATAAGATAAGCTTCAATGGCACGTTTTGCTCGATGCGTTGCGTGTAAGAGTTCTTTGTATTTAGGATCCTCCTTGTTCAACTCCTTACGTAACGCAAGTGCCTTCTTCTTTATCTCCTTATGTGATCTGAAAGCTGAGGGGAAACGTTCTTTTCTATTCTGATCTAATTCTTCAACTGTCTTTACTAAGGAGCGGTACTCTTCTTGGCGTTGATAGAACCACTCATGAGCATTAGTTTTCCGTATCTCATATTCTTGCTTTAATGGCTTCTTGAAAGGGTGCTTATTTATGGTCGACTTTAAATGTTCATGATTGGACTCAAATTTTGGGGATTTCCTGGCTTGAAGGATTTGAATATTATCAAAGGCTGCGGGCTTATCATCGACCTGAAAAGCAAAGTAGGTACGCTCCTTATTAATGATCGGATGATTAGCATAAGCTACATGATCGCGATCAAGGTGCGCCACTAAATGGTCATCGATAAACTCTACAGTCATGGTATACCAACGGTCCGAATCAAAATTATAAGAACACTCGCTGTGACGATAAGAAAAATAAGGTCCTGAACTGTCTTTTGCAGTCTGAATATAGAAATGGTCACGGCGCAAATGAACAACAGAATTGTAGTGACCATCACTTCCAGTAACTAAGCGAATATCTTTCGAATCTTGGAACTGAAAATCAAACCGGATCAGAACATCATCATAGACAGCGTCACGAAGGAATATCCGGGTATTTTCAGTGCCGGTATTAATACGTTGAAGAACACCATTCTCTGCTGACCAGTCTCCATTATACCAGAGCCTTTCACTGGCAGGGCCGGAAAAATGCTCAGCAAAATAAAGCTTCCGGGGATCAGTTAATAATGGCGCAGATGGGATTCGAGCAGAGACTCGATCACGCCATTCAGATAGCTTCTTCTTAAGCTCAATGACCTTGTCAGGATTTTGATTAGAGATATCTTTTTCCTCAGAAGGATCATTAACTAGAGAATAGAGTTCAGTAGAACCTGCATCAAACTTCTCGATAAGTTTCCACTCACCATCACGCACAGCACCACCACTGAACCCACCAAGAAAATGTGAGCGATCGAGCGGATAATGCCAATAAAGGGGCTGTTCTCTAGAAGCTTTCGGATTTTTCCAGTTAGTAAGTGCTGATGACCCGTCCACCTCGCCTGTCAATTTGATGTTCGCAGCATTCAATAAGGTCGGATAAAAATCCGTATTAATGGTCGGCACCTCGTTCACGGTTCCGGCCGGAACATTGTCCGGCCATTGGATGATGAGCGGCACTCGGATCCCTCCCTCATAGAGCTGACTTTTCCCGCCACGGAGCGGAGCATTTGAACAGACACTGGACTCACCTCCATTGTCACTGGAAAAAATGAATATGGTATTCTCTAAAAGTTTTTGCGCGGCAAGTTCAGCCCGAATCTTACCGATCCCATCATCAATGCCCTCAAGCATTGCTGCGAGGTGGGGATTATGATCCATGGCCCAATGATTACCAGGATCACCTTTACCGAGACCAGCATCCTCACAAATATAGCAATTCTTACGGCCTGATTTTCCAGGAGGATGTTTTTTGCGATACTTTTCCACAAGATCGGGCCTACCATTGAGAATAGAATGCGGGGCATAGTGCGAAAGATAGAGGAAAAAAGGTCTTTCTTTGTTACGTCTAATAAAATCAACAGCCTCAAAGTTTAATCGGTCCGTAAGATTCTCTTTTTCACCGAGACGATTCTTCTCGATATCAATCCATCGGATCGGTTGGGTACGAAAGATGTAAGGCCAAGTATTGGCACCATTTCCGACCCCTTTAAGCTCTGATCCAAAGTTCCAGTCAAAGCCATGATCCGTTGGGCGAGTTTCAAATTCCGCCTCATGATAACTGTACCCGGAAAGGTGCCACTTTCCAATCATCCCAGTCGAATAGCCATTTGCTTGGAGCGTTTCCGGCAAAGTAACTAAGTCGGACGGAAGACGGTTTGCGGAATTGGGTCTGAGATAATCCATGATCCCCAATCTGGCTGGATGCAACCCAGTTAATAATGCCGCACGATATGGAGAGCAGACCGGAGCCGCAGCATAGGCCTGAGTAAATCGCATGCCTTCATGTGCCATTCGATCAAGGTTCGGAGTCTCATTGAATTTATTGCCATAACAACCAAGTTCTGCCCAACCAAGATCATCAGTCAGGACAAACACAATGTTCGGCTTAGGCTCGGCAATTGAAAACGGAACCAATATAAAATGAATTATACATATGGTAATATTAAGGACCCTTGTATTTATTCTAATCATTGGCCGGTTCTATAAATATATTCCGGAAAGAAAGTTAATTGGCTCAAAATCTATTTCTTCTTCTCTAAACTCAGTTTAGCAGCCTTCAATGGCATTGAATCCAGCCCTTTTTGAAGAAGATCACGGTCCTTGTCAGCTTGGGTACTGACTCCAGGACTGAGTGGAGCCTTTTCGTAACGGTCAATTACAGCATACAGAGTTCCGTCACGGTAAAGCTTATGACGCTGGTTCTGAGCCCATATAATTTCCTGGTCATTAACTCCCTGACCATGCTTGGCCGCGGCCGGCTTATATTTAGGGTAGTAGTATTGAAAAATAAAATCACGGGGATTGCCTTTTGTTCCTAGGCACTGGGGCCAAAAACTGCGACCATCCAGTTTCACTTCCGGTAATTTGGCGCCAGTAATATCGGCGATCGTAGGAAGCACATCTGAAAAATCCACTAGATCATCACTAACGGTCCCGGCAGGAACAGTGCCTGGGCAATTGACGATCAAGGGCGCGTGGGTTCCCCCATCAGTCGCATAAGCTTTTTCTCCTGTTCGCTTTTCTTTACCATAAGGATAAGTCAGTGAACGGCCAGTACCGTTATCAGTAGTATAAATAATCACGGTCTTCTCACGTAACCCATACTCATCAAGTGCATCAACAATTCTCCCCACACACTTATCAGCGTACGCTGTCATATCACGAAAGTTCGTGAGGCTCTTAGAAATTAGTCTATTAGCGTCAAGCTTACTATCGGGAGTCTTCAAAAAGGGAGAATGGACAAGCAGCATTGGATAATAAGCAAAGAAAGGCTTGGATCTGTTCTTACCAATGAACTCAATCAGGTAATCCGTAAGAATGTCAGGACCATAATCTTTTTCAGTTGTTTCCATGAGTTTCCCATCACGCATAAGACTAGGGTTCCAGAACCTAGAACGCGAAGTGCCCGGATAATTCCATAAACAGTAATTATCAAAACCACAGGCCGGAGCTAGAGTTCCACGAGATCCTCCGTGAAGCTGCCATTTACCGGCAATAGCTGTCTCATAATTAGAGTCCTTCATCATGTTTCCGAAAGTGACCTCGTCCTTGTCCAAGGTCCCAAATTGAACATAATTCCGTATACCATCACGACCGGTCATTATCTTGACCCGACTCGAAGTGCACACTGGCTCGGAGTAGCAATGATTGAACTTGGCACCGGTCCGAGCTAAAGCATCGAGCCGTGGTGTAGAAAAAAACTTACTCCCGTAGCACCCATAATTATCCGCAGCCGAATCATCAGCCATTATGAGAATCACGTTGAGCCGGTCATTGGCATAAGAGGTCGGGGCTAAAAGAAAGGCATAAAAAACTATATGAAAAACAAAGGTTTTCATTTTTCCCCGATAAGCTTTTTGAGCTCTTCCTGCATCTCTGAAACATCAAATTCACGGGGCCCTATACCGCCCTTGTAAGCAATTCGACCATCTTTGCCTATGATATACATACGGTCAGGCATGGCATCGAAGGCACGTGAAACAGTATCTTTAATATCGTCCACTAATAATGGAACCGAAAGATTCAGTCCGGCCTGACAGGATTGCGCAATCTCTTCACGCTCAGAAAATGTCTTAGGTTGCTCAATTTTCAATGGCGAAGGACGAGAAGAACCCAATGGATGAGCTTCACGAATATAGACCCAATAGAAGTCTGCTTCCTTGCCATAGGTTTCGTACACTTTTTGGAGGCTCCCGGCATCCCTAGAGAAGGGGCCTCAAGTATATGAGCCAAAGATAATAACTGAAAGCCGCGTAATATTGTTGAATTCGAGGCTGTCTTTTTTATTCATGAACTGTGCACTAACCTCTGGCGCAGGATCACCTACATTGGGACCGTTCCCGCGGCCATCTAGTCTTGAAATTGATTGCCTTCTTTGTATCCATGCCTGCCATTCCTTGTCACTGATTGTTTCATCTTTGTCCTTGTCTGCTTCACTCATAATTTTATCAAAGTAGCTCTTCCATTCTTTGGAAGATATTGTCTTATTTTTATCATCATCAATGGCCTTGAATAATTGTTCAGCAAAGTCGGGGCCTCCTCCCTGATTGGGTCTTCGAAATCCTCCACCCTGATTACCACGCCCACCTGAACCATTGCGGCCTCGACTCTGACGCATCGCATTGCGTTCGTCATTGGATAGGAAATTATCTTTGTCTTTATCAAATTGATCAAAGGTCTCCTTGGGCCCAGGAAATTCTTTGCGGGAGATCTTACCGTCCCCGTCAGTATCCATCTGACGGCCAAATCTACTGCTTCGGCTCTGACCCTCTTCAGACTGCTGTCGCTGAGCTTCCAAGTCAGCTATAGCGAACACTATCAGAAACAAGGCATAATAGATTCTTTTCATATGCTTATTAGGCATTTTTTATGTTAGATTGACCAGATATTTTACTGATTAATTTTTTAATGATACGTGCTATTCCATTCCTGTTATTCTTGGGAATAGGGCTCAATTCCCTAGGTGCAGAGAAATTCTCAACAGGAATCCTTGCAGAGGACACTAAATGGGAAACCCCCTTTTACCAAAGAGATAGCGGGATTGAAGGACCAATCGTATTCATCACTGGGGGCATACACGGAAATGAACCGGCCGGAGCACGAGCAGCTGAACAGATCCGTCACTGGCCAATCAAAAAAGGTCAGTTGATCATTGTTCCAAAAGTAAACTTGCCCGGCCTAAGGGCCGACACACGATATTTACCCGGCAAGCCGAAAAAACTACGTGATCTGAATCGTAATTTTCCCAAGACCAAGGAAGGACCGGACGCCAAAGATCTACCCGCATCCGCTCTATGGAAATATCTTAAAAACATCAAACCTGACTGGTTCATTGATTTGCACGAAGGATACGATTTTCATCAGCTCAATTCAGATTCGGTCGGCACTTCTATTATCGACACCAAAGGAAATTTAGCCAATGAGGTGGTGCCTAAAATGCTAAAAGCAGTCAATGCAACGATAACTGATCCCAAGAAAAAGTTCGTCCGCCTACGATATCCGGTCGACGGCAGCGTTGCTCGGGCAGCTCATGAGCGTATCGATGCGAACTCCATGATCTTGGAAACTACTAAAAAAAACCAACCCATATCCACAAGAACACGGCAGCACCGGTTAATGGTCCATGTTCTACTAAGTCACCTCGGAATGGTTGAAAAAAATTCTGTCCATGTCCTCGTTCCTAAAAAATCTAAAGAATTAAAGATCGCAGTTTACGACGCGGGAGGAGTAGGCGGAACCGGTCCCAATAGTCTGGACAAGGTCTTTGCAGAGACCAAGACACATCTAAGACGCGTAGGAGCAGTTGACATTCGTACCAACACTTTGAGTCAATTTGATCTGGTCATCTTTCCTGGTGGAAGTGGCAGTAAACAGGCTGCTGCTCTCGGATCAGATGGGCGTCAACTTGTTAAAAAATTTATCGAAGGTGGTGGTGGTTATATTGGTATTTGTGCTGGCGCCTATTTAGCTGCTTCTAACTATGAGTGGTCACTAGGCATCAGTAACCACAAGACATTCTGCAAAACCATCAATTTACCCGAAATAGGACCAAAGAGCATGTGGTACAGGGGCCCTTCCGCTCCAGTGAAGATGGAACTGACCGAAGAAGGAAAAGCAATCCTTGGCAGAATTAAAGGACCATTTGAAGTTCGCTATCATAATGGCCCAATCATGTCCTTCATAGAAAAGGATGGTCTGGATCCATTCCAAAGTCTGGCCACTTTCCGCAGTGAAGTTTCGAAATATAAACCTCAACAAGGGACCATGGTTAATTCACCTGCCATCATTGCAGGTGAATTCGGTGAGGGCCGGGTCCTCTGTATTAGTCCACACCCTGAATCGGATTCGAAATTATACAAACTTCTACAAAATGCAGCTCGTTGGGTAGCAGATTAATAGTGGGTTCGATTCCCAATCACCCGCTCCACCTTCATTTTATTCCAGAAAACAGTACTTTCATCATGCAGCCGCAGCCTTGAGTGCCTTCTGGATGAGTGCCTTCGTTTTTAATGAACCTTCAATCGGGTCCACCCCACGACCTTCAAATTCGATCGAGATCACACCAGAGTATGAAGAATCATAGATGATTTTGATCATCTTATAATAGTCGGTATTTGTCTCGTTACCTTTGTCATCGAACTTCAAAGCCTTGGCACATACAGCTGGAGCATAAGGGAGACTCTTGGTCACCCCATCATATCGATTGTAACGACCAAAGTTATTGAAGTCCGGTAAAAGTCCTGCGTTAGGTTTATTTATTTTCTTCATCGCAGCCAAGAGCCAATCTGGATCCTGTGAGTTGCCTCCGTGAGGCTCTATCACAATCTTTACTCCAGTACCTTTGGCGTAATCACATAAAGCACCCATCCCCTTGGCCGCATTTTCAAGGTTCTCATCACGATTGCCTCCGGAGCGGCAGTTAACTCGAATAGCCTTACAACCTAATTGTGCAGCGCAATCCACCCAGCCTTTGTGTTCATCAACTGATCGCGTACGCGCTTTGACATCCTTTGAGTCCAGCTGATTCTTGGCATCAACCAAAATCAGCACATTCTTCATACCTTCTCCAATAGTCCGCTTAACCAATTCACCAACATATTTTTTGTCGGTGTGTTTTTCCTTAAAGGGCCTATTCCAGTATTCGATATGGGTAATGCCCAGTTTATCCTTCGCTAGAGCCGGATAATCCAGATGATCCAGTTTTCCCGAACCAATCCATCGGTGAAAGGTATATTCCTGAATACCAATCTGAAAACGGTTGGGATCATTTTTATCTTTTGCAAGAAGCGTTGGAGCAAACGAAATGATTGGAGTAGCCAAAGCGGTGCCACCAAGGAATGAACGTCGAGAAAGTGATTTCATGAGCTCAATCATACCGCCCACAATGCAAAAGGGAAGCTAGTTCTTAGAAAACACCTCGCTCAAAACCACCGCTTCAATGAGGTCATGCAACCCTTTCTTGTCCTTTTTCATTTCCTTTAGAATGTCATCAATATGCGGGCGATCAAGGGCGATCAACTCCCTGCCTAATGCGTAGGTCAAAAACCTTTCAGTCAGATTACGGGTAAACTGCGGATAACGTTCGACCATGAGCCGACGGAATTCATACAACGTTTGAAAAGCCTGACCATTGGGCAATTTCCCTGAGGCATCCACCGGCAAATTACGACCATATTCCGTGCGCCACCCGCCGATGGCATCAAAGTTTTCCAAGGCGAATCCAAGCGGATCGATCTTGCGATGGCACTCGGCGCACGTTGCTATTTCGCGATGCTTTACTAATTGCTCACGAACGGTAACAGCACCACGGATGTCAGGTTCGATCACAGGAACGTCAGGCGGAGGAGGCGGTGGTGTGTAGCCAAGCAGTTTTTCCAACGCATAAATACCACGAACGACGGGCGACGTATCCACACCATTAGCCGAGGCAGTCAGAAATGCACCTTGACCGATAAGGCCACCACGTTGCCCACCTTTGATTGAAACACGCTGAAACTCGTTGCCCTGAACTCCTTCGATGCCGTAGTGCAAAGCGAGTTCGCGATTGAGAAACGAATAGTCTGCGTCCAAGAATCCGCGCAGCGGCAGATTGTTATCCAACACGTAGCGAAAGAACATTTCCGTCTCTTTGCGCATCGCGGTTCCGAGATTGTCGCGATAGTACACCAAGAAGTCTTTTGACGGAGGCATGGTTCCAATGTTGTCCAAATCCAACCATCGACGCACAAAATGCCGAACAAATCGATCCGACTTAGTATCGGCTAGCATGCGTTTCACTTGCGCGGACAAACCGGACCGCAGCTTCCCAGCTTTTGCCAGTTTGAGAAGAACTTCATCAGGAGGTGATGCCCAGAGAAAATATGACAATCTCGACGCCAATGCGACTTCGTTCAATTCACCTTCGCCGAGATTCAAATATAGAAATCCTGGAGAACATAGAATGGCCTGAAAGCCAAGCTGGAGGGCATGTAAGGGCGCCACGCCTTCCTTCAGTTTGCCGGCTACGAGTCGCTGAATCGACTCCAGTTCTCCATCGACCGGCAGTCGGCGAAAGGCTTTTTCGGCGAAAGCTTTCAGACGCTGAGCAATCGCCTTGGCGTTTAGCTTGTCCGGTGTCAGGTTGCCATATAATGCACGGTGCCCATCGGTCGGCCAAGTTTCGAAGTGCGGGCCTTCGACGTTGATCTCCCAGACTCGCAGGCGCGGCCCCTGATAAGCCTTAAGTACGCCGTGCCCCTTCTCGATGCCTCCCTTCATGCCGACGAACGGTTTAAACTCCGGTTTATCGGCGGCCTGAGTCGTCAGAACTCGAACCATTCGCTTGGCCGCCAGAGGGCCATTACGAAAGCGGACTTCCGGTTCGTAGCCGGCTTCGAGGTAGACGTTCCACTGAAACCACTGAGGTTCTTCGTTCGTCAATTCGATGCGCGCCAGTGATGTCATCTTCGAGACGTTACCCGTGCTGGTGACACTGCCGCGTCGATCGACTCCAGCAATTTCCATCACTAATGGATCACCGTTTCGAAAATCGCCCAGAGCTTTGCCATAGTCATGGAAGCGGCCCACCGCTGCAGCTCGAACGCGAATGGTATAGATGCCACTTTGAGAAACGCCGCCTTGCCTAAACAGTGGCAGAAATCCGATGTGTCCACCGCGATAATGGCGGCCGTAAAGATCAGTGTAAGGCGTCTCAGGAATAAAACGGAACCGGCCAGTTTGGAAGAGTTTGGGCAACCCCTTTGAGTCATTGCCTTTGAAGTAGAATGGAGTTTTCTGCTTGTATTTCTTTGATAACGGCCGGGTCCCGAACTGAGTAGCTCGCCGAATGGCTTCTTCCGCCGCAATAAAGTAGTGATCCATCAACCTGCCGGAGGTGACCAGACCGGCTCCATTGTTATCGAATCCATGGACTTTGACCTCTTCGGGAAAATCTTCGGCGGGATTCCAGACGTCGACGTTTAGCCCAAGCAGATCGCCAATCGTCTGCCGATACTCCCACGAGTTGAGCCTGCGTAGCACGCTACGTCCGCCTGAATCACTCAGTTCCATCCGGGCGGTCCTGATCTGCAGGGTCAAATGAGCAATGACCTTGGCGCGCTCTTTAGCCGACGGCTGAGGTTCGTCTTCGGGCGGCATGTTTCCAAGATTCAGCTGATCGACGATTTCCTGATAGCGTTCCAGATCGTCAAGTTTCTTGATTTGCACTGGTAGCGTATCAAAACGACGGTCAGATTTTTGTTTCTGGCTGCCATGACAACGGATGCAGCTCTGCTCTAGAAACTTCAAGGTCCATTCGTCAGCGTCGGCAATCGAGCTGCCCGCGATCAAAAGCAAAGCGACACATTGGATGATGATTTTCATGGCCTGCCCTACCCGATCTTCATTGGGGAAAACGTTCCCGTACTCCTACCAAACCGATCCGCTTCAGAACCGAACCATTGCAGCAAAGACAGCCACAGGTTTGAAAGCGGAACCCGCTTGTGTTGCTCAGCTGGACAAACTAAGTGGCCCTTGTGCTCCAAGTCGCCACCGGCCAGCAACACAGGAAGGTTTCGGTTGCTGTGGCTTGATCCGTCGCTCATACCGCTACCGAACACGACCAGCGTGTTGTCAAAGATCTGCGCTTCCTTCAATCGGGAAATGAAGCCACTGAGCTTGGTAGTCAGAAAGGCCTCCACGACCCGAAGTTGTCCGATCCGATCATCCGACTTTCCATGGTGGGAGAGTCCGTGATAACCAAATCCTAGATCCAATTCTTCCGTTCGGAAGCCCATCCCGGTTTCCAGAGTCGCGACACGAGTGGAGTCGGTCTGCAATGCCAGAGCCATCAAATCATAAAAAAGAGCCACCTCATCGATATGTTGCCTCTCTTCATCCAGCACTTCGCTCATCGACGGTTTTGGCTTGGGACGATTGAGCCACTTTTTGGACATCTGTAACCGTCGTTCCACATCGCGGACCGATGTCAGATATTGATCCAACTTGTTGCGGTCGACTGCGTTGAGGGTTCGATTCAAGGCATTTGCCGAATCGCGCAAAGCGTCAAGCACACTGCCTCGATGTTTCAGCCGCGTACGTTGTGCTTCCCGTTCGCGTTGAGGCGAATTCACGAAGAGACCTCGAAACAGCGTAGCGGGATTGGTGACTGGCGGCACATGAACACCTGCACGAGTCCAACACATATCGGTGCCGTTTACGATCCCGGTATTGATCGAAGGAAAGCGTGTGGAACTGCCGACATGCTCGGCAGCGATCTGGTCAAGTGAGATATTCTTTTCCGGAAACCCTGCAGCTTCTTCCTTTTTGATGCTCGTCAGAAAGCCTTGCACTGCCCTGTGCCCACCATTGAGCCCATGATCCAGATTCGAAAACACCGTCAGATCATCACGATGCGTCTCAAGCGGCTTCAGCGTCGACGTCGGCACATAGTCCTTCCCGGCCGCCTTCGGAAAAAAGTTGCCCGGATAGAAACCAAGATGGTTACCAACACACACCAACCGCTTAGTACGAGGCGCATCCGCCATCGCCGCGCTCTCCAGCCAAGGTAAGGCCAGCACTACACCCATTCCCTGCAGAAACTTTCTACGGTCTACAGGATGGGAATTCGTTAAACGCGTACTACTCATTATCTGCCTTGTGCGGTTATGATAACATCGGCCGAAGGCATCTCAAACAAAATGGACTGGGAGTTGTGGAGAAGTCTTTATTGTTCCTAGAATCAGTATTGTGAAAATGCGTTTTTTTGATAGACTGAGGGCAATCATGGTAAAGTCGTTCAACAATTATTCCACGGCATTTACCTGTCTCTGCCTTTTGGCTGCGTATTCCGTGCAGCTGTTTGGACAGACTGTCCCTGCAAACGATAGGATTTCCAATTCAAAGATAGACCCGACAGATTTGCATGAGCAAGCAACGCGCGCCCTGAATAATTATTGCGTATCGTGTCATGGTCCTGAGAAACAAAAGGGCGATCTGCGGCTGGACTCTTTGGAGACCATCGACGCAGTCGATCGCCAAGAGCTGTTCCGCAAGGCTCAGGAAGTCATCCGACTTGCCGAGATGCCGCCCGAGAAGGCCAAGCAGCCGAAGGAAGCTGACCGAAAGATTTTGCTGCAGTGGCTAAACAGCCAACTGACCGGCAAGGCCTCCAAGGCACTGGCAGAGAAGCTCCGACGGTTCGAGTATGGAAACGTAATTTCTCACGAGGATCTGTTCTCCGGCAAATACGCCGAAGCGCCTGGCTACACGCCGGATCGGCGATGGTTGATCAGCGAATTCATCTTTAACGAGAAAATCAATCGTTTGCTGAATTACCATCCGACGCGGACAATCTACGGAACCGCTCAGTCAGTGCAGGGTGACAGCGGCGTTCACTGGAGCCCCAAAACAGAGCGCGGAAACAAATTCCGCAGGACGATAACCAACCCCTATTTGCTGCCTGAGAAGGTAGGCGTTCGATATAGCTCCCACAAGCGGCTTACGACAGGCCACCTGCTGACGATGGTGGGTAATGCCAAGCGGGTTGCGGGACACATGTCCTCCGAGGCAATAATGAAGGCGCACTACCCGGCAACGTATGCCCTGATGAGGATCGAACTGGATCACCGTGAGTCTATGCGTTCACGCGAACGGTTCCTGAGGACCTATTCCTTTCTGGAGCGTCTGCTCAATGATATCTACGGTGAGGAGCACGAAAAGCTCCTCCCCAAGGTTGTCCGAAAGGAAATCCCCTATCCCGGACCACCGAAGAGAGCGGGCAGGAAGCGGGTTGACAACCTCGACTTCCTAGGCCGTTTCAACCAAGAGGATATCCGGGCCATCCTGCAGGGCGTCGCCACCTACAAACGCACTGCTTTCAAGGTCGACGAAATCACGGAAAAATCTGAATTGGATCGCAGCGGAAAGCCGGCTTGGGCTCCTTACAGCGAAGCCAATCTTGCTGAATTCGAAAACATCATCCAGCAATGCGAGACAGACTGGTACAGGGAGGGGGTTACCGACTACCGCATCAAAAACCGCATCACGACCATGAAGCTGTTTTACGACACGTGGGACATGAACAGGCTCTACCTCCATGTCAAAAATGGGAAATTTGGCGCGCCGAAGTACATGCCGCTCAATGATGCCGAGATGGCGGTTGTCACCAGTACTATCAAGAAGCACCGCAAGCAGGGTGATCGGCACCACCGGATCATCGAGAAGTGCTTGGCGGATTGGCAGGCGGCATTTAGGGCTGAACGGGAATCCGCCGGAGGCGCAGATGAAACCTTGATAGCTCCCTTCCTCATGGAGTTGTATGCGCAAATCTTCGAGCGCAATCCGACGGATTCGGAACTGGCTGAAAACATCGAGCAATTCAAACTGTACGCCTCCAAACTTGATCGGCAGAAGGCAATCGCGAAGCTTATTGAGTCGCTTGTGCTGAGCACTGAGTTTGCCTATCGCAACGAGTTCGGAGAGGGCGAGCCGGACGAGCACGGTCGGCGAATGATGTCGCCACGCAATGCGAGCTATGCCCTGGCCTACGCGTTGACCGATGTAAGCCCGGATGAAACTCTGGTCCAGGCAGCGGAAAAGGGGCGTCTGAATTCGCGCAAGGACTACGAACGTGAGATACGCCGGATACTCAACGATCGCGACCAGTGGTGCATCATCGACGAAAACGTCCAGGCGTCTAACCTCAACGCGAGCGTTACCAACCAGCCGATCCGCAAGTTGCGATTCTTCAGAGAATTTTTTGGCTACCCCAAGGCGCAGGACGTCTTCAAGGACGACTCGCGTTTCGGAGCGGGTCGTCACGAGCCAGCGGTCAGCCGCTTGATCGACGAGGCGGACATGTTGGTTGAGTATATTCTTGAAAAGGATGAACGCGTTTTTGAAGAGCTTCTTACGACCGAGAAGTTTTACCTATACCATTCAGGCGACAACCAAGCGATGAAGGCTGGATCGGATGAACTGAAGAAGATCTACGAGTATTTCAGGAAATTCGACTGGGAAACATGGGAGCCAGACGACGTCGCCCCCCATAAAGAGTTCATGCTGACGATCTGGGAATTCCGCAAGGTTCGTGGAGGTGACAATAAGTCGCTGCTGAACAGCCTGAAAAGAATGATGCCCGCATTGAAACGTCATTTCAGCGCAGGACAAGCCAACGGCATGCCTTACATGAAGGTGTCAATGGGCTTCTGGCACGGCGGAAACGTATTGGGACGTACCGGGCAGCAGATGCGCGGCGAGCAGGTGACTTCCTACTGGAACATCGACTGGAAAAAATGGGACTATCCGCCCGTCCAGCCGGCCGCCATCCCTAATCGAAAAGGCATCTTGACCCATCCCGCCTGGTTGATTGCTCACGCGCAGAACTTGGAGACGGATCCGATCCATCGCGGAAAATGGATTCGCGAAAAGCTATTGGCCGGGACAATCCCCGACGTGCCGATCACCGTGGATGCGGTTATCCCGCCGGACCATCAAAAGACACTTCGACAGCGGATGGAAAACCGGACGGGCGCCGCGTACTGCTGGCGTTGCCACCAAAAAATGGACCCGCTAGGTTTTCCCTTTGAAATCTACGATGACTTCGGCCGTTTCCGAACCGAGGAAAGCCTGGAGCACCCGGGGAATCTTCTCAAGGAGGCCAAACGAGGTGAAGTCAACTCCTTTGGCGCCTCGCTCGCGGTTTACAAGACATTGCCGGTCGATCCACGTGGCGTGCTCAAAGGGACGGGTGACCCGACACTGGACGGCGACGTCGAAGATGCGTTCGACTTGATCGACCGACTGGCGAAGTCGGAAAAGGTGCGACAGTCCATCATCCGCCATGCCTTTCGCTACTTTTTGGGACGCAATGAAACACTTTCGGACTCCAAGACGTTGATTGACGCGGATAGGGCTTACGTCGATAATGAAGGCAGCTTCGACGAAGTGATCGTGTCACTGTTAACATCCGACTCATTTATTTACCGCAAACGCAACTCCAGAGACTAGACTATGTTGATCAGCCGACGAGAACTTTTGAAGAGAACGGCGTTGGGGACTGCCAGCCTTGCGCTGACCCCTTCATTTAATCACCTCATGGCCGCGCCGGCGAAAGGGCCAAGTGCTGGCCTTCACCGATTCGTATTCATCCGTAAGTCCAACGGAAACCTGCCTACGCAATTTGGACTGCCCTCCTTTTCCGCCGAAGAGTTGAAAAAGCACAAGGATAAGGAGTCCTTCGAGGTGGACTTGTCGAAGCATGAACTGCCCGACTGGCTGAAAGGGCTGGACGATCATAAGGAGAACATGACCATCCTGCACGGCATCTCGATGTCGGTTAGCGGAGGCGGGCACTATTCCTACTCTGGTTGCATGGGCGCCTACAAAGCCGGACGCGACATCCTCAGCAACATCAAGTGGGCGACCGTTGATTTCGAGTTGGCAAAGCTTTTCCCCTCTCCATTCGGTCACGTCGAGATGTCGCTGGCGGTTCCCCATGGGCGTGATCACAGAACTGGTATTGTCTCCGGCTATTCCGCTCCGGCGGCAAAGCAGCGCAACTACTGTTACGCCGACCCCATGACTGCCTATCAGGAATTGTTCAAGTCCGTCACCAATACCGATGAAGCCGCTTCCGACAGAGCTCTGCTCGACCATTTGCATGACAAGGAAAGTCGCCAACTCAAAGGGTTGGACGGTGATGAGCGCCTCAAGATCAGCGGTCAGGTCGATTCGCTCCAGTCCATCCGTAACCGCAGCGCCAAGGTTGAGTCGCTGGGCACCAAGATTAAACAACACCTGCCGAACATTGACCCTGTCCACGCTGATGGTGGCGCAGATGCAACCCTTCCACAGAAGCAGGCCGCCTTCACCGATGTCATCGTAGGAGCGCTCGCGGCGGGACTGACCAATGTCGTTACCTACACCATTGACGACTTGGGCACCGACATCACCTCCCTGCCTGAGAATGAGCAGAAAACGAGTATCCACCAGATTGGGCATGGCGGCCAGATTGCTGGCGCTACGAAAATGAGAGATGCCATCAAGACCCATCATATGAAGCAGGTCAGGACCTTAGTGACCAAGCTCAAGTCCATTCCCGAGGGCAATGGCACCATGTTCGACAACACGACGATCATCTACATGCCCGAAACGGGTGCTGGTCATCATGGCCCGGATACGGAGGCGCCGATGGTTCTGATGACCGGAAAGAACTCGAAGCTCGACCTTGCGGGCCGCTATGTCCGCCTGCCGTTTCACGGTACAGAAGGGCACAAGACCTTGAGCAATTGGTACACAACGTTGCTCAACGCTTACGGCAACCCGATCGAGCATTACGGTGATCTGGACTTAACCATGCAACGCAATCGTCTCAAACAGACAGGGGCGATCGGCAGGTTCTTGGTCTAAGCTATCGCATGCGTCATTGGCTCTTTCCAATGTCTGCTTAAAACCATTCTTGTTTGAATATAAATGATACGTAGGTTCGATTATTTTCTGCGGTTTCTGTAATTCATCATAGTATCAGTCGTGCCGACCAGGCCCTTATCATCAGTGATACCATGAAAAACGAGAGGCATGAACGGTGCAGGATCCTCCTTCAAACTCCATGCAATCCCTCGCAACAAGATTAGTCGATATATAGGATCAAAATAAGTGTATGTGTAATGGCCAGTAGTGGTGCCGAATGCACGACCCTTGCCTGAGGTGTATGTCCAAAAAGCATCGCTACGAACCCCTTCGCTTTTCAGAATATCAGCGAACGATGAGTTGTCCTTTTCCGATTTTGGAGCAACGGCCCCAATGACCTCAACATTGTCCCGCTTGAGAAGATCCCAATAGGATTCATCATTCAACGTGACTGATTTAGGCAAACCGGTAAATGCCGGATGATCGGTCTTGAGATACAACGGATGATCATCAGAGAACTTACCCCAATGTGAATCTTTATTACCCTGCCAGGAACACCCAATACATCCTGCCAACTTATTCGCACGACCAATTGGACGAATAATGCAAGACTCGTGAATTGAAACAACGCTACCTCCCCGATCAACATAATTCTGATACATAGTAAATTGCTCATTCGTCAGGTCCGGAAGGTGCAGAAATTGAATCATTAAATCAGCTCGGTCGAATTGATCCTGTGACGGAAACATATAAGCCTCTTCCACAGTCACTCGAGGGATTGTCTTAAGCATGGGAACAAACAATTCCTTGATGCGAATATAATCATGTTCACCACCACCGTGATCCTCGGGTCCATAAAGCCAAAGGATCCGGATGTCCCTACTCAGTTTAGCTTCATTAAATTGCCCAGTGAATTTGATTATTTCCTCTTTGGGAATTGGTTTATTGGGTTGTGGAACCGTTCGACTTCCTCGGTCAGCCGCAACCAATAGACCCAGTGTTCCTATCAAAGAAATTAAGAGTAATGTTTTCATAATTAATGATGAGCACAAATCCTAGCTCAACATCATAATTCATGGAAGATATAAAACTCTTAGAGAATATATAATATTTCTCGTGGAACTTGGGTCAGTTCCTGATGAGGTCTACTTTATCCAAATAGAGAATCTGCTCCTTGGAGCCAATATCAAATTCAAGACGGACATCCATTATAGTTTCAGAATTGTGAGTGTATAGTTTTGTGTAGGCACGGGGTTCTTTGCCGATATTTAGCCACCCGCCATCAGCTTCAGCACTATCGTAGATGGAGCTCATATCTTTGACATCCTTCAGCATAATCTTTATGCGACCTTTTCCATCTTCACTCGCGGCTATAAAACTAATTTTGTAAGTTTGACCCTCAATTAGGTGTAGTAATGTTCTGTCGGGTACTCCCTTGTATCCATCCTCATTTTTATATGTCTGCAAGTATAATTGCCCTTCCGCATCAGCAGGAACATTCAACTTAAGCATACTTATCCCGCTAAAAGCCTTCTTCCCATAAATATATTCTCTTGAGATCTTTTCTGACGTCAGCTGCCATGCATGGTCCGGCTTAAAAAATTCACCATTAATGACCTGAGATATTTTCGGAAGCACTGCTGCTTTCACTCCAGTCAGCTTATTCAACACAGTCTTGTTCCAGCCTGTTTCAGAATTAAAAATACCGAATGTCCTCTGGTTGTTTTGTATTCCTGTGTACCACATACTGCCAATGTTGTAGATATCAAACAGGTTAATATGGTGATCTAACCATTTGTTCAAATCTTGATTGGTGCGTTTTGGAAATAGCCAGCAGCCCCATTCGGTAGTAATGATTGGAATGTCTACGCCGATCCTTTTTCTCCAATTCACAGCATGGAGTATTTCCTTTGTGATCGGATCTTTCCATTTCGATTCCTCGTTTCCAAGACCCATGGTCCACATGGCAAAATTAAGGCCATCCTTGTGTCTTGGACTATAAAAATGGATCGCTACACCTGCATTAAAGTCATCATAAAACCCCTTACCATCTTCAAATTGATACGTCAGGTATTTTTCAGTCACGTAAGAATCCAAAAATTCAGAATCATTGTAGCCGGGCCCTCCAATTAAGATTGGACGGTCAGGATCGATGTCCCGAATGGCCTGCGCAGCAGCATTATAAAGCGACATTACTTGTGATGCTCCTCTAGCTTTTACAAAACCAATACCCTTAGGTTCGTTAAGTATTTCAAAAACAAGATCGTTCGGATACTTTTTCCAAACTTCGGCCAATTTTCCCCACTTTTCTGCTATCTGCTGCTCTCCCAATTTTGGGTTTCTAGACCACTCAGCAGAACCCCACATGCAAACTACGATGGCTAGCTTATTCGAGAGAGCATCTTTGATTTGTTGTTCGGTAGATTCATAATTGGCGTGAACTGGTAAAAACACCCGAACCGAATCAAAACCGGCACTAACTGCCGCTTCAAAATGTGCTACATCGTGTTGAATTTTTGGCCATACACCATTGTCGCGATGTGCCGTATCGATATTAATACCTTTGTAGAGCTTATTGAAAACCGAGGCATTTTTGCGCGGTTTACCAGCTAGTTTCTCATTGGAGATCCCCTGCAATGGTATGCAAATTGAAATAATTAAAAAAACTATGGAATTTGGAATCAGCACTTTCATTCCTAGGAGAATCCTACCACACCATCATGATTCATAGAAGGTCAAAGGATCATCACTTCGATCTCATTATTCTATTTCACCTTACTTATCTGGGATACCGCACAACCTTAACGCCACTTGGCACTCAAGCGTCTGGCAATGCGTCGGGAGAATTCGTAGTTCGAATTCTGGGCCTTAGCAATTTTATCCCTGTGTACTTTACCCGCGTCACCAAGTTCTTCAATGGCTCGTAGAGCAAACATGCCAACGAGTAAATTAGGGTCGTTGATATGCTCAACCAAGAGTTTCATTTTACTTAGGTCGCCAAGGCGATACAAGGCCTGGGCAGCAGCAACGCGAATGGCCGGTACGCGATCAGCGGTCAGTTTCAACAACGTAGCCTTGCCTTCAGTAGTCTCATTGACGCCCAGCCAGACAGCCGCCCAGTAACGCGTCGATGGATCCGAAGACTTTACATATTCCAACAACTTGGCGTCGTCGTTTGCTTCACCGGCAGTAATTACATCAATCAAACGGCTTGTCTGCCTACTGTGGTCGTTATCAAGAAAAGCTAGGTACTTATTTCCGGCCTCCCGTCCAACGTCCTCAAGAATCGGCTCGGGGATCAGCCCGACGTCTCGTGTATCGGTCATTCGTTTATATAGAAGCTGGCGCATGGCATCCAACTTCTTCTGGTGCTTTGACTTCTGAGCTAAATTAACCAGTTCGTGCGGATCGCTTTGCAGATCATAGAGTTCTTCCGGTGGTCGACGAAGAGCAAAGGGGCGAGCCTGCTGCTCATTCAGTTTGCCTTCCTTGTGCAAACCACGAATGACCTGAACAATCTTTTTACCATCCTTGTACTGACTGGGTTGCGTATGTGGGACGTACGACATGAAGTTGCGGATGTATTTATAACGGGAATCGCGCACGCAACGCTGAATGTCGACCGTCTCATCACAGCGGTCTCGTCCTGAAAAGATAAATTTCCGAGACTTGTAGTCAGAGGCAAGGAAATTGCGACCCTGAATATTATCGGGGATCTTGATTCCAGCAAGTTTGAGCGAACAGGCGGCAACGTCAATGTGCTCAACAAGGTCGTCTCTCACCGTCCCGGCACGCTGCATCCTTGGCAGCCTTATAACCATAGGAACACGAATTCCTTCTTCATAGAGGAACTGCTTGCCGCGCAAGTGACTGACACCATGGTCAGTCCAGAGAAAGACTGCAGTCGAATTCAGACGCCCGGCAATCTTGAGATCATTTAGTATCCTGCCAACCTCTTTATCGGTCTCGACCCAAGAATCCAAATACTTCGCCCAATCCTTTTGAAGCTCCGGGTGGACGGGATAGTATGGCGGCAAAATCACTTTGTTAGGGTCCACATGACTTTGAGCTGAACGATTCTTGCCGCCTTTCAACTGAAATTGTGCGAATATAGGTTGATTAGGCGGCGCCTTTTTCCAATCGCTTCCGTGATAGAGCTTGCTAGTCGGAATGAAATTGTAATCCGTCTTGCTCTTGTTAGTGACGTAGTACCCGGCATCACGAAAAAGCTCAGGAATCAATTCTACCGACTTGGGCACCTTGTAGCTATCATAATAGACCACATTGCCTCCACCTTTTCTAGACGAGGTCTGACTTCGGTGATTGTGGACGCCGAGGGTGGACTGATACATGCCACTAATCATGGCTGAGCGACTGGATGAGCAAACCGGAGCCGTGACAAAGGCGCTACTGCAACGAATACCTTCCCGAGACATTCGGTCAATATTCGGTGTCTTTATGAGAGTTTCGCCATAGCAACCGATATGAGGGGACGCGTCCTCGATGACAATCCACACGATGTTAACGGGTCCAGATTCCTCCCCAAAAACATTGGAAGAAAAAAGGATAAAATAAGTGAAGAGTAAAAATCTTTTCATTCTAACTGACTACAACAGTAATTCCTTCTCAATGGGAATAAACTTCGAAGCTGAATTAATGAGAGATCTGGCTGTCAAATCAGCCACCCCATAAACTTCTGCAGAAACACCAAAATCATTTCTTATTTTACTCAATAACAAATCAAAATCCCCATCACCAGAGGCAAGAACAACAACGTCCGCATCCTTTGCATGTTCCATAACATCAATTGTAATACCAACATCCCAATCACCTTTCGCAGAACCATCGCTTCTTTGAATATATGGCTTTAGTTTTATTTCAAAACCAATTCCGCTTAGAATATTCTGAAATTGTTTCTGCTTTTCATCATTTCTATCAATACCATAAGCAATTGCTTTAACCACCTCCCTGTTCGAAGTTACTTTTTTCCAAAAAGCATTATAATCGAAGTGGCTATTGTGAATCTGTTTTGTGGTGTAGTAAATGTTTTGAACGTCCACAAATATGTTAACTTTTTCCATAAAATCTAAAAACTTAATTAAGCAGCATGCTATTTGAGGTCATTAATCCTAATGACTTCTAGTTTACTTTTACTTCAATCAAGCAAGATCCATCCTCGTTTTTCTTTAGCACCTTAATACTCATGGGCGCGTCTTTGTGATCGAATGGATCGCCCGGCTGGAATGGGGCCTTCAATAAATCTTCTTTCGGGTAAACAACGACCGGATTCTGTCCTGTAGCGAGTTTGGCATCGACGCTGTAAACAAGGACGCCGACAGAATTCTGGACCTTGTCTTTGTTTTGGATGGGTTGCGAAATCTCAACAACAAAGACCTTACTGGGTTTAACCGGATCATCTACGGGTATAGTGATCATTGAAATACCGGACGACGCATTCAATGGCGTCAGTTTTAATCGATGGATTCCCGAGGTGAGATAGGTTTTCCTGTTGGCGTCGAGCCAGCCAAATTTGTGGCGATGCCAGCCGAGAAAGCCACTCGCCCGACCAGCCGACGACATGATGTCCCAAGGACCAGCGGGATTCTTCGGGCCTTCGACGCCGCCATACGTATACAAATCAGGTAGACCCATCAGATGCGCAGCTTCATGGGCGAGCACATACGGGCTGACGCTAGAAATGTTCAGCGCTACATTGATCTTATTGCCCTTATAGGGAATGGCAAGATCGTCCCGTTCCCCGAACGCGGTGTTCCCGATGCGCGGCATATTGACCATGATGTAGTCGTAGGCCAGAAAATCTATTTTCGGATAGAGAGCAAATATTTCCACAAACAGTTCGCGGTGTGAATCGGTCGTCCTGCTGCTGTACTTCCCCGCAGGCTTGGACAAACGCCGCCAACCGTGAACATGCTCAATCTCGACAGTCATTTTTCCATAGGACTGTTCATGAAAGAGTTTCTGAAATAGCCCATTGCCCAGAACGCCTTTGGCTCGCTCCTTCGTATCGACCTTCATCACGGCGTCCGAAAAGTCAGCATATAGCATGATGGCTTTTTTGTGGCCGATGGTGCTGTCATAGATCAACGGGTCATTGGCACCCTCGGTCTTGTAAACATCGCCCTTGGTGTCCAGGACGGGAATCTGCATTGTAGCCATCTGACAGGACGTCAGAAACACAACCTGCAGAACCGCCGCAAAGATCAAAAGAAGCTCTTTCATAGCCGCGCCCACTCCATTTTTTTGGTTACGCATCTCATTCCGCAGCTTTTACTGCAAAATAGGAACCTGCAACGACCTTTTCGGCCAGCAGGACATTAACGGCAACTTGTCGTCCGGACTCCTCGTGTGAAGGATCACCTCCACCAAAGTCCCAGACCCAACCTTTATATTTACCTGACATGGCCTCTAGCACTAGTCCCTGCTTGGTAAGTGTTGGCTTCCAGTAACTGTTCGCTGTCGCACTTTTGGCAAGCCGGAGAGCAGGAGTTACTGTGAGGTTGGGTCCCTCTGGCCGCGTCTTGGCAGTGTCATCAATAACAATGATCCAACCTTTGTACTTTCCACCTGCCGAACGTACGACGTAACCCTTTTCGGTTTCCACAAATTGCCACGCTGAACTAGCGCGCGATTTACTAGCTAAGGAAATGCCTTCAACCACGTCAACCTCATCTAATTTACTGGATTTTGCTTTTTCTGTAACATCAATAAACCATCCTTTGAATCGGGATACGACTGGGCTGAGGGTGCGGGGTTTACTTGCACTTTTGGCTCCTTTAAATTCAAGCGCATCTGTCTGAATTTCTCGTAACCCCTCCATGAATGCTTTGTGGCCCTCAACAGCTGGTGGACTTTCCGCAAATAATTGAGAAACTGTCGTTAAAAAAGAAGCGATGAGAAAAAATAGTATTTGTTTCATTGTGGTGTTGAGGCTTTGTAAATATTAATAGTTTCCTGATTTTTCTTTGGTCCCGAGATAGTAAAGACTGGTTGCCAAATCGTCAAGTTCCAGCAAACCAAGATACGTAAGATCGATTCCCAAAACACATCCTAATATTTTTCAGACTATCACAGATAGAATCTTTATGGGATTATATGAGATTTCTTGACAGCATTGATCAACCATGGTCGCAGTGTCCTTAATAAAACTTAAAAAAAATCACACTTCTTCTTTGGGGTGCTTGGTTTGAATGAAGCAATGAAGAACAAAATTCTAATTCTGTTGGCACTTGGCACTTTATCAGTTCAATCAGCCGAGCGCCCGAACATCCTTTTCATCTTCGCTGACGATGTCGGACAAGAAGTTCTCCAATGTTACGGGGGCCAATCGTACCCAACGCCGCACCTTGATGAGCTAGCTCGTACGGGAATGAAGTTCAATCATGCTTACAGCATGCCTGTTTGCCATCCTTCACGCTTAACCTTGATGTCAGGAAAATATCCCTTCAGACATGGCAAGGTGACTTGGGGTGATTACCCAAAGAAAGAAGAGCCTCATACTTTTTCAAATTACCTGCAGAAGGCCGGTTATAAAACTGCTATCGCAGGCAAGTGGCAGATGTGTTTACTAAAAGATGATCCGCTTCATCCGCGGCGTTTGGGTTTTGATCAATGGGACCTCTTTGGTTGGCACGAAGGCCCGAGATTCTATGAGCCTATGATCTATCATAATGGCAAAGTAAGGACCGATACCTTGGGTCATTTTGGACCGGATCTCTATGTGCGAAGCTTAGTTGAATTCATGAAGGCTAATCGTGATCGGCCTTTTTTGGCATACTATTCTATGGCCGTTGCCCATGAGGTGACTGATGACTTGGAAACACCGGTTCCTCACGGCCCCTTTGGTCGTTACGACAACTACGCAGAAATGGTTGGAGAAATGGACCGGGCCGTTGGCAGGATGGTTGCTGCGTTAAATGCGCTTAAGTTGCGAGACAAAACCCTTATCCTTTTTGTTGCTGATAACGGCACTCCGCCTGAAATAATCATTCGAGCCGAGGGTAAAAAACTCATCAAGGTTCCCATCGTCTCGCGTCGCAATGGAGAGGATGTGCCTGGCGGAAAAAAACAGTTAAATAATGCCGGTACAAATGTACCGATGATCGCTAATTGGTCAGGGACCATTAAGGCTGGGCAAGTAGTTGATGATCTTGTGGATTTTAGCGATTTACTGCCGACCTTTCTGGATTTGGCTGGTGCACCGCTTCCAGCGGGTCGAAAGCTTGATGGAGTTAGTTTCGCTGATCGCTTAAGGGGTCAGGGTCCTTCGCCACGTTCCTTTACCTATTGTGAGGAAAAGGCATTACCCAAGCCTGGCGGAGTAGAGCCAGACGGGACCAGTTCTGGCCTCAAATGGGTACGTAATAAGGATTGGAAACTTTATAATGATGGTCGTTTATTTCATATGGCCAAAGATCCCCTAGAAACACGACCATCAAAAGTCGGTCAGGATGGATCCTCCGGTTCAGCAATGCGGAAAAAACTCAAGCAAACTTTCAAGAAACTGGGCCTAAAGTCCTAGAAACACGAGTTCGATATTCGTTGGGTTCGATTCCCAAAATACTGACACCCAAAACCATGAATAACCGAAAGACACACCGATTTACACTCACCTTCGCCCTGTTGCTAGCGGCCATAGGTCAAGCGGCCGAACCCTTCCGGATTTACTCCCCCAGCAGCAAGAAAAATACGCTCTGGATCATCCAAGCCACACCGAAGGAGGATGGCCTTGATCTCAAGGTCGATAAGAAGGTGAAGTTCGAATTTTCGGGCCGCGTCATCACGGCCCATCCAAGCAAGCCACTGCTGTATGTAACGGCAACGGGCGGGAAACCCGGCAAGGTACCTGGAGCCGTCGTTCTCATAAATAAGGATGGATCCTACCTGAAGCATCATAATGTGAATTTCAACGACGGGGCCTGCTACATGAGTCTCGACAAGGAAAACAGGCACCTGCTCGGAGTCAGTTACGGAAACGGGCGGCTCAACGTCTATCCGCTTGACGATAAGGGCATCCCCGGCAAAGCCGTCACCACGGTGGACGAGGGTAAAAAGGAGGCTCACTGCGTACTTCTTCCGCCCGACGGAAAGAACGTCTATATTCCCTACGTAAAAGGAAACCTTGCTCTGTTACAGTATGCTTATGATGGCAAGACCGGAAAAGTCACCCCGCTCGAACCCAATGACGCCAAGCCTCCCCTCGGGACGGGACCCCGCCACATGGCCTACCACCCCACCTTGCCCATGGTCTATTTTAGCAACGAGCAGGGCATCGGACTTTCAACTTACCGCAGGGAAGCCAACGGGCAACTCAAGGTGGAGCAGGACATCAGCATCCTGCCACCCGGCATGTCCAAGATCGGCCTGAGCGCTTCGGACCTCCTCATCACCCCGGACGGGAAATTCCTCTTTGCCGGCCTGCGCGGGCACCGGCAGGATTTTGACCGCATCTCCCGCTACCGTGTACTGGAAAATGGCAAAGCTGAATTCATCGGCCTGACCGAAGCCGATAAAATTCCCTGGGGACTGACGCTCTCCCCAGATAGCAAGTTTCTCCTCGTTTCTGCAACCACCGGTGCCAGCCTGACAGCCTACCGGATATCCCCAAACGGAGACCTCAAGAAAGTTACCTCGCTAGCTTGGGATCCGGGCATGTCCGACTTGGTGACGCGATAACCCGGAAGACTTGGGTCTCACCGTGATTGATGATTTAGTAGATGAGAGAAACCGTTTAAGCTTTTCATTCCCTTGATCACAACTTACTATCCGGAAATTTTCTATCAATTCATGAAACTAAATCTCGGATTTGCCATTTCCCATCAATTAACTTGGAGATCATCGAATGTCTAGATACCTGATTATTTGGCCGACATCACGGTGGATGTTGGTCATTGCCTGTGTCTACCTCTTGGTGACCGGTACGTGGGCCAAACCTCCGATCACGGAAGGCGAAAAAGATCCGGTGATGTTGGATTTGGATCCGTACATAATAGAGGCTTTGCGGAATACGCCAGGCACGGGATTGGCGGGGCGTTGGGGGCCGATTGGCAGCATTGTTCAGTTAGTTGAGGAGCCGGCGTTTCAGGCGATAGTGAAGAAGCATAAGCTCCAGTTGTTTAATGGGCCCATGATTGGGTGTGTGAGTTCGAAGTCGGTTAAAATCTGGGTGCGGACGGCCGGTGCGGCATCGTTTCAGGTGATGTGCGGTCGTGCGAAATCGGCTGTTGTAGAGACAACCGCGGAGTCAGACTTTACGGCCGTGGCGACACTTGAGGGATTAACGCCGTTTACCAGCTACGAGTATTCGGTGGTGCTGGACGGCAAGGTAATCAAGAAGGACCACTTTCGTTTCAGGACGGCGCCCAAGCCGGGGCAGGGTGCTAAGTTCGCAATCACATTCGGTTCCGGGGCACGCTATGTGCCAATAAACGAGGGAATCTGGCGCGTCATGGCAGGGACACGGCCGATGGCTTATTTGGGACTCGGCGACAACGTCTACATCGACCAAACGAAACATCAAAATGTGCAGCGCTTGCACTACTATCGTCGTATGTTGCGTCAGGAGTATCGCGAGCTGATTGCGAGCACAGCCATCTATGCCGTGTGGGATGACCATGACATGGGGGCGAACGACTCGGAAGGAAGTTACGGGTTGGACTCAAGCTGGAAGCGCCCGAACCTTAAGGTCTTCCAACAAAACTGGAACAACCCATTCTATGGCATCGAGCCTAATGCACCGGGGACGTATCACAACTTTCGGGTTGGAGATGTGGAGGTGTTCATGACGGATGGTCGTTTTTATCGTCATGGCCCGAAGAGCGCGAAGCAACAGGAGGCGGACAAACCCTTCACGATGCTAGGTCCGGTGCAAAAAAAGTGGCTGCTCGACTCACTCAAGAAGTCAACGGCCACGTTTAAGGTGCTAGCCTCTGGGACAATGTGGCATGCTGACGCTGATAAGGGGGGCGGTGATTCGTGGGCTGGCCCGAAGTCGCCGTTTCAGAAAGAGCGTGATGAGATATTCGATTGGATTGATAGCGAGAAGATCAGTGGCGTGATTCTGATCTCTGGCGATCGGCATCGTACTGATATCTGGAAGACCGAAAGACCGAATGGTTACCCGTTGTACGAATTCCTTAGCGCCAAATTAACCAACATGCATAGTCATGGTTCACGAAAAGAGGCGCTCTGGTCTTATTCAGGAAGAAATGAACGCTTTTGGGGACAGTTGGACTTTGATACCACCGCAACCGATCCAACGGTGACCTTCCGAGCAATCAATCACACGGGCAAGGAACTGAAGGCGTTTACGTTGACACTCGGCGAGTTGAATCACGAGACCGCAAAAGCGGAGCAAAAACCACCAGGAGTTAAACCCTAAACAATAACGTCAGCGGTTTTGAAAGAAGTTTGATAAGGGACTTGATAATCTGCTTCGTTACTCAATTAGTTCATCCCAAGAACGAACGTTTCAGAATAGCGTAAGGCGCCTGTGTAAGCATCGTGGAACTGGAAAATTACCTGCGGATGCGGGAAGGCAAACCAGCGCTCCCCATTCCTCTCTACAGGATTATTAAAGACGTTATTGACTTGGACCACGCAGTAATGAGGGAAGGTACGATTAGCTCTTGGGATGTCCACCATCGCATAGCTGCTCCAGCGGATATCGCAGGCGCGTGGACCGTACTTGAATCTACCGTTAATTGGTCGTCCGCCTTCATCCTTCATAGGCGCATGATTAATGGAGTTGTGCGGGCCACTTGCAAATTCATAGACGTTATCAGTAATTTTAATAGCGAAGCTGTTGTGCAGATCACCGGTGAGCACAAAGACTCCCTTATCGAGTTTGTCCCAAAAATCGATAAGTTCCTCACGTTCCTTCAAAAATACCGTCCATGCATCATCCTTCTTAATGGTAAGCTGCTTGTCATCTCCTCCTCCACTGCCCACGTGTGGCACCATGAAGTTTACTGAAGAAACTATAAAAATAAAATCAGCCTCACTCTTGCTGATACCGTCCTTAAGCCATTTCAGCTGTTGCTTGCCTAACATCGTGGCTTTGGGGTTAGCCGGTTTGTCTACATTATGAAGGTTGCGATGTGAACGAGTATCGAGGAGGAAGAAATCACAATTAGATACAGTGAACTTGCCGTAGCAGCGACGGCCAATTGAATAGCTCGCATTCCCATCAGCTTTAGCCGGGGGGTGGACGCGCACTTTTGAGGGGCTGAGTATCTCTATTATATCATAAACTGCTGAATTCGGATCGCCCGGTTCACTATCAAACTTGGCCTCAGGAACACCGGCCGTAGGAGTTCCCCAGTGCACATGAAGGTTTCCCATTTGCTTAAAGTTCAGCTTCGTAAAATCCGCCTCCGGATCCTCAATAATATCACTACCCTTCTTGAACGTGCCAGTACCGAACCAAGGAGACGCATTATGTTGCACGGGATTGGCCCATGCGAGGTAGTCGAACCACGCTTTAGTGGCAATGTCCCTAAAAACCGCACGACGGTTAACATAGCCCGCTTCACCTGCCCCATAAATGTCATTTATCAGTTCGTGGTCATCTGCAGTGTAGAAGGAGGGCACATGACGATGCCATTCACTCAAGTTGCGACCGCGAGCAAGGTAGGTCTTATAATTTTCCCAAACACCGACCAGCGTCGGCGCCTTTTGAACAATGCGTGGTGCCTCTAGCATTGTGTCGAGACCAACCTGGCGCAGCCAATCTTTTGGAGGATAATCGCGGCGCTGTTCATAGAGCCAATCACCATTGAGAATAGCGAAATTAATGTTATCACGCACTTTGGTATTCAACGTTTCAAAAACAGGCACAGTTGGGCCTGCTCCATCACCTCCACCACCTTGGTTATTTCCACAGGCAAATTCGAATTTAAAATTAAAGAGCCCCTGAGGGTTACCTTTCGGATTCTTGAAGTCAACTGCGCTGGGCATGGTCCGGAAAGAACCTTCCAACTGGTGATCAGCAATACGATAGTAATAACGCGTATTGGGTTTAAGCTTATCGATCGTAATAATGGCTGTGTTATCACGAGAAATATCGGTCGTCTCTACTGATGCTTCATGCGTAAATATCCTTTTGTTGGTGCCGTAAAGAACCCTCACTTTGCCTGGCCTTTCGGTGCGAACCCACAGGCTCATGGAATCGGAAGCGGGTCGCCCGAGCATTGGCCCGTGCGTCACACGAGTCTCGGTCGGCTTGCCATCAAGTAGCTGAGCATGGGTTTCAAGAACTAGATTCAAGCTTAGTCCAACCAGAAGGATAATTGTAGTTTTCATCAATAAAATACGGCTAGTTAAAAGATAGAGGCAGAATACAGACCACGCAATACTCTGATAGAGTATGAAGACTCAGAGTAGCTTAAAAACTGCATACCATAAAGGCACGGGAAATAATTAATAGGTTCGACAAATGAAGTGCCTCAAAGTATAATTAAGACTGATTGAAAGGGCCTATGATTAATAGAAGAAAAATGTTTAGGGGAATGGCTGCTACGGCAGTTACAGCTCCTCTATTCCCAGGACTAGCTCAAGCAGCACCCGCCAAGAAGAAACTTAAGCGAGTCATTTTCTTTCTTCAAAACCAAGGATTTGATCCTTACACCGCCCTTCCCAAGGATCTGAAAGAGGCCGCATCGCTCGATAGTTTTGATTTTCAAGAACCCATCAAAGCACTCGAACCTCTTAAGGACAGAATTCACATAATCAATGGCCTCCATGGCCTACACACGAGCCCAAGTCACAGTGCCTTTTTTGGTGCTCTCGGCGGGTACCGTGGCGGCATAGGAAGTCCTCCACGTGGCGCCACCATCGATCATGTGATTAGTCAGCATTTACCGGAGACCATTTTACCTCACCTCTGCATCGGGATGGATTCACTCCCCAACATGCAATCAAGACCAACCCTAGCTACCCTTTCAGCAACGGGTCCCGGGAAACCTATTTTCATGCATTCAAATCCACAGGCCCTGTACCAATCTCTTTTCGGTAGCATATCTACCGGCGAGGTGAGAGAACGTTATGAGGCTCGCTCGAACGTGTTGCAGTCGGTGGAGAGAATCGCCCTGCAAAATTCTCGCGGATTACCCGAGGATGAAAAAGAACGCTACAATGGTTACGTCGATGGTTTCCGTGACATGAATGGGCTGCGCGGAAAACTTGCCAACATTTCCGATCATCTCAAGAAGTTCGCCCCTCAGTACGGAGAAAAATTTACCAATCCCGAATTTGAAACTGACTGGCATGATTCTTTACTTGATCTTGGCATCTCCGCCCTCAAGTCAGGCATTACCAACACCCTTACCATCGGCTCTGGCCGAGGTGAGATCTTTGGAGCATGGAGAGGCCTGGGCATTGATCAGCAGGGCCATAACTTAGGTCATATGAAGCAGCCAGATAATCCGATCTGGGTCAAAATTCGCCAGTACAATTGCCGCATGCTAGTGAAGCTGGTCAAAGAACTCGAATCAATGCCTGAGGGCGATGGTAACATGATGGACAACTCGCTCATCGTCTATACCAGCAATAATGCTGACAAGCAGCACACTTCCGGAGCTAATTGGCCTTTCATCCTTATAGGCAATCCTGAGGGACCGATCAAGACCGGCCAATTCACTCAAATGGAAAAACGGCCGATCAATGACTTATACACTACCCTTTTGCATGCTGCCGGAGTGCCCGTCGACCGGTTCAATATGGAGAAGAGCCTAGCAGCGAACTACCATTCCAAGGCTGGTCCGATTGAAAACCTGCTCACTTAGACTCTCTCATTTCGCTTCGCACGGGGGGCTGGAGACCATCGGCTAAAAAATGAAAATTCTCTTTCGCCTTTCTATATTGACTCTCTGCGGACTCTTAATGCTTCCGGTTCGTCTGTTAGCCGCTGATACTTCATTTGAATCTTTAGTTAAACCATTTCTGGAAAACCATTGCCTCGACTGCCATGACGATGAAACCAAGAAAGGTGACCTTGCCTTGGATGGGTTGACCGAGGTAAACACAAAAAATTTCAGCATTTGGAAACAAGTATGGGAACAGGTGGCCCTCAAGGAAATGCCACCAAAAAAGAAAAAGAACCAGCCCAAGGTAATTGACCGGCTTCGCCTTTCGCAATGGATCTTAGGAGAAATGGAAAAAGCCATGGAAGACAAGGGCGGCTTTGATTCTCACCGCCTACCGGCCAAGGGAAATCATTTGGATCATGATTTGTTGTTTGGTGAAATACCGAAGGGGCTGGAACCCGCATCTACTCCGGCCCGTATCTGGCGAATTCATCCGCAAGAGCATCTTGTCCGACTCAACGAACTCATCAACAAGGAACCCGAATACGACTCAAAAAATCCCGGCCTACGGACCCGAGGAGACCACATACCATGGAATAATCAGGGCGAAGTGAAAGTCTACTATGGGTTGGAAAGAATCAAGGGCCAGGTAGGTGGTTCCGCTGCCTATGCGGCAGCGATCACGGGGTTCTCTCCGATCCTGAATATTAAAGGGCACCATGGTTTGCGAAGTTATCCAATTCTTTATTCTGTGAATGGCGCTCAGGCTTCTCAGATCGCAAGACATGCAGAGGACATCGTCCGTTTCATGGCCTACGGACCCAAGATCGAGCCATACCAATTGACCGGAAAATTACCCGAGAAATACAAGAACGTTGACATCCGGGGGACCATTGAAAGCCTTTTTTATCATGAGGAAATCATGCGTCCGCTTACTCCCGTTTATGACCTCGTTCAGGAAAAAAATCCTTCCGATAAAAAACTCCGCACGGCTGTTAATTTTCTATTTGAAGCTTTAACCTTTCGCGAACCGAGCCCTAAAGAATCTAAAACTTATCTTAATCTCCTCAAGAAATCCATCACTGACCTCGGACTCAAAAATGGCGTAATCCTCGGACTCACCCCCATCTTTCTTGACCGGGATGCCCTCTTCCGACCAGAACTTGCCCAATATGGTAAACCGGACAAGTTCGGGCGTGTGATGCTGCAAGGCAATGAGTTGGCATTGGCCATCAATGGTGCCTTCAGCTATATCAAGCCGGATCCCGAACTTAAAGATGCACTTAAGGAAGGTCGCCTCAAAACTCGCGACGATGTCAGGCGCGAAGTGACCCGAATCCTTTCCGATGAAAGTATTCGCAAGCCTAGGATCCTCCAGTTCTTCCATGAATATTTTGATTACGATCTGGCAGGCGGTGTCTGTAAGGACGCCAAGGCCCTAAAGGTAGCCGGAGGAGGAGGCAACTTCCCCAACATCATGTTTGGAATGACTGCCAGCTTGGACCGGCTAGTCGAACTCATAGTTCAGGAAGACAAACAGGTTCTGAAAGAACTCCTGACCACGGATCGCATCATCCTCGATCCCGGTAGCGATCGTCTCTATTTCAGCACCCGAGAAAATCTAAAGAAACCTCCTCCCCGCGATAAGAAGGATAAGAAAAAAAAGCCCACTCCCGAGGAATTGGGCCAAATCGCTTTACCTAAAGGTCAACGAATTAACGTCCGCGTCCCAGCAGTCAAATATACTGGCGGAAGCAAAACCCGCACCCTGGTGAAAGTGCCTAAAGACGAACGGATGGGCATCCTGACTCACCCGTCTTGGTTAGTTTCTCACTCAGACGCCATGGATAACCATGCCATTCTCCGTGGACTCTGGATCAGAAACCGCTTGCTTGGAGACTCCGTTCCTGAAGTCCCCATCACAGTAGATGCCCAATTACCCGACGAACCCAAGGAAACCCTACGTGAACGGATGCGAGTCACCCGTGAAAACGAATGCTGGCGTTGCCACCGGAAGATGGATCCCCTCGGCCTGCCCTTTGAGATGTACAATCATTTAGGCCTCCGCCGCTTGTCCGAGCTCGGCAAGCCCGTCGATTCATCCGGTGAGATTATCGAAAGCGGCGATCCTGCCCTAGACGGCCCAGTGAAAGATGCGCTGGAGATGATCGAAAAGCTCTCCAAGAGCGAACGCATCGAGCAGGTCTTCGTTCGCCATGTGTTTCGCTTCTGGATGGGCCGTAACGAAACTCTCGAGGATGCTCCCACACTGCAGGCCGCTCATCGAGCCTACAAAGAAAAAAATGGCAGCATGAAGGCTCTACTCACCTCACTGCTCAGCTCCGACCCTTTTCTATACCGTAAAGTGGAAAGAAATACCAAGTAACCGCAGCAGCTTATTTGAGGTCATTGTTGCGAACCTCGCGTAGCTTATTGGCCATCTGAACTTTGAATCGAGCAACGATTTTTTGGTGGGCCGGATCTTTTGCCAGACTCGTGTATTGCTTCGGATCCTTTTTTACATTGTAGAGCTCAAGGCCCTTTTCACCATTTTCGCCATAATGAATATAGGCCCAGTCTTCCTCACGTAATAAGAAGCCGCGCCTAAAAGGTGCCACGGAAAAAGCAGCAGTACGCACGGTGTGCTTGGGATCATCCAACATCTTGGAAATATCTTTGCCCTGTAAACGCGGTTGCTCGGGTAGACCGCAAAGGGAAGCAACGGTCGGGTACAGATCAAGTAATTCGGTCAATGAATGACACACGGCGGGCTTCTTGCCGGGCACACTAATAATCAGGGGCACCTGCGAGGATTCATCAAGCAAACTCACCTTGGCCCAGAAGTCATGCTCACCCAAATGATAGCCATGGTCGCTGGTAAAAATAACGATCGTTTTTTCCCGCAAGCCCGCCTCATCGAGAGCCGAAAGCACCTTACCGACTTGAGCATCCATATAAGCTACTGATGCATAGTAACCGCCGACAGATTTCTTTTGGCGGCGAATATCCATTTTCATATTTTCGCTGGTGCAATAATTAATGCCAGGCTTGGGAATATCATCCCAATCACCCTTGATTTTAGGAGGCAAAACCATCTTGCTGTAGGGTTTAAAGGGTGGGTAATAGGACCTCGGAGCGACGAAAGGCACATGCGGACGCACGAATCCCACTCCTAACCAAAAAGGTTTATCTTTGTGACGGTGAATCAGTTCAACCGCTTTCTTCGCGGTTTTCCCGTCTGAGTGCACGAGGTCATCTCCGTCAGCTTCGACTACCACGAAGGTATTGCCACCCACGGCAGGTTTCTTACCGTCGGGATTGTTCTGGAGGGTTTCCCCATCACCGGGGGCTCTCCATTCGGGACCCTTGCTGTTAAAGCGCTCAGTCCACGAGGCCTCGTCATCCGCCCCATTAGTGCCTTGTTCTATACCAATGGGTACACCCATATGATAGATCTTGCTGACCCTTGCCGCATAGTAACCATTGTTCTTGAAGTGCTGAGACCAGGTGACTCGATCACCAATCTGAGGCCGGGGACTCTTGTAACCCAAGACTCCAGTCGCATGTGGATAATAGCCCGACATAAAACTGGCCCGCGAAGGACCACAGTAAGTCCCTTGGCAATAGGCCCGGGTGAAACGGGTGCCCCGCTCTGCCAAACTGTCAATGTTCGGCGTCTTGCAAACCTTGTTGCCGTAACAGGATAAGGCAGTCAAAGTGAGATCATCCGAGATAATGAAGAGTACATTGTATTTTTGTGGTGCTGCGGAAACCAAATTAATAAAAAATGCTAATGTCAGAATAAAGAGTGTCTTAATGCCAATTTTCATATCTCGGATATCTTCTGAGTCTAGTCTGCTCGAAATCCTGCTCCCGCCAACAAAGAAGTTCAACTTTTTGCGCTCATTGCCTAAGCATCCTAGTTCAGGGATTTCTTATATTATTTCTATTGGATGTTTTGATTTCATGAAGGTCCAGAGTTGACCTTTTTTTCTAATCATGGCCTTATCGCAACATGACGAAATATGTTCTTCTCTTACTCTTAGCCATTAGCCTCGCGTCAAAAGCACCGGGTAAAGATCTGAAACTTGCCAATACCTTCAGTGACGGAATTGTTCTCCAAAGGGGAAAACCTATCAATGTTTGGGGCCATGCCAGTCCCGAACAGCCCGTTACTCTAAAATTTGGAGAAGAAACAAAAACCACAAAAGCCAATTCTAAGGGGCAGTGGTCCATAAAGATAGGCCCTCTCATGGCCTCCTCCGAACCCAGAGTCATGACAATTAGGTCAGGGGACAGTGAACTCAGAACAGTTGATATCCTGGTCGGTGAAGTTTGGATCTGCGGCGGTCAAAGCAACATGGCCTGGACCATGCGTGGCTCAACAAACGCTGACATTGAAATATCCGCCGCGAACTTTCCCGAGATAAGATTTCTTAAACTTCCTAACGTGGCAAGTCCAAGAGAACAGGATGACTTTCCTCTTGGAAAGCCCACGGACTGGATCGGCAAATGGCAAAAAGCCGTGGCCCCAGAAGTCCAGAATTGCAGTGCCGTGGCTTACTATTTTGCTAGGCGCCTACATCGCCAACTAAAGGTACCAGTCGGGATAATTGAAAATTCGTGGGGCGGCACCATGGCCCAGCACTGGTGCAATAAAAACACTCTCAAACAGATCCCTGAAATGGCGGAAGATATAAAAAAATTCGACGAGAAATATCAGGCATGGATTGACGGAGGAAAAGAGGAAGGGGCACAAAAAAGATTAGCCAAAGACCTTGCCGATTGGGAAAAGAAAAGTGCAGAAGCAAAAGCCAAAGGAGACAAAGAGCCTCGCAAACCGAACGCAAACCAATACAAGAACCCGGGCGATGGCAGGCAGCCAGCAGGAATGTTTAATGGTTCACTTCTCCCAATCGCAAATACGACAATCAGAGGAATACTTTTCTATCAGGGTGAAAACAATTCTTTCGGCACATCATGGAAACCGTTTTATCGGACATTCCCCGCAGTGATCTCAGACTGGAGGAAAGCCTTCAAGGATCCTGAAATACCCTTCGGAATAGTTCAGATCGCCGGTTGGAGTAACCGCAGGTCCATGGAATATGATATGAACCACCATTGTAATGTGGTCCGCGAAATTCAGATGGACACATGGCTCAATACAGCAAACACGGGCCTCATTGCCACTTATGATACAAATTCCAATGGCAGTATCCACCCGGGCCGCAAATTACCGGTCGGGGAAAGGTCCGCTAGATGGGCGCTGTCAGAAGTGTATAAGATTAAAAGGTTCGGATCGAATGATCCATTGGAATGGAAAGGGCCTCTATTTAGAGAAGCCAAGTTCGAATCTGGCAAGGCATTTGTTACTTTCGAGGAAGGCACTGACCGTGGACTCCGACTCGATCAGGACGTTGACGTTGGTTTTGTTCTGGCCGGCAAAGACAAGAAATTCCATCACGCTAAGGCTAGAATTACTCAGTCCAAAAAAGACAAGAAACCTCAGGTCGAAATATGGTGTGATGAAGTAACAGAACCAGTGGCTGTTCGGTATGCCTTCTCCAACTTGCCCATCGGCGGACTCATGAATGCCAGAGAAATACCGGCCTATCCTTTCCGTTCCGATGATTGGCCAATGACCCCGCACCAGTCGGCCGGATCGTATATAAGAGGAGTAAAATAATTACTCTGCAATCGGAACAATGCGCTTCAGCCACTGACGCGCAAATGACCGCGTTGCGCTGGGTCTTAGTACCCATTCATCATTGTGATTTCGAAAACCACTATCCATAAAAGTAAGCTGATCAGTACCAATTCCCTTCAAACTTTCTATATATTTTCTGGTAAACTGAGTATTAGCTTGGGATTCGCTGAGAATGAGTTGGGGCCTATCACCTAACCGAGCAATTCTTATCATAGCCGATTTTTTATCTGAACCTGGATATGCCCATTTATGAACACCATCGTAATGACTGAAAGGAATAAAACCTGCCCATAGCTTGGAAATTTCATCGTCATGTAAACCAATGAAGTTGCAGGCAATGGCCCCACGAGAAAAACCACAAAGTATAATTTTTTTTGGATCACCACCAAATTTTTCGCAAATCCTTCGGACCGTGAACTTGCAATATTCAACGGTTGGAATGGGATCATATTCGGGAGCGTCTCCCCACCATTTACGAACGTTCTCAGTTCCAGAGGAATTAAGATAAGGAAGACAAAGCCAAATGTAACCTTTGCCTCCAGTGAATCCATAACCGAGCTTACTACCCTCTACTAAACCGCTACTCACATCGCCGTTCTTGTCGCGGTAAGGACCGTTCCCGGCGTACTCAACAATGATCGGAAATTTTTTTCCAGGTTTCCAATCTGAAGGCAGGTAAAGCACATGGTAAACACCTTTAGGGTCTTCTGGGTTCCGGGACTTGGTCCGAATCCCTGGACCAAACTTTTCGTCCACTAAATCGGGTAACTTGAGATCAGCACGAGCACCTCGAAGATCAGGAATAATTTTCTTCTCTGCTCCAAGCGCATTGCAAATCAATGAGATGATAAAGCTTATCTTTAATAATAAATTCAAAGGTTTGCGCGTTTATCTAATTTAAAATCTGAATGATCCAATGACAAATCCGAAAATTAGGTACATTGTTGGTAAGCGAATTCTCCAATCTTTGGGGAATCAATAAATATAGGTTAAACCCTTAGAGATGGCGTTATTCAATAAAAAGAACACTCTGCAAAGCCTTTCAAAGACCTGCGGCTGAGCTGCCAAGATCGACCCGGTCGGGCTCGGAAAATTATTAGATAGTCTTCCAAAAAATGAAGACCCTAATCTGCTCGTTGGCTTTGACACTAGCGATGATGCCGGCGTGTACCAATTAACTGATGATATTGCGATCATCAATACTGCTGATTACATCACTCCTCCCGTGAATGACCCTTTCATTTATGGGCAAATAGCTGCGGCCAACTCAATCAGTGACGTTTATGCGATGGGGGGCCGCCCGATCACCTGTTTAAATTTAGTCAATTTCCCGGACGGACAATTACCGCCAGAAGAACTCCACAAAATTATTGAAGGTGCACTTGATAAGATTACCGAGTCCGGAGCCGTCCTCGCGGGAGGTCACACAGTCGAAGACTCTGAGCCCAAATTCGGATTATCTGTTACTGGGGTCGTGCATCCACAAAAGATATGGCGTAACGTCGGCGCACGTCCTGGTGATGCACTGATCCTCACAAAACCCATTGGAACGGGAGTCATTTTTAATGCGAAGTTAAAGGGCAAAGTCTCTGATGAGGCCTTTGATTCCTGCATAAATACAGTCATCAGCCTTAATAAAACCGCTGCAGAGGTATTTGCCAATTTTGAAATTCATGCAGCCACAGACATTACAGGTTTCGGACTCGCTGGTCATGGACTCGAAATGGCTCAAGGATCAGAATCGAGTCTGCACCTAAATCTCAATTCAGTGCCTGTCATGGAAGAGGCTTATCAAATGTATGAGGCAGGAATCACGACTGGGGTCAATAAGCATAACCGTGCAAAAACTATTCCACATATTCGATTCGAAGACTCTGCCATAGAAAGCAAAAGAGAAATCCTCTTTGATCCACAGACCAGTGGCGGGCTCTTCGTCGCTCTACCAAAAGAGCAAGCAGCAGAGGCCCTGGAACAACTTGTCACAGCAGGAATCAGTGACTCTGCGATTGTTGGTTACGCGCAAGAGCCAGATCCTGAAATGCAGATCATAGTGAGCTGATAAGAAACGGTATCCTAAGACTACAATCCAAAGGCACGCTGCATCTGCTCACGGACCTTCTTTAGACGATCGAGACCTCCTCCTCCCACCTCAGCCGTTGCCCAGCCAGTAAATCCTATATCACTCAGGCCCTTTCTGACCTCAGCCCAGGGAAGATCTCCTTCACCTATCTCAGTAAATTTATTCTTCTCACGGCTGAATCCCTTCACGTCCAGCTTAACGCACCTGTGGCCAAATTCCCGAATCCATTCGCCGGGCTGTCCATACTTCCAATGGTTTCCGATGTCATAATACTGACCGACCCAAACACTATTAAAGCTATCAATGAACTTCACATGCCTCTCAGCGCTCTGCTCAGGAGGCTTATTATGATCATAGAACATCTGGTTCCAAACATTCTCAAAAAGAATCGGCTGACCAAGAGACGCGGCCAAAGGAATGATCTTCTTTATTTCATTACGGCACCGCTCCTCAATGACTTCGGCAGGACCGTCGCCTCCTCCTCCGACAACAATCAGAACCCCATTGCCACCGGCAGCATGCGAGAGTCGAATGCAGTGCTCAATGTTCTTCCTGGATGCATCACGGTCAGCTTCGTTCGGACTCGTCAGTCTCTTGCCCCAGTGCGCATGGTTAATTGCATTATGAACGAATACGCCAGATTCATCGACTGCCTTCCTAGCCGCTTCCTCAGTATGAGCACCGGCCTGATCAAAGTCCACCCCATCAAGTCCGGCCTCACCAGCCATTTGCAACCTCTCGGTTAAGCTCAAGGTCTTCCCGCCAACCTTATTTGTAATCATACCCAGTTTAACAGAAAGGAGTATCCCCTTACCTTCTGGAGGACGAACGATCTTGGAAACTTTCTTCTCCTCTCCTTCTGCCGCAGAAAGAGCACAGGAAGAAGCGATAGTTGCCGATCCTGCAGCTAAGAGTTTACGCCTAGAAATAGTTTGCGGTTTTAGTGTCTGCATTTTCATCAACTAATTCTCTATAGTAATCTAGGTTCTAGAACAAGCTTACAATGGAATTACTGCTTTCATTTTAGAGAGACTCCATCATTATAATGTGATAATCCTGTAAATTTTAGAACTTTCACTCGAAACAAAATATAACAAATGTACCTATCTATCCTCCTAACCGCTTTCATATCGGTAATGTCTGTTTCTGGAGCAATGGCAGCTCGCGGGACCGTATTCCATGATAAAAATCAAAACGGTAAAAGGGACAAGGGTGAACCTGGCATCAAGAACATTGGAGTCTCCAATGGAAAGGAAGTAACTAAAACGAATGATCAAGGGGCCTGGGAATTACCTCACGATGAGGACACCATCTTTTTTGTAATCAAACCCCGTGACTGGAGCACCCCCCTCAATAAGCATAATTTACCTCAATTCTATTACATTCATAAGCCCAAGGGGTCACCGGAAAAACTAAAATACAAAGGATTAGACCCGACGGGCCCTTTGCCTAAATCGATCGATTTCGCCCTAAGCCCAAAGAAAGAACCTGACACATTCAAAGCCATATTTTTTGGAGATCCACAACCAAGTACAATCAAACAAATCAATTACATTGCTCATGACATAATTGCGGAACTGGTAGGAACTGATGCAAAGTTTGGAGTCACTCTAGGCGACATCATGAACAATAACCTAGATCTTTTTCCACCATCAAATGCGAATTTGGCCTTGATTGGCATTCCCTGGTACAACGTGGTAGGTAATCACGATATCAATTTTGATTCTCAGAATGATGCTGGTTCCGATGAGACTTTTCACCGTTTCTTTGGCCCAAACTATTACAGCTTCGACCATGGACCGGTCCACTTCATCGTGCTTGATGACGTCGAATGGTCCGGCAAGAACTACAGAGGGGGTCTGGATGAGGATCAACTCACCTTTGTGAAAAACGACCTTGCCCTTGTCCCTGAAGAAAAACTCATCGTCCTGATGATGCATATACCTCTGATAAATGTAGGGAACCGACAAAAACTATACAGACTCATCGAAAAACGACGGTACACGATGTCAATTTCCGGGCACACTCACTGGCACGCTCACAAGCTCATTGACGAAAAGGACGGGTGGAAAGGTAAGGAGCCACATCATCACATTATTAATGTTTGCGTGTCAGGGACGTGGTGGAAAGGAAATAAGGATGAGGTTGCAATTCCCCACGCCACAATGCGAGACGGTGCACCGAACGGATACTCGATCATCACTTTTGATGGAACAAAACACACACTGGACTTCAAGGCAGCGAGACAACCGGCATCTTACCAACTAAGTATTCATGCCCCAGACCAGATTGATCCTAAGAATGAAAAGAAGCAATTCATCTATGTGAATGTATTTAATGGATCAGCAAAATCCGAAGTAAAGATGCGGATAGGCGAAGGAGCTGATTGGATCCCCCTTAAGAAGACGGTCGAAAATGATCCCTACTATGTCGAGTTACGTGAGCGTGAAGCCATGAACAGCAAGGATGGAAAGACTCAACTCAATCCACCCAGCCCATCAGATCACTTATGGAAAGTTCAAATACCTTCAGGACTTGAGACAGGTTCACATCTGATCGAAATAGAAGCGACTGATCATTATGGTCGGCCTCACAAAGGAAAGAGGGTAATGAGAGTGGAGAAATAAACTCCTTACCAAGTACTCAGAATACGTTCAGCGGCCTCGATCCCTGTCATCATAGATTCACTGACCCTGCCACGACCCACGAATGAGTCTCCTGAGAAGAACCAACCTTCAGGCGCGCAATTCTCAACTTCCTCAATGTCCAAAGCGACCTTGGGATGAGCATATCTCCACCGCTGTTTATCGATCCAGGCTGGACCAGCATCAGGAAAATTAATTATCTTGGACACTTCGAGGATCGATTCCTTAAAAAGCACATCATTACACGAATCATAATGTGAAGTGGTCCACTCTGGTGACATCTGAGCCACAATAACACTAGCTTCGGACCCGACCCTCCCGGACTTGGAATCCTCAAAACCTAACCATGAAACGGCATGCTTACGATCCTCATTTAGCATGGCACAACAATCCTTCGGACGTTCAATTCGATTTTCAAAACCCATAACGATCGAAAACTGGGAATTAAATTTACTTTCGGCAAGAAACTCATTCAATTCATTGAGAGAGAATTCCTGAACATCTGAATCAGAAATTAAATCGAGAATCTGCGGAGCTGGCGGAGTAAAAAGAACCGCATCAAAGACCCCTAAAGAGAGGCCATCATTATTAATCAAATCCCAACTTCCTGAACACTCCTCAAGGCTAGCCACCCGGGCTTCTCTTATGATCTTAGATCCGGAACATGCGGCCAGTCGCTTTCCCAGATCGCTAATCCCGTTTCTATAATTCCATTTGGTTTCCTTATTGAGATCAGGATCACCGGGTATGATTTTACTTTGCTGATCAAAGAGAAATACATCACCATGAATTTGGAAGAGGCCATCGGTCGGAAGTTCCTTCAAAATTAGGTCCTCCAAAATTGGCGAATCGATCTTAAAATAGCTGGCCCCATGATCAACCCGAACATCATTCATCGTACGTGTAGCTGCTCTGCCTGAAAGTCCACGGCTCTTTTCAAAAGCAACCACTTCCCAGTCAGAATCCTTTAAGTGCCACGCCGCGGAAAGACCTGAAACGCCTGCACCGATGATAGCCAAACGCCGATTATCTCTGTTCTGCACTCTGTAAGAACGAATTCTCTAGTGAATTAGATCAACAATAATTAAAAGAATTATTTCCCCCTGTCAGCCCGATTCTCAAGATTAAGTAATCTTTCTGACTGCTCAGGACTAAGTGCATTGCTATTTTTCTGGACCCAATTCCTAGCCTGTTCAGGCTCCTGCTTTGCCCATTCACGGACTCCCCTCTCAATGGATCCCTCTCTTTGTTTGTCATTATCAATGGTCGCTGCCCATGTAACGGCCGAGGACGGATCCTCTTCGAAGGTGGCCTTGGCAATTGATGCAATTCCATTGTCACGAAAATCACCTCGTGGCTGCTCTAGGATCCAGTCCGCAGCACCTCCAGGATCCTCATTTGTCCAGTGCCACATTGCATACCCGACCGCGTCTGTTCTCCCACGACTTTCCGGCTGATCGGTGAGCCACTGAGCTGCTTTGGAAGGTTCCTGACTCGCCCACCGACGACCCACTTCACGTACTTGGCTATCGGTTCTCTCCTCTGCCGGAATTTCATTAATGAACGATGCCGCTTCTTCCGGCTCCACTGAAGCCCAACCTCCTAGGGCCCTACTCATCGCTGATTCCCTATCATCACCTTCAAGAGTCATGGCCCATTCCATAGCCTCTTGGGGAGCTCTTTTCGCCCATAGATTAGCAATATTTCCTGCTGCCTTTTCGCGTGCCTCTCCCGAATCAAGGTCAAGGAGTCTTTTAGCAGCTTCAACAGGATCGGAAGCAGCAATAGTCTCCAAGGCTCCTCCGAGAGCTCCTTGACGCTGATTTTTTGGCAAGGAGTTAGCCCAAGCAAGTGCAGCATCCGGATCCTGTCGGACCCACTCCGAGGCAATAGTTCCGGCAAGAGCGTGTCCCATCCAGTCATTCTTTGACATATCTTTTCCCCGACCAGACATCCATTCAAGTGCCCTCTGTGGATCCTGCGAAGCAAGGGCACGCAAAATGGAAAAAGTGGCATCCCTCGCCTGATCCTTGTTCTTCATCTTCTCAACATGGGCAAATGCCGCATCCGAATCAGCCGTTGCCCAGCGGGTTAATAAAAGCCCCACTGCCATCTTCATGTGTGGATCCCACTGCGGGGCACTTTCTTGAAGAGCAACCAATGCTTCCGGCATCTCCTTTGGACTGAGTCCATTCACATAAGACATGAGTCTCTGGACCCGATTCAGCGGGTCAGGGTCTGCTAAAATTTCCTTCACTGAGCTGATCGCGACAGGAACCTTTTTTCCTGTTCCTGTCGTATCAGAACCCTTACGCGTGGAACCTCCTTTACCAGATGGCCCGGCTTTAAAATCTGAGGATAAACCCATTCCGTTGGCCCCAGAAGCTTTGAATTCAACCCGAAGCGTTTTGAGATCTTTCTTGAGTTTGGAATTCTGAGAAAATTGAAAAAAGATAACAATGAGTCCAACAAATAGGGAACAAATAGCAATTATTTTTGATGCGTTCATAAGTTTACTAGGATGAATAGAATGATAAGTCTCTATAGAATTCCTCACAAGAAATTATTATTCTTAAAAAAGATAGATAAAAAGCACTAGGAACCCCTCAAAAAATGCGTCTCGGACTTGCCTAGAGCTTCACTCAGAACGATACTGCGATCCCCATGACAGAAGAAGAGCAATACATCCTAGAAGTAAATGACGATGAGGTCCGCTGCCACCGCCCTGACGATACGATGGATTCGCTTTCATGGAAGAATCTGATGAGGGTTGAGATCGTAGTTACCGAGGACAACCCTCTCCCCGCAACATTCATTGCCCTGCACGGACCAAACTCGACTATTGTAATTCCTGAAGGCGCAACGAATGCGGACGAACTCAGTGAGAGACTCTTCACTCTGGAAGGATTTGATGCAGACGTCTTCGTTGAATCAATGTCAGCGCAAAAAGCCGACACGTTCGTTTGCTGGACATCAAAGGAATAGGATCTATCCCTAAAAATGCATAGGGACGCTCTACTTGAACTCGTTAAGAGTTATTCCGAAAAATTCCCTGAGGAGAACCAGACAATTTCCGCATACACCGCTTTTATTAACAATAATCCGCAGTGCTTTGAACGTTCTTTGGAAGAGGGTCACATCACCTGTGCCGCATGGATCCTGGACCGTGCAGGAAAAAGAGCACTACTAACTCATCACCGAAAACTGAATCGCTGGCTCCAGCTCGGCGGGCACGCGGACGGGGACTCTGACGTGCACAGAGTCGCTGCCCGAGAAGCATATGAAGAGAGTGGCATCAGCACGCTAGAACTTGTCTCTAGCGATATCATGGACCTAGACATTCACGCAATTCCGGCACGTGGAAACGTACCAGAACACCTTCATTACGATGCAAGGTTTCTTTTCAGAGCAACTCAAAACGAGAACTATCAAGTCAGTGAGGAATCTCACGACCTTGCATGGGTAGAGATGGAGAAGATTGAGGAATTTACTTCTGAGGAGTCAATCCTAAGAATGGTCAATAAGACAAAAGAATTTCTGGGTACTTAGAGCTTCCCTACTGGCCTCTGAGACTTCTTCAGGTCCTCATCAAAGAGATTCATCTTCTTGATCATGTCCTTCACAAGGGCCTCATTTTCTTTGGCAAGATTCTTCGTTTCCGAAATATCAGAATCTAAATCATAAAGCTCAACTGACTGTGATTTCTTTCCTGACCTACGAATCTTCCACTTTCCTTGACGCGCAGATTCGAGACGGTTCCCTTTGTAATAATAATACATATCATGAGGAGAAACTGCCCCTTCAGTGCCGGACATTAGAGGCCATATATCCTTCCCGTCGATTTTCCTATCCTTCAGAAGCTTAGCACCTGCTAGGTTTGCAATGGTAGGCATCAAATCAATGGACGCGGCCACCTCATCACAACTAGTCCCTTCGGGGACCTTACCAGGCCAACGCATTATGCAGGGCACACGCATACCCCCTTCATAAGTCTGGAACTTATATCCTCTCAAAGGATAAGCACTGCCACCACGCCCACGATCCAATTTCCACGGCCCATTGTCTGATGTATAAATGACCAGAGTCTTTTGATCGATTCCTTTTTCCTTAATTGATTTGAGGATCTGACCAACTGACCAATCAATTTCCTCGATCGTGTCACCATAGAGTCCACGCTTGCTCTTGCCCTTGAACTGCTCGGAAGCAAAGAGCGGTATATGAGGCATTGTGTGTGGCAAATAAAGGAAGAACGGAGAATCCTTATTCTCAGAAATAAATTTAACAGCTTCCTCAGTGTACCGTTTAGCCAGAGTCGTCTGGTCACAAGGGTACTCGATCACTTCCTCATTCCTCATGAGCGGGACCAGATTTTTCTTCGGCTTTTCTTTTTTGATCCTGTCCGCAGTGAAACCATTACGTAAATTAATATTATCCGCGAGCAAAGCTTCAGGATCTATCGTCATATCGTTGCTATAGGGAATACCAAAATAAGAATCAAATCCCTGCCTAGTCGGAAGAAATTTTGGCTTATGGCCAATGTGCCATTTCCCGATACATGCTGTAGCATATCCTTTGCCTTTAAGAACCTCAGCAATCGTGACCTCATCAGGATTGAGCCCAATCTCATGTCGCGGGAATAGAACCCCAGGAACACTGACCCGGGTAGGGTAAGATCCGGTCATCAAAGCGGCTCTCGATGGGGAACAGACAGAATTGGCTGAGTAAAAGCTAGTAAATTTACGGCCCTCAGTAGCCATCTTATCGAGATGAGGGGTCTTTATCTTCGGCGATCCAAAGCAACCGATGTCCTCATAGCCCTGATCATCGGTAAAAATAATAATAAAATTAGGTAATTCAGCTTTTAATGAAGGAGAAAAGAGCCAAAAGAAGAGGATTAATGGCAGCAATTTCTGCATTTTCTTGAGCATTATATTATATAGAATTGTTGAATTTTTTGTTAGGATCATTGGGTCCAAGCAGTTTATTATACAAGACATTTCGGGATATTTGAATTTGATTCAAATTCCCTCATTTCCATTCAAAATATTGGTAAATGAATCAATGAAAAGATTAACCGCACTCTTCATCCTTATTACAACTATTTTAGGCAACAATGCACTTTTTGCCAAAGATAAGATACTATTCAACAGAGACATCCGCCCATTACTCTCTGATAACTGTTTCGCTTGTCACGGACCCGACGAACATGAGCGTAAGGCAAAACTACGCCTTGATATCAAAGGAGGAGGAGGATTTGAGGACCGGGACGGTGTCGTTGCAATTATTCCGAATGACCCGGACAACAGTGAACTAATCGCGAGGATTATTTCAGATGATGAGGATGAACTGATGCCTCCGAAAAAATCAGGGAAGAAACTGAGCCCTGAGCAAATTATTCTGGTCAAGGAGTGGATCAAACAAGGTGCCGAATATGAAGGGCATTGGTCATTTAACAAACCGACAAAATCCGCCGAACCTACAATTAATCCTATCGACCATTTTATTGAAACTAGACTCAAATCTCAGGATCTAAAGCTCTCTGATCCTGCAGCGGCTCACACATTGATCCGTAGAATTTCTCTCGATCTGACCGGTATTGCCCCAACTCCTGAAGAGGTAAAAACTTTTCAAGCCGAATACAACAAGAATCCACTAACAGCCATGCAGAGTGCCGCTAAAAGATTAATGGCATCACCAAGGTACGGGGAAAGAATGGCCATTTTCTGGCTGGACCTAGTAAGGTACGCCGACTCTATAGGATACCATTCGGACACAAACATGAATGTTTACCTTTATCGTGAATGGGTCATCAACGCTTTCAATGCCAACCAAAGATTCGACCAGTTCACCAAGGATCAAATAGCCGGGGACCTCTTACCTAACTCAACTGATGAGCAAAAAGTCGCTTCGGGTTACAATCGCTTACTGCAGACCACCGAAGAGGGAGGAGCGCAACCCAAAGAATACGTCGCTATCTATGCTGCGGACAGGGTAAGAAACATATCTGGAGCTTGGCTAGGAGGCACGCTCGGTTGTGCTCAGTGCCATGATCACAAATACGATCCCTATACAACGAAGGACTTCTACTCAATGGCTGCATTCTTCGCAGACATCAAAGAGACGGCCGTAGGCAAGAGGGAAGCAGGAATGGCCGTAGCAACGGGCCAGTACAAGAAAAGAATTGAGGACCTAGATAACAGCATAGCAGAGCTGACCAAGCTTACGACCGTATCGTCCCCCGAAATCACTGCCGCACAGGCCGAATGGGAAAAATCCGTTGGCTCATCGACCAAGCCTCTACTGGCAAAGTGGCACATGATAGGACCTATAGCTGGAGGAAATCCCACTAATGCCTTTAATAAGGAGTTTGGTCCTGAAAAAGGTATTGATCCTAAAGCGGTCATTGCTGGAAAAAAATGGCAAGACCGACCGGACCTTGTTGACGGGAAAGTGCACAACCTAGGGTCTGCCGCCAATTCAGCTTGGTACCTCTACAGGCTCATTAAGGCCCCTCAAGCAACTCAACTGCCCCTGTCTCTGGGATCAGATGACGGGATCAAGGTATGGCTAAACGGCAAGGAACTACTCAAAAACAATCCTGGACGAGGAGCTGCTCCTGATCAGGAAAAGATCACCCTTGAGCTAAAAGAAGGAAACAATCAGTTCCTCATGAAAATTGTTAATCATGGTGGTGGTGGAGGATTTTATTTTAAAGCAAAGGGAAATGATCTTCCACCCAACATTGCAAAAGCACTAAGCGTAGACATTAACGAGAGGAATGATGCGCAGAAAAAAGAAATAGCGGATTATTATCTGACCATTTCCCCAGCACTAGCTCAGACCCGCTCACAAATTTCAAGCCTACAAAAAGAAAAAAGTGAACTGCAAAAGAACCTGCCAAAAACATTAGTGAGCGTTTCCATGAAACCGCGTGACATGAGGGTCCTTCCTCGTGGAAATTGGTTAGATGACTCGGGTCAAATCGTACAACCAGCAATACCAGAGTTCCTTGGGAAAATTGAAACCGGTGATAATCGCGCAAACCGACTAGATTTGGCTAATTGGATCGTTTCACCAAATAATCCTCTCACTTCAAGGGCGTTCGTGAACCGTCTGTGGAAAATTTTCTTTGGGTTAGGGATTTCAAACAATGTTGATGACCTAGGATCTCAAGGACAATGGCCAAGTCACCCCAAACTATTGGACTGGCTAGCAGTCGAATTTGTTGATAGTGGCTGGGACATACAGCACATGATTAAACTGATTATAAGTTCAAAAGCGTATTCTCAGTCCTCACTCGTTTCTCCACAAATGCGAGAAAATGACCCTCTAAACTTATTATTTGCTCGGCAATCACGTTTCAGAGTCGATGCTGAAATGGTTCGCGATAATGCTCTCTTCGTTGGTGGAATACTCACTGAGAGAATCGGGGGTCGAAGCGCAAAACCATATCAACCTGCAGGCTATTGGCGACACATGAACTTCCCGGCACGTAAATATGCCCACGATAACAATGAGAACCAATACCGACGCGGCCTCTATACGCACTGGCAAAGGAGTTTCCTTCATCCAAGTCTATTGGCCTTCGACGCACCTAATCGGGAAGAGTGCACCGCCGAAAGGCCACGTTCTAATACCCCACTACAGGCACTCGTTCTGCTAAATGATATTACTTATGTGGAATCTGCACGGTCATTCGCTGAAAGAATAATTAGAGAAGGAGGCAAAGATTCAAAATCACGAATTAACTGGGCGCTAAACGCTGCCCTCTCGAGGCAAGGAAATGAAAAGGAAATAAAAATACTTAGCGAACTTCAAACAAAACAATTCACTCGGTACAATACCGATGCTAATGCGGCAAACGAACTAAATACAGTCGGCATCAAGGTCCCTCCGAAGGATATTCCACCTGCCGAATTGGCTAGTTGGACAACTGTTGCCAGAACCATTTTGAACTTACACGAAACTATCACAAGACACTAAGATGAGACCTTATGATTTTCAAATGAACCGACGCTCTTTCCTGAACCGATCCGGTACAGGGATTGGTTCCGTTGCACTCGCGTCATTACTCAATGATGAACTCAAAGCGGCTCCTAGCCAAGATGAGAAGTGGACCGGCGTCATTAATAAACTAGATCACCCGGCAAAGGCTAAACGCGTCATTCACCTCTGCATGGCAGGCGGGCCATCTCATCTCGAGACACTCGATTACAAACCGGAGCTGGCTAAAATGAACGGCAAACCAATGCCTGAATCCTTCACCAAAGGACAGCCAATTGCTCAATTACAAGGAAATAAGAACCTGACATGCCTTGGCCCTCAGCACGAGTTCAAGCACTTCGGAAAATCAGGTCAACACATCTCCTCTATCTTCCCTCAAATAGGTGGAGTCGCAGATGAGCTTGCAATTATCCGTTCCATGGTCACCGAACAGATCAATCATGATCCGGCTCACACTTTCATGAATACCGGAACTCAAATCTCCGGCCGCCCTTCCATGGGCTCATGGTTACTTTATGGGTTAGGAGCAGAAACTGAAAACCTACCAGGTTATGTAGTCTTAACATCTGTCGGGGGCGGGCAAAATCAGCCCATTGCTGCTAGGCAATGGCACAGCGGATTCTTGCCAAGCCGTTTTCAAGGTGTCCCTTTTCACTCTAAGGGAGATCCGGTCCTTTACGTTACCAACCCAAAAGGGGTAACTAGAGAAGATCAGCAGTCCGTTGTTAACTCGGTGAACGCACTGAACGGGATCCATAATGATCAAGTTGATGATCCGGAAATATCCGCCCGGATAGCTCAGTACGAATTGGCATTTAAGATGCAGGCATCAGTTCCTGGTCTAATGGACGTCTCCAAGGAACCTCAGAGAATCCTTGACCTCTACGGAGCCAAGCCCGGCGATGGATCATTTGCGTCAAATTGCCTCCTTGCCAGGCGCCTTGCCGAAAGAGGAGTCCGTTTCATCCAATTATATCATCGTGGATGGGACCATCACGGAGGCATTAAAAACGCTTCAAAAAATACAGCTAGTCTCGTTGATCGTGGCAGCGCTGCATTGATACAAGACCTCAAGGAAAGAGGAATGTTGGATGACACACTAGTCATCTGGGGAGGAGAGTTCGGTAGGACACCCATGGCACAAGGGAACGGAAGGGATCATCACATCAAAGGATTCTCCCTGTGGATGGCAGGCGGAGGCATCAAGGGAGGAGTGAGCCACGGAGGAACAGATGAACTGGGATACAATTCTGTTACGGATATCGTTAATGTAAGAGACCTGCACGCAACGCTCTTACACCTATTTGGTATTAACCATGAACGTTTCACTCATAAGTTCCAAGGACTCGATTTCCGTCTCACTGGCGTAAGACCTGCTAACGTTATTAAGCCTGTCCTCGCCTAAAACTGCATATTTTAACTGTTTTTTGCCATATCTTGATCGGTAAAAAAAGTTTTTCTGTGCGCTTTTTAACTTCTGAACAACTTTTGAACAACTTTCTGTCTATAAAGCAGGATTAATTCACTGATTTTTTAATCATTTCTATTCATCTAAACACACAAAAAAGACTTGTTAGCTAAGTAATCGGTGGTATACTTAGCTAATGAAAACAAAAAAGGCGTTTAAACTAGAGATTAGGATAAGACACTTGTTTAAGAACAGGAAACTAGTCTGGTGTGCGGCAGAGGCTCGTAGAAACCTTTATGAGTTCCGCAAGCTTAGAATGGAACTCGAAGCCGTGAGATCATGTCAGTAGAATTCTGGATCATTCTCGGACTCTTTATTGGGCTTATAGCCGCTCTCAACGAATCACGAACATTTTAGATTATGAAGTATATCACATATTATAGAGTCAGCACTAGAACCCAAGCTAACAGTGGTCTGGGCTTAGAAGCTCAACGCGAATCGGTAAAGAATTATCTGGCTAATCGCCCTCATGATATTGTTGGAGAATTCACAGAGGTAGAATCTGGCCGAAAGAGCAAGAGGCCCGAACTAGCAGAAGCACTGAAAGCCTGTAAGAAGCACAAGGCATGTTTGCTGGTTGCTCGCACCGACAGATTAAGTCGGAACGTGCATTTTCTTAGCGGACTCATGGAGCAGAAAGTCGAATTCTGTGCAGTGGATAACCCACACGCGACCAATCTAACATTACATATATTTGCCGCAGTAGCGGAAGAAGAATCCCGTTTGATATCTGTTCGCACTAAAGCCGCTCTTAAAGCGGCAAAGGCAAGAGGCGTAGAACTTGGAAAGCACGGGGAGATCTTAGCGGAGCAAAACAAGGTCGAAGCTGATGGCTTTGCGAAGTCCTTAGCGACAGCAATTAAGTCAGCTATCAAGAAGCAGTGGGCAGAACAGGGCAGAGTAAGTCACAAGGGCATCGCTGATATCTTCAATGCTAAGAAGATAAAGACTGCTCGAAACGGCAAGTGGCACAACACGACCATCCGCAACCTTTGCAACAGGATCGGCATTGATATTACTACGGCTTAGCTTTTGAACCACAATCGAGATCATGGATTGTCGGCACTTCCACTGGTGCGCTAATCTTTGCCACTGTTGAAGTGGAGAACACTGGCATACCCTCTCCCGTATTATTCACTTTATTTGGGCGGGGGCTATTAATGATATCGCCACATGGAGGGAACGGCTTCTCTCACAATGGACTTTAAAAAAATCGGGCCTCTGTTTTTCACAATGAATTACAAACCATCAAGGATTTATATATTTCTCGTTTGAAATTATGAGAATATTTACTGATGCGTTATCGCCTCAAGTTATGAGCTAATTCATTTTATTAGATTATAAAAACTCTTAACTGTGATGAATTTTTATTATTTAAAATTCAATTGGTTAGAATGAGATAAAACTAAAATTCCGATTGGTTTAGGGGGTGGCCGAATGCTCTCTATTAATAAGCTTTTGGTTTTCTATCCTTTCCAATGTTTCTCCATGCATTTTATTATTAATGTATTCCTCATCCAATTTAACACCTTGAACCTTTTCCATGGGATAAGAGATTTTTTTACCATCTTTATCTGTAACGATTAATTTTTTTTGTGTTTGCTTGTGCCAAAAAACTCCAGTAATCCACTCATCTGAAGTATTTACTTTGACTGACGTCGGCGTTCCTTTTGGGATGGGTATACCCTTGGGCTTGTAATTCGGCCAAGCCACAAAAAGAAAATACCCAACTAGAAAAACTAGAAAACAACAAACCATTAAAGCTATTAAGAGTTTCTTCATTATTTTAATTTGGGCTTTCTGGCGCAGAATTAATTATTCATTATATAATTCAGCAAGGTCAGTGAAAAGCTTGATCAAAGGCCCTTTTTGGTCCTCTGAAACAGTGAATCTTATTTGGATTCCGTAACTCAACGCTCTCCACTCCCATCTTGTAAAAAAAGATTTCCGACCACTGATTAGTTTTCTGCAAAAATCTTCGTAGGAAAGACTTTTAATTTGCTGATAGCCAAGTTTTCCATATTCGGTGGGGTGTTTTGACCGTCCCTCTTTAATTTTTTCAAACTCTTCTTTTGTGGTCTTTACTTTCCATTCTTTGTCGATCTTTTTGAAGTCCATCACCCCTTTCAAACCACCAATGCCATAATCTATATAATAGTATGCGAAAAGATCTTTGTCTCCTTCAGCCAAGTATTCGCTTCTATGCATTGATTTTGCTCTCAAAATCAATGCATTACCCTTTTGGGAAGTATTAAAATAAGTATTAATGGTTTTTGGATCAAATCTTTCTTCACTAACAATGGTGGTCTTATTATTCAGATATTTGCTGTATGCCCAAACAGTTATAGGATAATCTGGATCGTTGCTTAAGCGCATTTTATATTTAAAATAACCTTCTGATGCAACTTGCCCAATTCTCAAGCTATTAAAATCGCTAACGATTTTTTCTAGACGGTCTTTACGATCCTTCTCTAATTCTTTTTGTTTCTGCTCTTCTGCCGCTGTGGCTTTAGCTTCTTCTGCGGCTTTAGTTTGCTCTGCCGCTTTCACTAATGTTGCGTATTTAACTTCTGCAATATTCTTCCTTTCGATTGCTACTTCCTCTGCGGCTTTAGCTACTTTTGCCTTTTGCTCTGCGGCAACTCTAGCTTTTTCTTTTGATTCTACCTCGTCTGAAAGTTGCTGTAGGTCAGTTTTCAATTCATCCAACTGACTCTCAAGCTCAACTTCTCTCTTAGAGGGGCCGCAACCAACAAGCAAACAAGCCATCAAAAGAACACCAAGAATTTTCATTGTTTTAATTGTTTACGTGGTGGCTTTGTCCTCATTGCTTCTTCGTAATCTGGGTCACTTGGTTTCCACACTTTAAGACCTCGAATATCCTTTAATGGAATACGCGTCTTCATACCAAAAGATTCCAGAACCATTATATTATCGGCATTCTCTATAACATATCCTTCATACACCTCACCCTTCCACACACATTTAGCATATGTTCCTTCTGCTAAATACCCTTCGTCTCCACAACCGACTAGCAAACAAGCCATCAAAAGTATTAAAAAGAGTTTCATGGTTTAACTTTGAGGCATATTAACTTTGATATGGCTAATCTTATCTTTAGGAATTTGAATCAAAACCTGTGATTGAATATCCGTATCAACTATTTCCGTTATTTGTTTTATGATTACCAAATTTGGCGTTTCTTTGACAAAGCGGTAATATTTTATCGTTTTCCCGACAGCTTCTGACTCGTATTTAAAACCATCACCAAAAAGACTTACAGGATTGCCCTCTGGGATATCAAAAATGGGTATTGGTTCTTCCTCTTTGACATCACAATCACTTCCGCAACCGACAATGAAAACTGAAACCAAAAAGATATAAAAGAACTTCATGATTTTAATCTGTGTTTTCTGGCAGAGAATTATTATTTTCGCTTACAACTGTAAGCTTCTTACTACCCCGTCATGTTCAGTCACAGGATGTGATGAAAAAAGTTATCAGTAGGATTATAAAGAGCCTCATGGTTTTAGTATATTGATTTTAGTTTATAGGATCAATCAAAACCACCGCCGCTATCACTTATATCGCTTACGTCGTCAGCAATATCATTTAAAGTATTCTGTGTAGCCATTCCTTGCATTGCAAAACCAGTAGCCCATGCTGTTTTACTAAAGGCTGATTTTCCTTGTTCGCTTTTAGGTTTAGACATCTCATTTTTAGTTAACAATTGCTCCCCGATTTCTCGGTCTTTTAATTGATGCCAAGCTTTAAGGAATTCTATTTCCTCTTTGTCTAAAGGGCGTTTTTCTAGCTCTGCTGATAGGTATGAAAGAAAATTATAAATCTCATTTCTTTCTTCTGCTGGTAGTTCTAGATAAGAAAAGTTTTTGAGATTATCTGCATTCTCTTGAATTTTTTGTAAGACTTCATTGCGCTCATTCTTTTTTTTCTCTTCCAACTTTTTATTTTTCTCTTCAAACTTTTTAATTTCATCTGCAAGTGTTACAAGTTTTCGTTTTCCCGCAAATCCCCAGACAACAAGACAATGAAAGTAAATTTTTTCTTTGTTAGCTATAAATTTTGCTACAGCATCTTCAGGATCAACAGCCTCTATTGTGGCATCTTCGCCAAACTTTCTTTCGCCTTTTTCATCTGTAAAATGAACGATATACTTCATGCTCCGATTTTATTGATATCATTAATTAGATCAAGCACATGATCCACGCACTGCTGGTATGTCTTAAAAAGCCACGCATCCTCGTCATTAATCCATGTTTCTTCACCATTAAAGATAAGGTTATGAACATAGTCACCATCATCATGTTGGAAGATTTGAAACCATAGAGAATTGCCCAAGTGATCCTGTGTTTTGATTAGCTCTACAAACGCCATCTAATCTTTTCATTCATCTCTTCATTGATTTCATCCACTAGCTCTTTACCTAGAGCGTTGATTGCTTCCTGCGACCCTAACCAAATCAAACCATCATGCTTAGCTTTCTTATCAACTAACCTCTCAGGTATCATTTGCGGTATGACATTGCACCAGAACAACGAGAGTCTTGGTATCTTTATGCTCTTCTCATCAGACCATTGAACTTTCTCTAGTCTTCGGTCATTGAACCAAGTCCCAATATCATCAGTTGGGGGTGCGCCTCTTGCGATTGCAACTGCTGCATTCAGCTTATTAAAGACAAGCTTATGTAACGCTTTTAAATTAATTTTTAATCTGCTTATGGATGGCTTCTCCTGTTGAATAACTAAAATCTGCCCAAACTTCTCATCAATTTTAAAAATGGAGGTGAAACCATCAGCATCTCTCTTAAAGAAGAAACAATCCAATTCCCTCGTTCCGTAATACAACTTTTTATCAAGAACATCGCCACTGTATCCCATCCCAATCCCTTTAGCCTCAAAGAATGTATATCCTTCGATAGGTGATTTGATTTTTTTGTTTATTTCGAATCGCTCAATCTGAACGGGCTGTTCCAGCTTCTTAGTATTCTCCTCATACCTAACCATCGGATGCGATGACCCCAGCATTTGCCTCATCGTGAACGGTTCAATGATACTGTTACCGAATATATTATTACTGAACATAGGTAAGGGTTTCCTCACAGCCCCCACAAACAAAAACATTCCTGATTTTGCTGGGGGCTGGGTGCGGCCCTACTCTGATTTTTGTTCGTTGAAAGGAATTCCAACTGTATTGAGGAACTTTTGTGCCACTGGCACTGATGCCCCCTCACTTAAGTGATTGAGTAAATCTTTGACCTTAACTCTTTTGCAAGTCTCACTGCCGACTTTTCGGCCCCTTTTATTATTAGAAGTATTATCCATACTTCCTCTTACACTGTTTATTTCATTTCTGACCTTTTCTGATCAAAGAAATTTATTTTTTTCAGTTCTATTTCCTAAAATGGAGTTTCAACTGTAAGAGCTAAGAAACTTCGTTAACCTCATTTAAGCCTTAGAGCCTTACTAAAGACTTAGAGGCTTAGATCCTTAAATGAGCTTAGACCTTAGATAAGGTATCTAAGACTTAGTTAAACCATACCTTATATAAAGACTTATACTTATATAAGATTACTAATATAAAAAAATTATATTCAACCAGAACTCACTGGCCCCAAAAGTAAGTTTTCCTTCTGATTTCTTTCTGCTACAGCAGAGCCTTGATCTTTAGATCAAGTTTCCGAGCTTCCTCGCCAATTACGGAGATAATTCCCGTAGTTAACACTGCGGATTTATAATGAATCGCACAGCTTCTTAACCCGCCTCTTGTGATCCCAAGTTGTTTATCTAATCGAGCTGGCCCACGATCCTCAAAACAGAAGTAAATCCGTCCGATCAGTCCCGAGCTGCCGTCGTCGAAATACTTCAGCTCTGGGACCATCTCCTCTCCGAGGAACGAATCCAGAAACTTTTTTTGCCCTGCTGGCCATGGCTCTATTTCCCAAGCCAGCATTTTCTCGATTAACGAACTTGGGATTTTTACGGGTCCATGTTCGTTGCGGTAATAATAACTCGAACGAAGTATGGGAAATCTTCGGTTCAGTTGCTGCCATTTGTAGAAAGACATTTCGGCAGTGGAATCCTGATCCCAATTATTATTTTTTAGGTTCCAATGACCATCATCGGAACCGTAGTCCGAGTGAAACTGGAACCCATTAAATGATTCACTGGCAAGTCGTTGTCTCTTTGTTTCGTAGGCTTTGACCTTCTCTTTGAACCCTCTTCCAGCTGTGGAAAGGCTTTCACTCCAGTCAGAGATAAGCACTTGAAGATCTGCTATTCCCAGCGGCTGAGAGCTTTGGTTTTTCGCCTCAAATAGATCTGCTGCGTCCTGTAAAGCCGCGACCGCGTCGTTGCACTTGTTTCTCACCTCCTCTGCGGTCATTCCACTTGATAAAGAAGAGCTAACCGCTCTGACTTTTCCAACGGCTGCCTCCAACCGTTGAAGACAGATCGGCTCAATTTCAGCGGTCTCCTGTTTCTCTTTGTTACACCCTGATGAGAGAACAAGTCCTGTAATCAAAATCATTAACCCAAAAAATGTTTTCATATTGGTTTAATTAAGGCACAGATTGACACAGGATAAAAACCCAAAATTATTTGTGTAGTTAGTCCTCTGCTTACCTCACTTTGAATTTTTATTAATTTAAATTCAGTTTTTTTCTTTTTCTTCGACGTTGATTAGAAAAAAGAGGCCCGAAGTGTATAACTTATATGCAAGGTGCTTGTTGCCTCGTCAGTTAAAATCATCACACCAAAACGGCCCTCTGCTGCTTTTGGGTGGATTTAGATTAGCGAGTAACCATGAGAGTAGTTTGCAGATTTAACTGATAGAGCTATTCACTTTTGTCATTTCTTACAAAAATGCACCTGCAAAGTGGAATCTATTTTTAGTGTCTTTAAACAATGATTTCACAAGAAGAAGCACAGCAAAGAGCATGGAAAGAATATGCTGAAGAATTAAAAGGTTGGTCTGAAACCTTGAGTCGCTACCACTGGGATATTCACATCGTTATTAGAAAAGGCCATGCAAAGAAATTTAGGTTATGGAACGGAACCACAAGCGCATCATATACCCACCGCTCAAAAACGGTGCATCGGATTTTGGGGAAACTTCGTTGTTTATTACCTCTAAAAACAAAACAATTCAATTATGCTTTGTTCCATGAATTTGGGCCTGTTGGCAATGCTCATTGTCACGTTCTTTTGCAGATAGCAAAGAAGCTGGATAAGCAATTGGTCTATGATGCTCTAGAGACAGTATCCGCTAAATACTATAAAGATAAGTATATAAAAACATTTTATACTAAAGCTAAAAGCAAAACCGAGTTAACTAGATTTGTGTTTATTCAATCACAAGAGAACGCCATTAACTATGTCTCTAAGAAAGAAAATTTCAGTTATAAAGGTTTTCCGTTAAGCAAAGAATTTGAGTCTTCTTATCTCTTAGGTTCCCACGGAAAAAGCATTAGTTATTTTAAGCCTGATGAAAGAGAGCCATCAGCAATTGAAGTTGAATTGCAACCCTATATGACAAAAGGAAATTACTTAGAATTATTATCTCTCCATAGTGAACTAGAGCCTGATACAAAAGATGAAGATGCCCCAATTACCCAATCTGTTGAAAATCCATATCAAATTTCAGATTGGGAGCGAGCTACAAATTTAAATGAAATTATCAGAGGCGAAGCTCTATCTCCTATCCTTAAAAATGATGCAGAAGATCTACCATTCTGATTAAAAAAATCCAATGCGAAGCATTGTGTTCTTAAATTGCCTTTGAATCCTTCCCACGATACCGGTAACGAATAACGTATTAGGCAATTTCAGAACAGTGGTCTCTTCACTAGCTTCCCAGTTATCCTGCCTTCAATTGAAGCGCATTATATTCTTCAATTTTCCCGACCTCTTCTTTAAGAACCTGCTGATAATTATCTGGCGTTAACTCAAAGAACTTTTTGGCTGATTCAACATCGACTGATTTATCGACGTAGTCCCCCCAACAAGTCTCGTCCTCTGCCACCCTTGCAATCGTAGCTCTAGTAATTTCCATGCTTTCTGATTCTGCGAGACCTGCCATAATCTTGCCGTAGGTTATAAATGCTGAACGCTCCAGATTGTGATGTGTTTCTCTCGGTTTAATTTCTGAAGAAAGGTCATAGAGCCTTTGTTTCTCTGAAACAGAAAAAATATTCTTGTTCATATTTATCCATGTCTTCCTATTCCCATCTGTATGGCAATGATGTCCAGTAATGAATTCGTTATCGCTGGGACAACCATCTATTTCCCAAGCCCACGGCAGGAATTTCTCTAGAGGTGGAATTTGCGAAACATTAAATTCAACATCTACCTCCTTACCTTTTGTCTGATTCGCAGGGATGACTATCCGACCTGCCTCCTTATTCCATACCGACCACTTCCACAGTGGGATAAGTTCACTTCTAGCCCCCATGAATAACTTCATTACTATGTAACCTGCTCTAGGACGAGGAGGCCGTCCTCTGTTACAGGTTCGATATTTACAATGACTCATCCCATCTATTAGCGAACAAGCCTGTGCTATCGTAGCGGCTCTATTTTCCCTTGATGCTTTTTTTCCTTTCGGGATTACAGCCTTGCTGGAGCAGATCGCACCAATGGTTTCCCCGCTCAATGTAAACCCGCCTTCCTTAGTTCCTTCCTCAATCCATTTTAAAAATTCTCTGATATAACTTAATTTTAACTTACAGGTTTTCTTAGCTTTCCATTCAGTTGCATATCTTTTAAACATTAACTCCAACTGTTTCCGACCTTTGATCTTATCCCTAAAGACGCTAAGAGGTTGGCTGAAGATCCCATCCTTTTCCTTCTCGTAAAACCATCTATTTTCCTTGAGATGTTTTGGCGATTTCCAGACTTTATCCTCGATATTTTTACCTCTAGTCTTATCAGCAACATAGTCTTTCCAGAATGTGCCGATTGGAATATCATCATATTCGGTTTCTGTATTCAATTTGCCAGCACCTAAAGTCATTGCATCCAACGGATTCTGACCCTTTGCCTTCACCTCTGCGGCTCTATTCAAAATTTGTTCCCTTTCTAGAGACGTTAACGTCTTATAAGCCTCTATCATCTGACCCGCTTCTTCCCTCTTAGCCCATAAAACCTGATAAACCTTCTGTTTAGACCCTGTTCCTGTCCTCTGAACACTCTTCCCATCAGCAAGCGAAGGATATCCATGATCCGCGCACTTACGCTTTAAGAATCGCCCTCTATGACCTCTATCTCCTTGCGTCTCTACTGTCGCAATCTGATCGACTTTCTTCTTTTGAGCCTTACTTAATTTCTCCACTTATTAAAGGTAACCTCCCGTTAAAATCTTAGCAACTAGTTTACTAACATTACTAAAAACTGTTTTTATTTTATCCGATTAAAACCACTGAACAAGTTTTGAACAAGTTTTGACATCTCTTTTTGAACGATTTCTAGATTTAAAATTATTTAAAATAATTTTAAAACCCTAGCACAGCTATTTTCCCGAAAGAAATTCATTCCATCGAACTGACGTAAGACCCGCGAACGTTATCAAACCTGTCCTCGCCTAGAATAAAATACAAATCTGAGTATAGGTCTTAAACACCTATGATGGAGGATAACAATTCGTTATCTTTGTCCAGAGCATCAAAGTATGAAGGGTACTTAGGAACCCATCCAGTCTCCTTAAGTTTAGTATTAGAAACTCTCTTATGAGTCCAACCCCGTGCCTTACTTTCAATGGCTGGTTTGACTTCCGGTAATCCCTGTTTAAAACGGCGATCAAATTCCTCATAACAGAACCTCTGCAGCATCGGCGTATCGTCACAAACATTGTAAATTCCATTCATCTCAGATTTCTCAACCATATGAGCTAATGCACTAGCTGCATCATCTCTGTGAATCTGATTGATCCAACGACCATCTGAATCAGACTCGTTTCCATCAATCTGCGAATTCTTCTCAATGTATTTCTTTAATAGGTAGGACCTTCCAGGACCATAGATTCCAGCTAATCGAGCAACAGAGCCTCCAAACTCAGAAGTAATTCCTTCAGCTCGAAGAAGCAATTGGCTAGTAACAGAAAGAGGCTTCGCAATTGATTCCTCATCAACTACTGAACCATCTCTCTGACCATACACGCTTGAACTGCTAACAAATACAAAACGAGAATCTGGAAAGGTCTCTATTATATTATTACAACCATCCACATATACTTGCTGATAACGAATCGCACGGTCCGTTCCAATGCCCCCAGAACTGGCACAATGAATGACAATATCAGCTGCTCCCTTTCCTTCTTTTAACATCGTCAAAGATTCGAGATTGGAAACGTCGCATGCCACTGAACTATCCGCCCCATTTCTAGTCACACGAACCACATGATGACCTGCCCCTTCCATAAGATCACAGAGAGGCTTACCCACAAATCCAGCACCTATGACAATGACCTTCATATTAAATAAAAATAAGTTCCAAAAAAGGTTTCCTGCAAATTATCTTCTTTTTCAATTTCTTTCCTCAAGATTACTCAACAATAAACCAGGGATTCAACAGTGATGGCTTATTATATATTAACGATTCACCTGTCTCATGATTTATCACATTTCTTCCAGATTCCAACACCACGGCATGTGCAGCGCCAGTATCCCATTCCATGGTCGGTCCGAAACGTGGATAAACGCTTGCTGACCCTTCTGCAACAAGGCACAACTTAAGAGAACTCCCTACAGAAATAAGCTCCACTTCCTTTCCCAATTCCTTTAGCCCCTCAACAAAATCTGCCACTTCTGGTGTAAGATGAGAACGACTAGCAACGACTGAAACCTTCTCTTCATCCAAGTAATGCCTTTCATTAAGGATCCTTTGAGTTTCACCTCCAATTAATGTCTTGAATGCACCGGAGCCTGATTCGGCAGAATAGGAGATCCTCTCTACCGGTCTATATACGATGCCGGCAACGGGAAACCCTTTCTTGATGAGTGCAATATTAACGGTAAACTCACCGTTTTTCTTGATGAATTCCTTGGTTCCGTCCAGAGGATCAACGAGCCAGAACTGCTCCCATTCAGAACGTTCAGCATAAGCAACTTCCTTGTTCTCCTCTGAAATAATCGGGATCTTTGGATAATGGGTAAAGAGAGCATCCATTATAACTGCATTGGCCTGACTGTCGGCTTCAGTGAGAGGCGATTGATCGGATTTGAAATCCACTTCAAAGTCACGCCCATAAATATCCATTATCACGGAACCAGCCGTGACAGCGATACTGGAAATTAAATCTAAATCAATTCCAGACACGATCAGATTCTTATTATCATGCCCAAGCTACTAAATGCATGCATCGGACTGGAAAGAGCCAATGAGATTAATCATT